>DXEU01000044.1 GCA_019114845.1 Candidatus Lachnoclostridium stercoripullorum | reverse complement strand
TTGGGAAGGGCCGAGGGAAGAAGCGAGGGAATAGCTTTGGGAAGGGCCGAAGGAAGAAACGAGGGCGAACGGATGGCGAAGAAGGAGATGGTGTTTTCTTTGGCCGAGATAGAACTGCCGGTGGAGAAGATCGCGGAACTGGTGAAGGTCAGCGTGCAGCAGGTGCAGGAGTGGCTGACGGGGAGTCCGGACCCGGCCAGGTAAGGATGTTTCAAGTTTTGCGCAAACTCAGCAGCCTTAAAATTCTCCCCGCTACAAAATATTGCATTCCCCCACGCCCTGCGCTATGATTATACGGCGAGGTGACAGATAAAATGGACAAGACCAATGCAATCAATGCGTATCTCCAGGCGGTGGATGTGGAGTACTCCTACCGCCTGGCAAAGAAGATGGAGACTTATAAGACAAATCCAGTGCTGGGCTTCCGCACCGCCGGTTCCCCGGCGGAGATCGAGACGGGCCGCATGCTGGCCCGGGAGATGGAGGCGGCGGGTCTGAAGGATATACATATGGACGAACTGATTCTGGATTCCTGGGAGTTTAAGCGGGCGGTGATGCGGTTTGCGGACCGGGACGGCCAGATGCGGGAGATTCAGCTGGGGGCCTACCAGACCAATTTCGTCACGGAAGGGTTCCAGGAGTTTGAGGTGGTAGATCTGGGCAGAGGCACCGCCGAGGACTACGAGGGCCGGGACGTGTGGGGCAAGCTGGTCCTGGCGGACATCAACCAGCGGGACGAGTGGTGGATCAATTTTCCCGTGTACCAGGCCCACCTGAAGGGGGCTGCAGCCCTCATCGCCGTCCAGGGGGGCGGCTACGGGGAGGTGGACGAGGCTGCCCTGAACGCCCAGGACATCGCCGGGCCTGCGGACGCCCCCGCCTTCTCCATGTCCCAGGCGGACGCCCGCCTGCTCAGGGAGCGGATCCAGGAGGAGGGGAGCGTGAAGGTTCTCTTTGACGCCGAGAGTCGGGTGGAGCGGGAGCGGCCCGCCTACAATGTCTGGGGGGTGATCCCCGGGGAGAGCCAGGAAAAAATCCTCCTCACCGCCCACTACGACTCCTATTTTGCCGGTTTCCAGGACGACAACACGGCAGTTTCCATGATCATCAGCATGGCCCGCTCCCTCATCGCCAGCGGCTACCGGCCCAGGCGAACCATTGTGGTCTGCGCCATGGCGGCGGAGGAGTGGGGCATCATCAATTCCAAGTACGACTGGTCCACCGGCGCCTGGCAGCAGATGTTTAAGGTGCGGCCCCAGTGGCGCAGGGAGGCGGTGGCGGACTTGAACTTTGAGCTCCCCGCCTACGTCCACGACCGGCGGGACGCCATTCGGGGCACCTACGAGTTTAAAGACTTTTTGGAGGAATTTCTGCGTAATCTGCCCCAGGAGGTGGATCCGAGGGAGGCCTACCCCGACGGCATCACCGTCTGCGCCCCCATTGAGACCTGGTCCGACGATTTCTCCGTGGCCATCTCCGGGGTGCCGTCCCTAGTGAACGATTTCTCCGGGGGAAGCTTCATGGAGACCCACTATCACTCCCAGTTTGACAACGATGATTTTTACGACGAGAAGGTCTACCGCTTCCACCACCAGCTCTACGGCTTGCTGCTCATGGAGCTGGACCAGGCGGCGGTAGCCCCGGTGAACCCGGCGGAGATCTTCCGCCAGCTGCGCCGCAGCATCCGCCCCGTGACCGGGGAGGAGGATGAGACCGCCATCCGCAGCCTTCTCCTTCGACTGACGGAGGCGGAGGAGTTGGGAGATCGGCTGTACCGGCGGGTGCGGGAGAGAAACCGGGCCGGGCAGGCGGATCCCGCCCTGCAGCGGGGGCTGTTGAATCTCTTTCAGAAGAGCCAGGACTATTTCGTCCGCCTGGACTGGCAGGACAGCGTGCTCTTCCCCCAGGAGGCGGTGCAGAACAACCTCCGCAGCCTGCGGGCGGCGGAGAAATGCCTGGAGGCCGGGGACACAGCCCAGGCCCTGGAGGCCATCTACCGCATCGACAACAGCCGTTACGCCTTCCTCTTCGACGAGGAGGTGTACCGGTATTTCACCGAGTACGTGTTAAACCAGCCTGCGGACCGGCTCCAGTGGGGGGCGGGGCGCATCGTCCATCACGAGAACCTGTTCGGCCTGGTGGAGCGGCTGAAGGCCAAGCACCGCCGGGGGAGCACCGACCTGGCGGAGGAGATCTGCCTGATAAAAGAGGTGGAAGAACAGCAGAAAGTGTGCTATGATGACGACATTCAATATATTGCCCGGTCGGTGGAGAAGCTGACCGGCGAGATGAAAAAACTGGAAGAGGGGTAACAGGACGTGGAGAGCCAGATATTATACCGGGTGCAGAGGGAGGATCTGCCCCAGCTGAAGGAACTGCTGACGGAGAGCTTTGCCAATGATCCATTGTATCAGAACTTGATTCCCGACGAGGAGACCAGGAAACGCCTCCTGCCGGAGCTGTTTGAGTGCGATCTGTCGGAGTTTTTCGACACCTGCGAGATTTTCGCCGACAGCCGGGAGTTAAACGGCATCCTGGTGGTCTCCGACGAGGCGGAGCCGTACAATCCATTTCACTACTATCTGACGGAGCTGAAGGCCCAGTTAAAGACCGATGAGTACCTTATCAAGGAGGACATGTCTTTAAAGACCCTCCTCAATTTCTTCCTGGGCCGAGATTACTTGAATTCCCGGTGGACGGACCAGCTTCACCAGGAGAACCGTCTTCACCTGATCTACCTGGCGGTGCGCCCCAGCATGCAGCATCACGGCATCTCCGCCCTGCTCATCGGCGAGGCCATCCGCTACGCCGACGAGCATAAGATGATGATCTCCCTGGAGACCCACAATGAGAAGAACGTCAGCCTCTACCAGCACTTCGGCTTCAAACTCTACGGGGTGGTGGAGCGGCCGCCCTTCCACCTGAAGCAGTACTGCATGGTGAAGGAGATCTGAGCATCGGATGGGCGCCGCGCCGCCCATCCTACAAAACACATGTCAGAATCTGCGGGGGCCTTTCTGAGCGCCCCCGCAGGAGTAGATCGGAGCAAATCGAACTATTTTCCCAAGAAAAAGTTAGAGAGTCAATTTTTCCCAGGTTCTCCAGGAAGCCCTTCTCTCCAAGGTAAAATCCCGCTGAATCTGAAAAGAAAGTTCCGCATAATCTCCGCAGAAATGAACCAT
>DXEU01000043.1 GCA_019114845.1 Candidatus Lachnoclostridium stercoripullorum | reverse complement strand
GGCAGGCCCACGGAATTGCCCACCACGTGGGGGTAGATCAGATTGCCCTCAATCTGCTGCAGGATCAGGAAAACCGCCACAAACTCCAGGGTGGCAAAGGGCCCGACCATCAGCATCAGGAAGACGCCCACCGCGCACCCGATGAAGGCGCCGAAGACGGGGATCAGGGCCGTGAAGGCGATGAGCACCCCCACCAGCAGGGCGTAGGGCATCCGCAGCAGGGACATGGTGACAAAGAACATGGTCCCCAGGATCAGGGCCTCCACGCACTGCCCCGCCAAAAAGCTGGAAAACGTCCGCTCCGTCTTTCTGGCGATGCCGATGACCACCACCGACGTCCGCTCCGGCAGGAACGCCCGCACCAGCTTTTTGGCCTGGACGGCCAGGGTCTCCTTCTGGAGCAGAATGTATATGGAAAAGATGAAGCCGATGCCAAAATTGGTAAACCCCGAGAAGATGGACACGGCGGCGGAGACGGTGCTCCCCAGCACGGAGGTGGCCCCGTTCTGCAGAAAGCCCACCACCTGCCTCGCCAGCCCCGGCCAGTCGATCTCCACCGTGTTCAGATATTCCACGATCTGCGGATACTGGGCGAACAGCCGGCCCGCCTCCTCCAGCAGCCCCTCCACAAAGACCGGGATGCTGCTGCTCAGGCTCATCATGGTTTTAAACACCTCCGGGGTCACCACAAAGACCACCAGGAACAGGACGCCGGACACCAGGGCCAGGGTGATCAGCAGGCTGGCCGGCCGGTGCCATCTCTTCCTCTCCCCCTTTTTCCCCATGAGCAGCCGCTCCACCGGCCGCATGGGCACATTGAGGGCGAAGGCGATGGCCCCTCCCATCAGAAATGGGAAGAAAATGTGGAACAGCCTGGCGACCAGCAGCAGGCACTCCCGGTAGTGAACCGCCGCCACCGCCGCCGCCACAGTAAACAGAATCAATCCTCGAATTTTTCTTACAGTATCTCCCGTCAGCTTCATTTCAACTCCTCTTTCACACAGGCCTCAAACGCCTGCCTGATCTCTTCCTCCCCCGCCTGAAAGGTTCCCTGGGCCATGAGGCTGCTGCCGCCGCCCTTTCCCCGGAGCAGGCCGTTGAGCTTCTTGGAGAAGCTCCTCATATCCCGCTTGGAGCTGCCCAGCACATACAGGCAGCCGTCCCCTCTCCTGGCGCAGGCCAGCACAATGTCCCCCTTGCCCCCCTCGTAGAGCAGGGTGCAGTACCGCCTCAGCTGCACCGGATCCATCTCCTCAAACACGGCCAGTCCCCCGCTCCTCTCTGGCAGGGCCGCCGCCTTCGCCTCCGTCTGAGCCTGGCGCATCCGGGAGAGCTCCATCTCCAGCTTCTCCTTCTCCGCCTTCAGCCGCTCCACCGCGGCGGGCACCTCGTCCTGCTTTGCCGCCAGGAGGACGGACAGGGAGGCAATCTGCTTCTGGCGCTTCGCCGTGTGGAGAAGGGCCTTCCGGCCGCAGAGCAGGGAGATCCGCACTCCGCCTTTGTAGTGGATCATCCCCAGCACCTTGATGAGACCCACCTCACCGGTGTGCTCCACATGGGTGCCGCAGCAGGCGCAGACATCCACCCCCGGTATGACGGTGATCCGCACCTGGCCGGACAGCTCCTTCTTGCTCCGGTACTCCATGTTCTCAAGCTCCTTCGGGGAGGGGGTGAGGATCTGCACCGGGAGATTGCGGTAAATGGCCTCGTTGGCCTCCCGCTCCATCTCATCCAGTTCCTCCCCGGTGAGCAGGCCGTTGAAATCGATGGTGATCTCCTCGCTGCCCATGTGAAAGCCCACGTTGTCGTATCCGAACCGCCGGTGAATGCAGCCGGTGAGAATGTGTTCCCCGGAATGCCCCTGCATATGGTCAAACCGTCTCTCCCAGTCCAGGCATCCCTCCACCTGGCTCCCCGCCTCCAGGGGCCTGTCGGTGTAATGGATCACCTCGCCATCCCGCTCGTGGACCTCCAGGACGTTCGCCCCGCCGAGGGTTCCCGTATCCCAGGGCTGTCCTCCCCCTTCCGGGAAAAAGGCGGTCTGGTCAAGGGTGATCTCCCAGCGCCCGTCCTTCCTCTCCCGGCAGCCGGTGACCGACGCCGTAAAATTCTTTATGTATGAGGATTCATAGTATAGCCGCTTCATGTCTATCTCCTTCCGCTGTTTTAAGAATATTATACACAACTCCCGGTTCAGTTCAATCTTCCGTCTCTGAAAATTTTATAAAAAGGTGAAACTGTGGCAAGCTGGCCGACATATGATGGAGTGTAATCATCTTATCGGAGGAACAGACATGAGTGATTTGGCGGCAACCAACTGCGGATGTGGCTGCGGATGTGAGGCAGGGGGAAACAGCGGCGGATGCAATCTTCTCTTCTTACTGCTGATCCTGTGCTGCTGCTGCGGCGGCGAACATAACGGATGCGGAAATGGATGCGGATGCGGCGGCGGTTTCGGCTCCGAGTGGCTCTGGATCCTGATCCTGTGCTGCTGCTGCGGCGGCGGCTTCGGCGGCGGCTTCTGCTGATATCCGCGGCCGGCTCCGGCAGGGCCTGTCAGCTTCCCGCCGGCAAGACATCCATTCTCAACTCTCTCGCAGGAGGCATGATCCCGGTCATGCCTCTTCTGTTTTCCGGGGAAATCCCGCAGACGGTTTCCAGGCAGAGCGCCCAGACCTGCGAAACAGGAGGCGGCATCCGCCGAAACGGGTGCCGCCTGCCCTGGGGAAATCTATGGTTCTTCCTCCGCCTTCGAATCTTCTCGGATCTCCTGCCCCTTTATCTTCCTGCAGGAGTTCTCCCTCCTGCGGAAATTTTCCAGGCAGTCCTCATCGATCTCGTAAACGGTATTTCCATCTATGATCAGGCGCGTAGCCATCTTTTCATCACTCTCCTGTCACCATTACTATATGCGCCAGACATGAATTTCTTGAATGCCGCATATAGTGTCATCAAAAGAACCCATC
The DNA here is from genome assembly GCA_019114845.1 of Candidatus Lachnoclostridium stercoripullorum. Lineage (GTDB taxonomy): Bacteria > Bacillota > Clostridia > Lachnospirales > Lachnospiraceae > Lachnoclostridium_A > Lachnoclostridium_A stercoripullorum. The sequence goes on along the minus strand of DXEU01000043.1, from coordinate 1,074 downwards.
GAGGTGCCGGATATGAATCAGGAACAGCAGTCCCTCCGGCTGACGGATCTGGACTATCTCACCGGGGACCATCATCTCCAGATGATGAAGGCCGCCCTGCCCTATATGAACGCCCCTCAGCAGCGGATTTTTTCCGCCGCCATAAAAATTCAGGAGCTGAGGAGAACCATGAACCTCTTTCAAGATGAGCAGGTGGCCGCCATGGGCATCGGCTCCGGGGGTGCGGCCGCCTCGCCAGCAGACATGCTGGACGCCATCCGCCCCTACGGAAATACATATGAGCAGGAGGTGATCGGCCTCCTCTCCAACCTCCTGCGGGGCATCTCCGCCCCCGTGGAGCAGATGCGCCGCTTCCTCTCCCCGGAGCAGCAGTCCCGGATGGACACGGTCCAGTTTATGGTGCAGGCCATGCAGCAGGGCAAGGAGAGCCCCGCGGAGAGGAGCCTCCATGACTGATTGGAAAAAGGACCCGCGGCTGAAAGCCATGGATCCCCGAAAACTGGAAATTCTGGAGGATTTTTCCCGCCGGCTCCGGCGCACGCCCGGGCCGAACACCCTCTCCGCCCTCCTCTCCCTCCAGGCCGAGGCGGCGGCGCAGGGCATCCAGTTCACCGACCAGGAGACCAGCCTCCTGGTCTCCATCCTGGCGGCGGATATGGCCCCCGCCGACCAGAAAAAGCTGTCCGTCCTCCGCATGTTCTCCAGAAAGTTTTTCTAATTTTCCAAAATCACGATCTTCGTCCTCTCGTCCGCCTGGCAGAGAATGGTCCTCATCTCCGGCTCCGGGATGCAGATGCAGCCGCTGGAGCCGGGATACCCCTCCGCCGTGCAGTGGAGAAAGATCGCCGAACCCTTCCCCGGCACCGCCTCCTCGTTGTAGGTGAGGGAGAGGGCGTAATTGTAGTAGGGGGAGACCTGGATGAGGTGCTCCGCCGAGTTCCAGTCCTTCTCCACCTGGGAAGCGTTCACCATGCGGTTGTAATGGCGGCTGTCCGGGTCATCCACCCAGTAGTCGTCCTCCGTCACCTTGTGGTAGGGGAGAACTGCCCCGGGATCGTCCAGAATGCCGAAGGC
>DXEU01000042.1 GCA_019114845.1 Candidatus Lachnoclostridium stercoripullorum | reverse complement strand
GCGGCAGCTCCCGCGACGGCAGCTAACGCCAGCCATCTACCCATATGTTTTTTTGCCATAATCATTCTCCTTTCAGCTTCCAGCCCTTGTCGGCATCCGCGGTTCCTTCTGAACATTGGTGCTATATTCATTTTAATACGAACAGAAGAAAAAAGAAAGGTATAAATTCAGAAAAGTTTTCGGGAAATGTGGAGAATATTGTGAAAAATAAGAGGTTCATCGCTGAGGTTTCGGTAAGAATGGACCACATCCGCCTGAAAACAGATGCTGTCCCCCCGGTTCAGGCGAAATGTGCGGCTCTCCTCCCCGTGATGGAGGGAGAGCTCCAGGGCTCCGCCAAAAACGGTGATTAGCTCCACAGTTCCGCGCATGTGAGGCTCCGCCTGCCAGCTGCCGCCGGGCTCTGCCTCCACCCAGTAGGTGCTGAAATGCCGGTTTTCATCCTCGGGAAAAAGGGCATAATTTTTGACGCCTCCCTGGTCTCCCAGGATCGGCTCCAGCTGGGAGAACTTCACCAGCTGATAGGGGGAACTGGGGCGGGCTAAGAGGGCATCGAAGGGAATCTGCATGCCCCCGGCCAGTTTCTGCATGGTGGACAGGGACGGATTGCCCATGCCTCGCTCAATCTGCACCAGCATAGATTTGCTGACGCCGCTGAGCCGGGCCAGCTCTTCCTGGCTGAGCCCCTTTTCCAGCCGCAGTTTCCGCAAATTTTTGGCTACAATTTCATGGATACTGTCCAAAATAATCCTCCTGATTGACAATATAATACAATAAATATATTATTATATTAAAATATTCTATGACACAGTCCTTCCACCAGACGAAAATAAAAGACTGCTGCCTGTACCATATTATAGTATGGCTGGGCCGGCTTTTCAAGATTTCGGAGGGGAAGGAGAAGGAGGATCCGATATGAAGTACAATTTCGATGAAATGATCGACAGAACACAGGCGGCGTCCATCAAGTGGGCAGTGAAGCAGCGGGAGCGGATGTTTGGGGAGAAAGACATCCTGCCCATGGGGATTGCGGATATGGATTTCCAAACAGCACCGGCTATCGCCCGGGCGGTGCAGAAAAGGGCAGGCCATGAGACATACGGATACTGCTACCCGTCGGATGAGTTTCTGCAGGCCTGCGTGGATTGGCAGAGACGCCGCAACGGCTGGGAGATCCGCCCGGATTGGATCGTCTTCACGCCCGGCGTCAATATGGCCTTGGTTTGCGCCGTGGAGATGTACGCCGCGCCGGGAGATCAGGTGATCATCCAGTCCCCAGTATACTATCCTTATTACGACTATGTGGAGAAAACAGGGCGGAAAATCGTTTTAAATGCCCTGGTGAACCGCGGGGGACATTATGAGATCAATTTTGAGGAATTGGAGGAGCTTGCCAGGGATCCGCGGACAAAGGTTATGCTCTTCTGCAGCCCCCACAATCCGGTGGGCAGAGCCTGGACCAGGGAAGAATTGGAGAGAGTGGGCCGCATCTGCATCGACAATGGGGTAATGCTCGCGGTGGATGAGATTCACTCCGACCTGGTATATGCACCCCGAAGACACGTTCCCTTCGCGTCAATTTCCGAAGAATTTGCAGCTCACTCCATCATCTGCACCTCGCCCTCCAAGACCTTTAACCTGGCCGGACTGCTGGTGTCCGACATCATTATCCCCGACGATGGGATCCGCGCTGCTTTCAGGGAGAAGATGGAGCCATATTACCTGTGGCCCGGCTGTTTCGGGGAGACGGCTCAGATTGCGGCATACACAGAAGGGGAAGAGTGGCTGGAGGAGCTCCTGCTGTACCTGGAGGGAAATGCCCGCTTCATCGGTGATTTCATCCGGGAGCGAATGCCCGAGGTGAAATATCGGGTTCCGGAAGCCACTTATCTGGCGTGGCTGGATTTCAGCGCCTGCGGGATGGGGAAGGAGGAACTGTGGGATTTTATGATTCATCGGGCGAAAGTGGCTGCGGACAACGGCCCGCAGTTCGGAAGAAACGGTGAGGGGGATGGATTTCAGCGCCTGAATTTTGCATGTTCCAGGGAGCGCCTGACCGAGGGGCTGACCCGCATTGCCAACGCCTTGGACGATTATAAGAGAAAGGGCAGGTGATTGCGCCTGGAAACTTTATAAAATTTTTAGCACTCAAGTGTTGACAGTGCTAACAAATGGTGGTATAACGTTACTTGTGAAAAGGATAAAGGTTCCAAAAGGAATTTAGAAAGAAAACTAGATCATACAAGGAGGAATATCTCATGAAGTTGGTACCGTTATTTGACAGAGTCGTGTTAAAGCAGCTGGTGGCGGAAGAGACCACCAAGTCCGGCATTGTTCTGCCGGGTCAGGCGAAGGAGAAGCCCCAGCAGGCGGAGGTAATCGCAGTGGGACCGGGCGGTGTGATCGACGGCAAGGAAGTTACTATGCAGGTGAAGGCCGGCGATAAGGTGATCTACTCCAAGTACTCCGGCACTGAGGTGGAAGTGGACGAGGAGAAGTACGTGATCGTTAAGCAGAACGACATTTTAGCAGTGATTGAATAATATTGGAGGTTGACAGACATGGCAAAGGAAATCAAATATGGCGTAGAGGCCAGAAAAGCACTGGAAGCCGGCGTAAATCAGCTGGCTGATACCGTAAGAGTAACCCTGGGACCGAAGGGAAGAAACGTGGCTCTGGACAAATCCTTCGGAGCTCCCCTGATCACCAACGACGGCGTGACCATCGCCAAGGAGATCGAGTTGAAGGATCCCTTTGAGAACATGGGCGCACAGCTCCTGAAGGAAGCTGCCACAAAGACCAACGATGTGGCCGGCGACGGCACCACCACCGCTACGGTTCTGGCTCAGGCCATGATCAACGAAGGCATGAAGAACCTGGCTGCGGGCGCCAACCCCATCGTCCTGAGAAAGGGCATGAAGAAGGCCACTGAGGCGGCTGTGGAGGAGATCGCCAAGATGAGCAAGCCCATCGAGGGCAAGGCTCAGATCGCCAGAGTTGCCGCTATCTCCGCCTCCGACGACGCGGTGGGCGAGATGGTTGCAGACGCCATGGAGAAGGTTTCCAAGGACGGCGTGATCACCATCGAGGAGTCCAAGACCATGAAGACGGAGCTGGATCTGGTGGAAGGTATGCAGTTTGACCGCGGCTATGTTTCCGCTTATATGTGCACCGATATGGATAAGATGGAGGCCGTTCTGGACGATCCGTACATCCTGATCACCGACAAGAAGATTTCCAATATCCAGGAGATCCTTCCCCTGCTGGAGCAGGTGGTGAAGACCGGCGCAAGACTGCTCATCATCGCTGAGGACGTGGAGGGCGAGGCTCTGACCACCCTGATCGTCAACAAGCTGAGAGGCACCTTCAACGTAGTTGCCGTGAAGGCTCCCGGCTACGGCGACAGAAGAAAAGAGATGCTGAAGGATATCGCCATCCTCACCGGCGGACAGGTGATCTCCGATGAGATCGGCCTGGATCTGAAGGAAGTGACCATGGATCAGCTGGGCCGCGCGAAGTCCGTAAAGGTACAGAAGGAGAACACCATCATCGTGGACGGCTGCGGCGACAAGGATGAGATCGCTGCCAGAGTGAGCCAGATCCGCGCTCAGATCGAGGAGACCACCTCTGACTTTGACAGAGAGAAGCTCCAGGAGAGACTGGCGAAGCTGGCCGGCGGCGTAGCGGTGATCCGCGTGGGCGCTGCCACCGAGGCTGAGATGAAGGAGGCAAAACTGCGCATGGAGGATGCTCTGGCAGCTACCAAGGCAGCTGTGGAGGAGGGCATCATCGCAGGCGGCGGTTCCGCTTATGTGCACGCTGCCAAGAAGGTTGCCGAGGTGGTGAACGGCCTGGAGGGCGACGAGAAGACCGGCGGAAGAATCATCCTCAAGGCTTTGGAGGCTCCCCTGTACCACATCGTGGCCAATGCCGGACTGGAAGGCGCCGTGATCATCAACAAGGTTGCTGAGTCCGAGGTAGGCGTGGGCTTTGACGCTTACAATGAGGAGTATGTGGATATGATTCAGGCTGGCATTCTGGATCCGGCGAAGGTGACCAGAAGCGCTCTGCAGAACGCTACCAGCGTGGCCTCCACTCTGCTGACCACCGAGTCCGTGGTGGCCGACATCAAGGAGCCGGCTCCCGCTGCACCCGCTGGCGCAGGCATGGGCGGCATGATGTAATATAAGAATTTTCAGACAATCCCCCACCGGAGATTTCTCCGGCGGGGGATTTTTCTCTGTGGAATCCTCTTTACAGGGAGGGCCGAAATGAGGTAAAATTGTAAGGGGAGAAATTTGTAGAAAAAGAGTAAAAATAGGTTTGACAAGAATGAAAAAGTCTGGTAGCATAGAGTACCAATAACACTTTAGCATATGGCTGCGTTTCTTCACCGGGATCGCAGCCGTAAATATAGGAAAGAGAGGGAAAAGGAATGGGTAAAATTATCGGTGAAGGCATTACATTTGACGATGTGCTGCTGGTTCCTGCTTATTCAGAAGTGATTCCGAATGAGGTGGATGTGACGACCTACCTGACGAAAAAGATCAAGCTGAATATTCCGCTGATGAGCGCAGGAATGGATACGGTTACGGAACACAGGATGGCGATTGCCATGGCCAGACAGGGCGGAATCGGAATCATTCACAAGAATATGTCCATCGAGGCGCAGGCGGAGGAGGTTGACAAGGTAAAACGTTCTGAGAACGGAGTCATCACAGACCCATTCTACTTATCCCCGGAGCATACACTGAAGGACGCGGACGAGCTGATGGCCAAGTTCCGCATCTCCGGTGTGCCCATCACGGAGGGCAGAAAGCTGGTGGGTATCATCACCAACCGCGACCTGAAGTTTGAGGAGGATTTCACCAAGAAGATCAAGGAGTGCATGACCTCCGAGCACCTGGTGACGGCCAAGGAGGGGATCACCCTGACGGAGGCCAAGAAGATTCTCGCCAAGGCCAGAGTGGAGAAGCTGCCCATCGTGGATGACGATTTCAACTTAAAGGGACTGATCACCATCAAGGATATTGAGAAGCAGATCAAGTACCCGCTGTCCGCCAAGGACGAACAGGGACGTCTGCTCTGCGGCGCGGCCATCGGCATCACCGCCGACGTGCTGAAGCGGGTGGAGGCCCTGGTGAAGGCCCATGTGGACGTGGTGGTTCTGGACTCCGCCCACGGTCACTCCGCCAACGTGATCCGCTGCGTGAAGATGATCAAGGAGAATTATCCGGACCTTCAGGTGATCGCCGGCAACGTGGCCACAGGGGAAGCGACCCGCGCCCTGATTGAGGCCGGAGCCGACTGTGTGAAGGTGGGTATCGGACCGGGATCCATCTGCACCACTCGCGTGGTGGCCGGCATCGGCGTTCCCCAGATCTCAGCCATCATGGACTGCTATGAGGTGGCAAAAGAGTACGGCATCCCGATCATCGCCGACGGCGGCATCAAGTACTCCGGCGACGTGACCAAGGCCCTGGCGGCCGGCGGCAACGTCTGCATGATGGGAAGCATGTTCGCGGGCTGCGACGAGAGCCCGGGAACCTTTGAGCTGTATCAGGGAAGAAAGTACAAGGTGTACAGAGGCATGGGATCCATCGCCGCCATGGAGAACGGAAGCAAGGACCGCTACTTCCAGAGCAACGCCAAGAAGCTGGTTCCGGAAGGCGTGGAGGGCCGTGTGGCCTACAAGGGCATGGTGGAGGATACGGTATTCCAGCTCCTGGGCGGCCTGAGAGCCGGCATGGGCTACTGCGGAGCCAAGGACATCCCCACGCTCCAGCAGACCGGAAAGTTCGTGAAGATTTCCGCCGCCTCCTTGAAGGAGAGCCATCCCCACGACATCCACATCACCAAGGAAGCGCCCAACTACAGCGTGGATCAGTAATGGAAGATATAGGATAGAGGAAGAGAGCTCCCAGGACTCCGGCAGAATACCGGAGCCGCTGGGGGCTCTCTCTGCAGTGCGCCTGGCGGCGCACGTTTCTAATGGGTGAAAGTCCTGAATCCGCCCGGTAGCGGGAAGGATATAGCCGAAGGCAAGGGTGTCCATCGTGAGGTGGAATCTGAAGGAAGCCGGATGTGGGGAACCTAC
>DXEU01000041.1 GCA_019114845.1 Candidatus Lachnoclostridium stercoripullorum | reverse complement strand
TGATAAGCTTTCCCGACTCCTGCAGATTTCCTCCTCCGGCATATCCACTAATATCATGATATCTACATCGGAATCTTCCGTATAGTCACCTCTGGCATACGAACCGTATAAAATAACCGCTTTTAGTGCAGATGCGTAAAGCCTGTTTACCAGTCCCACATACTCGGTTAAAACCTCTCCCATATGGCCTGTCATAGAGTACGCCTCCTTTCCCACAAAGACACACTTCTTATACGGACTGTATAATCCTAGAATACCATTCTCCCACACTAAATGCAAGGGAGCACCACCAGAAAAGGGAGCGCCTTGCGGCACTCCCTCTAAGGATCTTTGGATTCGATTATTTCTCGTCAGCCAGAGCAGCCTGTGCAGCAGCCAGTCTTGCGATCGGCACGCGGAACGGTGAGCAGGACACATAGTCCAGACCGATCTTGTGGCAGAACTCAACGGAAGACGGATCTCCGCCGTGCTCGCCGCAGATACCGATGTGCAGGCTCGGGTTCACGGGTTTGCCCTTCTCGATGGCCATCTTCATCAGCTGGCCTACGCCGTCCTGATCCAGCTTAGCGAACGGATCGTTCTCCAGGATCTTCGCATCGTAGTAAGCGTTTAAGAACTTACCAGCGTCGTCACGGGAGAATCCGTAGGTCATCTGAGTCAGGTCGTTGGTTCCGAAGCAGAAGAAGTCAGCTTCCTTGGCGATCTCGTCGGCGGTCACGCAGGCTCTCGGGATCTCAATCATGGTGCCAACCTCGTACTTCAGATCGATGCCGGCAGCTGCGATCTCAGCGTCAGCAGTCTCGATCACGAAGTTCTTCACATACTTCAGCTCTTTCACCTCGCCTACCAGCGGGATCATGATCTCCGGCTCTACCTTCCAGTCGGGATGAGCCTTCTTCACGTTGATGGCGGCGCGGATAACAGCCTTGGTCTGCATCTTGGCAATCTCCGGATAGGTAACTGCCAGACGGCATCCACGGTGACCCATCATCGGGTTGAACTCGTGCAGGCTGTCGATGATGGCCTTGATCTGCTCAACGGACTTGCCCTGAGCATCGGCCAGCTTCTTGATGTCCTCCTCCTCGGTGGGAACGAACTCGTGCAGAGGCGGATCCAGGAAACGGATGGTAACAGGATTGCCCTCAAGAGCCTCGTACAGCTTCTCGAAGTCTCCCTGCTGCTCCGGAAGGATCTTCTCCAGAGCGGCCTCTCTCTCCTCCAGGGTCTCAGAGCAGATCATCTCGCGGAATGCGTCGATTCTGTTGCCCTCGAAGAACATATGCTCGGTACGGCAGAGGCCGATACCCTCGGCGCCCAGCTCGCGAGCCTTCTTAGCGTCAGCCGGAGTATCAGCGTTGGTGCGCACTCTCAGCTTTCTGTACTTGTCAGCCCAAGCCATGATACGTCCGAACTCACCAGCGATGGTGGCGTCCACAGTCGGGATGATTCCGTCATAGATGTTGCCGGTGGAGCCGTCCAGGGAAATGTAGTCTCCCTCGTGGAACTCCTTGCCGTGGATGGTGAACTTCTTGTTCTCCTCGTCCATTACGATGTCGCCGCATCCGGATACGCAGCAGGTACCCATACCGCGGGCAACAACGGCTGCGTGGGAGGTCATGCCGCCGCGCACGGTCAGAATACCCTGTGCGGACTTCATGCCGGTGATATCCTCGGGAGAGGTCTCCAGACGAACCAGAACAACCTTCTCGCCTCTGGCAGCCCACTCTACTGCGTCGTCAGCGGTGAACACGATCTTACCGCAGGCAGCTCCCGGAGATGCGCCCAGAGCCTTGGCCATGGGAACAGCCTTCTTAAGAGCGGCAGCGTCAAACTGCGGGTGAAGCAGGGAATCCAGGTTTCTCGGATCGATCATGGCAACTGCCTCTTTCTCCGTTCTCATTCCCTCGTCAACCAGATCGCAGGCGATCTTTAAAGCAGCCTTAGCAGTTCTCTTTCCGTTACGGGTCTGCAGCATGTACAGATGGCCGTGCTCAACGGTGAACTCCATATCCTGCATGTCTCTGTAGTGGTTCTCCAGAATCTTGCACACCTCTTTGAACTGTGCAAATGCCTCCGGGAACTTCTCCTCCATCTCGGAGATGTGCATGGGGGTACGAACGCCGGCAACCACGTCCTCGCCCTGTGCGTTGGTCAAGAACTCACCGAACAGGCCGTTCTCACCGGTAGCCGGGTCACGGGTAAATGCAACGCCGGTTCCGCAGTCGTCGCCCATGTTTCCGAATGCCATCATCTGTACGTTTACAGCGGTACCCCAGGAGTAGGGGATATCGTTGTCGCGGCGGTATACGTTTGCTCTGGGGTTGTCCCAGGAACGGAATACGGCCTTGATGGCGCCCATCAGCTGCTCCTTGGGATCAGCCGGGAAGTCTGCACCGATCTTCTCCTTGTACTCAGCCTTGAACTGTCCAGCCAGCTCCTTTAAGTCGTCAGCGGTCAGCTCTACGTCCTGAGTAACACCCTTCTCTTCCTTCATCTTGTCGATCAGCTCTTCGAAGTACTTCTTGCCGACCTCCATAACTACGTCAGAATACATCTGGATAAATCTTCTGTAGCAGTCCCAAGCCCAGCGGGGATTGCCGGACTTCTCAGACAGAACCTCTACAACCTCCTCGTTCAGGCCGAGGTTTAAGATCGTATCCATCATACCAGGCATGGAAGCTCTTGCGCCGGAACGAACGGAAACCAGCAGAGGATTCTCCTTGTCGCCGAACTTCTTGCCGGTGATCTCCTCCATCTTGCCGATGTACTCCATGATCTGACCCATGATCTCGTCATTGATCGTTCTTCCGTCCTCATAGTACTGGGTGCAGGCTTCCGTGGTGATGGTGAATCCCTGCGGAACCGGCAGTCCCAGGTTGGTCATCTCAGCTAAGTTTGCGCCCTTGCCGCCTAACAGCTCTCTCATCTGGGCGTTGCCTTCGCTGAACAAATAAACCCATTTCTTTGCCATAAACTTTCTTCCTCCTAGTGTTTTTGAAACCGAATCCATCAGTTCCTTACTTTCCATTCCGCCCGTTCTTTTTGTGCAGAAGGCACAACAACAAAAAGGCCGGCAGAACGGTCTAGAGATATTATAACATAAACTTCAATCTAGTAAAGAGTTTTTCTTACATTTTTTCCAGGGCTGTCCATCAGAAGCGGAACTTGTCCTCAAAGTAGGCCTTCAGCCCATCGATGGGCACGCGCACCTGCTCCATGGTGTCGCGGTCGCGCACCGTCACCGCGCCGTCGTTCTCGGACTCGAAGTCGTAGGTTACGCAGAAGGGCGTTCCGATCTCATCCTGTCTTCTGTAGCGCTTTCCGATATTTCCCCTGTCGTCAAACTCGCAGTTGTAGTACTTGGTCAGCTCGGCGTAGATCTTCTCTGCGCCCTCGTTCAGCTTCTTGGATAAGGGCAGCACGCCGATCTTTACGGGGGCGATGGCCGGATGGAAGTGGAGAACGGTTCTCACATCCCCCTCGCCGATCTCCTCCTCGTCGTAGGCGGAGCAGAGGAAGGCCAGGGTCACGCGGTCGGCGCCCAGGGACGGCTCGATCACGTAGGGGATGTATCTCTCCTTGGTCTCGTCGTCAAAGTAGGTGAGATCCTGTCCGGACACGTTCTGATGCTGGGTCAGGTCGTAGTCGGTGCGGTCCGCGATGCCCCACAGCTCGCCCCATCCGAAGGGGAAGAGGAATTCGATGTCCGTGGTGGCCTTGCTGTAGAAGCTTAACTCCTCCTTCTCGTGGTCGCGCACCCGCAGCTCCTCCTCCTTGAGGCCCAGCGCTCTCAGCCAGTTGATGCAGAACTGCTTCCAGTAGGCAAACCACTCCAGGTCCGTGTCCGGCTTGCAGAAGAATTCCAGCTCCATCTGCTCAAACTCCCTGGTGCGGAAGGTGAAGTTGCCGGGGGTGATCTCGTTCCGGAAGGACTTTCCGATCTGGCCGATGCCGAAGGGAACTTTCTTTCTGGAGGTTCTCTGCACGTTCTTGAAGTTTACGAAGATGCCCTGGGCCGTCTCCGGTCTCAGGTATACCGTGTTCTTGGCGTCCTCCGTCACGCCCTGGAAGGTCTTGAACATCAGGTTGAACTGACGGATGTCGGTGAAATCGTGCTTTCCGCAGCTGGGGCAGCAGATGTTGTTGTCGTCGATGTACTTCTTCATCTCCTCCTGGCTCCATCCGTCCACAGATTTCTCCGGCACGATGCCCTTCTCCTGCATGTAGTCCTCAATCAGCTTGTCGGCGCGGAAGCGCTCTTTGCAGCTCTTGCAGTCCATGAGGGGGTCGGAGAAGCCGCCCAGATGGCCGGATGCCACCCAGGTCTGGGAGTTCATGAGGATGGCGCAGTCCACGCCCACGTTGTAGGGGCTCTCGGTGATGAACTTCTGCCACCACGCCTTCTTCACATTGTTCTTCAGCTCCACGCCCAGGTTGCCGTAATCCCAGGTATTTGCCAGGCCTCCGTAGATCTCAGAGCCGGGATACACAAATCCCCTGCTCTTGGCCAGGGCCACTATCTTTTCCATTGTCTTTTCCATCTGTCCTTTACCTCTTTCTTCATCTTCTTATATTCCTGCAGGCGGGAGAGGGGCCAAAGCCCTGACCCCGCCTGATGGCTTGCCGCTTATCGGATGACCAGGAATGCCGGGCCGCCGTCCACGCGGGCCGTTCCGTCCGTCATCTCCACTCCCTCTGACACGTAGAGGATCTCCCCCTGGGCGCACACGGAGGCGGTTCCCTCCACGGTCACCACATACCCCTTCTGCCTCGCCAGGGTCTCAAAATCCACGGGGCTTCCGTCCGCCGCGCCCACCAGGGCGTCCGCCGTCACAGTCCCCTCCGCCAGGGCCGTCTCCACCGTCTCCACCTGGAAATCCGCCAGGTCCAGATCCTCGCTCTTCTGGTCCGCCAGGAAGCCCACCAGATCCTCCGGGCTCCCGTAGTCGAACACGGCCTTCATGCTTCCATTCTCCACGGCGCACTCTCTCAGGGTCACATTCAGATCCCCGTACTGGCCGGCAAGGGCCTCCTCCAGATAGGACTTCAGAGAATCCTCCGTGTAATATTCTTCCTCATAGGGCTCCACAAACGCGCTGGACACCTTGCCGTCCTCCGCGATATAGATGCTGTTCTCCGCCGGCGCAAATTCATTCCCTCCGGCCGCCCTTCCGCCGCAGCCCGAAAGCCCCGCCGCAAGGAGCGCCGCCAGACCCAGCGCTGCCATTTTCTTCATCCTTTTTGTTCTCCTCCTAGTCCGCAGGCTGCTCCCTGCTCAGTGCCCCCTATTATAGCGGGTTTCCCGCCGCTTTTCAATACCTGGCGCCCCGGGAAGCCGTCTTTTTGCAAGCCTGGCGTCCCCCCTAGGGCCCCGCCACCGCCTCCAGAATGTCCAGAGAGCGGAAATGGTGGGGCAGAAACCGCCGCTTCGCCTCGTCCACACAGCGCCCGAACTCCGCCAGCACCTCGGCGGTGACGGTGAAGGTGTAGAGCTTTCCCAGGGGCGCCGCCGTCACATACTCCCAGGTGTAGCAGGCGGAGTCGCTGACGGGCAGGGGAGGCAGCTCCGTGTATTCCCCGTTCAGCACCATGGTCTTCAGCTCGAAGATCCGCCGCACCAGCTCGTCCGGGATGGACTCCTTCAGGAGCGCCCGGAGGGACTGGTAGACCAGGGTGAGGAGCTCCGTCCCATCCAGGTTCTCCCTGGAGAAGTACTCCGCCACCTCCAGGAAGTAGGACCCGTAGCAGGCCCGCCCTATGTCCGCGGACAGCTCCTCAAAGTAGGCGGTGATCTCCGCCCCCTGGAGGTTGTAGGCGTCCCGGCCCTCGTAGAGCCGGTAGGTGCCGAAGGAAAACGGGCGGCAGGCGGCCAGGAATGGGCTCCCCGGCCTCCTGGCTCCCCGGGCGAACACGGTGATCCGCCCCCGCTCCCTGGTGAGCATCACCAGCCTCCTGTCTCCTTCCCCGGACGGCGCCGCCCGCAGCACCATCCCGGTCACAACCACACATTCCCTCAACTCTCTCACCCATCCCGTCTCCATGCGGCCCCTCTCCGGCCTCAGGGAAGCATTTTACACATCTTTGGCGTCGTATCCGTAGTTTTTCATGTAGATCTCGCTGTCCCGCCACTCTCTGCGCACCTTCACCCAGAGCTGCAGATTCACCTGGGTCTCCATCATGTCCTCGATCTCCCGCCTGGCGGCGGAGCCGATCTTCTTCAGCATGGAGCCGCCCTTCCCGATGATGATCCCCTTGTGGGAGTCCTTCTCGCAGATGATGCTGGCCTCGATGTCCATGATGCCGTTCTCCCGCTCCGTCATCTTCTCGATGGTCACGGCGATGCCGTGGGGGATCTCGTCGGAGAGGAGGCGCAGGGCCTTCTCCCGGATCAGCTCCGCCGCGATCTGGCGCATGGGCTGGTCCGTCACCGTGTCCTCGTCGTAGTACTGAGGGCCGTAGGGCAGATACTTAAAAATCTGCTCCAGGAGCACGTCCGTGTTCCTCTTTCTCAGGGCCGACACCGGCACGATCTCCGCGAAGGGGCAGATGTCCTTGTAGGCGTTGATGAAGGTGAGGATCTCGTCCTGGTTCTTCACCGTGTCGATCTTGTTGATCACCAGGATCACCGGGGTCTTCACCCGGTTTAACTGCTCGGCGATGTGGCGCTCCCCCGCCCCGATAAAGGTGGTGGGCTCCACCAGCCACAGGATCACGTCCACCTCCTTCAGGGTGTGCTCCGCCACATTCACCATGTACTCCCCCAGCTTGTTCTTGGCCTTGTGGATGCCGGGGGTGTCCAGGAAAATAATCTGTCCCCGCTCGTCGGTGTAGACCGTCTGGATGCGGTTTCTGGTGGTCTGGGGCTTGTCGGAGGTGATGGCGATCTTCTGCCCGATCAGATGGTTCATCAGCGTGGATTTTCCCACGTTCGGCCGGCCCACCAGGGTGGCGAAGCCGGATTTCTTCGTATATTCCATAAATTTTTCCTCCTGGCAGGGCGGGGCGTCCGTCCGCCTCCGCCCTGTGCCTGCTAACGGGCGCTATGCCTGGTAGAGATTTCTGGTCTCCTTGAACAGGTCCTTCGCCGCCTCGATCTTCTCCTCATTTCCCAGGACGCAGAGGGCGCCGGTGTCCAGCACCGCCTGCACGATGTCCGCCAGGGCGCGGATGTCCTCCACCGTGGCGCGGAGCACCTGGTCCCTCTCCTCCTGCATCATCTCCTGGGTTACCCCGGAGAGGTAGGCGGAGAGCCCCCTGCTGCCCCGGATGGACGGGGTCAGGGGCGTGTCCAGATCGCTGATGGTGCCGATGACAAACTTGGTCATATCCCTCTCATCCGCCTGGAAATTCCTGAGATACTCAGTCACTCCCTCGTAGACGGAGTTGGTCTCCCGCAGGTTGGGATCCCGGTAGGACACCAGATACCCCTCGCCGGAGCGGCCGAAGCCGCTCATACAGCCGTAGGCCCCGCCCTTGACCCGGAGATTGATCCAGAGGTAGTCGTAGCTGAGCATCACCTTCAGGATCCGCAGGGCGCCGGTGTAGGCGAATCCCTTGTCCCGGAAATTGCCGCAGCGGGCCACGTAGTTGACCTGGGAGGAACTCTTGAATCCCTCGTTGCGGTTGCCCCGCACCCACTGGAAGGGATGTCTCTCCCCGCCTGCGGGAAGGGCCGCCGCGAAGCGCCGCACCTCCCCGTCCAGGGCGGCAAATCCGTCCTCCCCGGCGGTGAAGCTCACCAGCAGGTTGTCCCTGGTGAAGAGCTTTCCGCACACTTCCTTCAGCTTGGCGATGATCTCCCCCTTTCTCTCCGGGAACTCCCTCGCCGTCTTCTCCAGGAAGTGATAGTAGCCGATGCCGCCGGTCATCTCCCCGAAGGCTCCCGTGGGGGAGAAGTAGGAGGTGGCCCGAGACACCGCCGCCGAGTGGCCTGCGCTCTCAATCTTCATCTTGGCCCGGGAGCGGGTCTCCCCAAGGATCTCTCCCAGGCGCTTCTCGTCATCCAGCACGGAGGTGGTGAGGATCTCCCTCAGAATCTCAAAGCCGAAATCCAGCTTCTCGCAGAGAACCTTCACGTCCGCCGTAAACACGCCGGTGAAATTCTCCGGCTCCTCCAAATTGGGGTAGGCGGTGACGCCGAAATTCACGCCGCCGCTGTTTAAATAGATCTCGCTGGAGAGCTCGGAGTAGCTGTAGTGCTCCGTGTTCACGTAGCCCAGCACAGATTTCAGCAGCCCCACATAGGGGAGGTCCTCCGTGGGCACCTGGTCGGTGCCGAACAGCAGCTTCAGGTAGCCGATGCCGGAGGTGAACATCTGGTGGCGGATCACCTTGATCCCGTCCGTCTCCGTCTCCTCCCAGATCAGCTTCTCCGCCTGGGGCTCAATGTCCTCCCGCTTTAACAGGGGGATCTTCTCCAGGTCCTCCTTGGGGGAGGGTTCGTCCTGGTAGGCCTTGAGGGCCTTCGTCTCCTCCACCAGGCTGCGGATCTCCTCTGGGGTCATGGAGGCCTTCATGGCCGCCAGCTTCTCCGCCAGGGCCGCGTCCTTCATGGCCGTCAGGTTCTTCTTGGGGCTGACGATGATCACCGCCTCCGCCGGGTTGTCCAACAGGTAATCCCGGATCAGATTCTCAAAATACCCCTCGTCCACCGCCTTCTTCAGGAATTCAAAGGTCTCCCCGTAGGCCAGGTGCATCATGGGGTCCCCGCCGTAGAGCCAGCTGTCCATGGACTGAAGCCCGTACATCAGGCCCTTGGGGGCCGTGCCGTAGTCCGCCTCCCGGCTGCGGAATTCAAAATAGTTGATGCCGGAGCGAAGGCTCTTTTTGTCCAGGCCCTGGTCCGCCAGCTTCCGCAGGGTGCCCTTGAGCACAGCCACAAACTCTCCCCTCTGCTCCCTCTCCGCCCCTTTTGCCACCACGGAAAAATAGGGCTGCAGGATTCCGTTCTCGTAGCCCCCCAGGATGTCCTCGCCGATGCCCGCGTCCAGAAGGGCCTGCTTTACAGGGGCCCCCGGCACATTGATCAGGGCGTATTCCAGGATCTGGAAGGCCAGATACAGCTTCGGGTCCAGGTCCGTCCCCACCACGGTGTTCACCGACAGGTAGGTGGCCTTCTCCTCCGGCTCCTCCTCGGTGATGGAGTAGAAGATCTCCTCCTCCACCGGCCGCTCAAAGGGCTTCTGGAGCGGGATCTCCGAGTCCACCGGCTCGTTCCCGTAGCGGGACAGATACTCCGCATCCAGCCAGGTCAGCTTCTCCTCCATGTCCATGTCCCCGTAGAGGTAGATGAAGCTGTTGGAGGGGTGGTAGTAGGTCCGGTGGAAATTCAGGAAATCCTCGTAGGTCAGCTCCGGGATCACGTCCGGGTCCCCGCCGGACTCCTGGCAGTAGCAGTTGTCCGGATACAGGAGCTTCTGGATATACCGGTCCAGAACGCTCTCCGGGGAGGAATAGACCCCCTTCATCTCATTGTACACCACCCCGTTGATGGTCAGGGGGGCATTCTCATCCTCCATCTCGTAGTGCCATCCCTCCTGGAGGAAGATCTTCTTCTCCTTGTAGATGTTGGGGTGGAACACCGCGTCCATATACACGTCCATCAGGTTCTGGAAATCCTTCTCGTTGCAGCTGGCCACGGGATACACGGTCTTGTCCGGATAGGTCATGGCGTTCAAGAAGGTGTTTAAGGAGCCCTTCACCAGCTCCACAAAGGGATCCTTCACCGGAAATTTCTCCGAGCCGCACAGCACGCTGTGCTCCAGGATGTGGGGCACGCCGGTGGAATCCTTGGGCGGCGTCCGAAACCCGATGGAGAACACCTTGTTTTTGTCGTCGTTGGACAGGAGGAACACTCTGGCCCCCGTCTTCCGGTGGCGGAGTACGGCGCCTCTGGAATTCAATTCCTTCACATCCCGCACCTCCTCCACCTGGTAGGCGGACAGATGATTCAGCTTTTCTATCTCTATCATGGCATCTCTTCCTTTCCTTTACATGTTTCCCATTAATTTGTCCTTTAAAATCGCTGCGCATTCCCGGACGCAGAAATGGGGGAGCATCCACCGCTCGCTGGGGGCGGCGATCCCCTGAATGTTGGGGATTCCCCATTTTTTTCCGATCTCCATGGCCCTAAACAGGTGAAAATTGCTGGTGAGGACGCCGATCTGCACCGGCTTTTCCGGGGCCTCGATGGCCAGATCCCCGGGTCCCAGCCCGCCGAACAGGCTGATCTCCCCGTCAGGGCTCACCGGAATCATTCTCTCCATATGCTCCTGTCTCTGGCGCCGGAGCTTTTCCTCCTCCCTGCGGGCTATGTCGTCCTCGATCACCAGGCGGCTGTAGGCGATATTCTCCACGGTGCTGGTGGACTGAAGCTCCATCAGCAGGTGGTCCGCCGGCACGCCGTTGTAGAGCATGTAGTTGTACATCACCTGGGCCTCCGGCGTGGGCTCGTCCTTTCCCTGGCCGCCGGAGAGGACGAAGATGGTGTCCGGGTTCTCCTCGCTGTACTGGATGGCCTTGTCCAGGCGCATTTTCAGGGATTTGCTGACCCCCTCCGTCTGCACCTTGGCCCCCAGGACGATGACGTAGTCCAGACCCCTTGGGTCCTCCCTGGCCACCCCCGTGAACACCAGGGCCTCCACAATCAGGAACACCACAATGCCCGTGACAAACAGGGTGGCCGCCGACACCCGCACGCTCAAGGGCAGCCCGGCCCCGGAGAACCGCTCCACCAGCTTCCCGCTGGCGGCGGCCCCCAGGACCAGGGCCATGGCCAGCCAGATGAAGGCGAAGGACGTCCCCGGCCCCGAAAATATTAGAATCACAGCAAAATAGATGAAACACAGCACTCCGCTGATTCCCAGTATCCAGCTCATGTCTCCTCCTTTTCACCCATCACACATCCGGAGCGCGGCCCTAGCAGCAGCGCCTGAGAATGTCGAAGGGCTCTGCTGCCATGCCAAGGTCCACGTCGATGATCTGCCTGGCGTGGGGGCAGCTCTCCTGGGGATTGCCCTCCATATCCCAGATTCCCCTCACCGTCACCGGGATGTTCCGCCCGTCCGGCTTCATCAGTTCCAGCTCCTCCCCCACGGAGAATTTGTTCTTCTGCTCCAGACGGCACCGGCCCTCCCCGTCCACCGCGTCCACCCTTCCCAGGTACACGCTGTTGGTGATGTAGGTGCTGTTCTCGTAGATCTGGGAGTCCGGCCCCGGCTTCCCAAAGTAGAAGCCGGTGGTAAATTCCCGGTTGGTGCACTTGCCGATCTCCTCCCGGTACCAGGCCAGATTGGCCCTGTACTCCTCGGGATCCCGGCGGAAGGCGTCGATGGCCAGGCGGTAAGCTCTCGTGACCGTGGCCACGTAGAGGGCCGTCTTCATCCGCCCCTCGATCTTGAAGCTGTCGATGCCCGCCTCCACCATCTCCGGGATGTGCTCGATCATGCACAGATCCTTGGAGTTGAAGATAAAGGTTCCCCGGTCATTCTCCATCACCGGGAAGTACTCCCCCGGCCTGGTCTCCTCCACCAGGCTGTATTTCCAGCGGCAGGGGTGGGTGCAGGCTCCCTGGTTGGCGTCCCGCCCTGTGAGGAAATTGCTCAGCAGGCAGCGCCCGGAGTAGGAGATGCACATGGCGCCGTGGATGAAGCTCTCGATCTCCATCTCCTCCGGAATGCGGTCCCGGATCTCCCGGATCTCCGCCAGGGACAGCTCCCTGGCGGACACCACCCGTCTGGCCCCCAGCTCCCACCAGAAGCGGTAGGTCCCGTAGTTGGTGTTGTTGGCCTGGGTGCTGATGTGGATGTCGATCTCCGGGCACACCCGCCTGGCGATGGCAAACACCCCCGGGTCCGAGATGATCAGGGCGTCGGGCTTTAACTCCCGCAGCTCTGAAAAATAGGCCTCCACCCCGGGCAGATCCCCGTTGTGGGCCAGGATATTGGCCGTGATGTAGACCTTCACCCCATGGCTGTGGGCGAAGTCAATCCCCTCCCGAATCTCCTCCAGGGTGAAATTTTTCGCCTTGGCTCGCAGGCCGAAGGCCTCTCCCCCCAGGTACACGGCGTCAGCCCCGTAGAGCACCGCCACCTTCAGCACCTCCAGGCTCCCCGCAGGGATCAAAAGTTCTGTATCTCTCATGTTCTTCCTCCCTGTGAACCGATTTTCACACTCACTGCGGCCCCATCCCCCACAGGCAGCAGGGATGTCTCCAGCCTCTCGTCGTGGGTCAGGGCAAACAGATACTCCCGCATCCGCTTGTGGATCGTCCGATCCCGGCGCTCCACCGCGAAGCGGGACTGCACCACATCCCCGTCCTGAAAGATATTGTCGGACAGGAGGATGCCCCCCTCCCCCAGAAGTTCCAGGACCCTGGGCAGCCAGTGGATGTACTGCCCCTTGGCCGCATCCATAAAAATAAAATCAAAGGGGCCGTCCAGAGTATATAAAATCTCCTCCGCATCCCCTTCCAGCAGTTCCACGCGCCCTTCCTCCCCCGCCAGGCGGAAATTCTCCCTGGCGGCCTCGATCCGCAGCGGAAATTTCTCGATGGTGGTGATGCGGCACTCAGGCGGCATCACCCGGCACATCAGCAGGGCGGAATACCCCACCGCAGTCCCCACTTCCAGAATCCGTCTCGGCCGGCAGGCGGCGATCAGCGTCTTTAAAAATGCCGACGTCTCCTTTCGGATAATCGGCACATCCTCTCTCCTCGCCTCCTCCTCGATCTGGTCCAGAAGGGGACCATTTCCCCGGTCCAGGGACCGGATGTAGTCGGCGATTCTCTCATCTGCAATCATACTCTTACGTCTCTTCCTCCTCCATCTCCTGCACGTCCCCGCTGAGAACCCCCAGGATCTCCCTGGAGTTCATGGCCGTGGACAGCTCGTAGGTGCCCGGGAGGAATTCTATCTCAAACAGTCTGGACTGAATGAGGAAGATCAGCCGGTTTTGGATCAGCCCCTCCTCCTTCAGCCCGTCGGCGATGCGGGAGGCGTTATCATCCTCCTCCACGGTGAACTCCACCGTCCTCCCCGGTTCGCCGGACATGGCAGCGGGGTAGAATATCTCCTCTCCAAACCGGTAGCCGGCCCGCACTCCCCACACAAGGAATGCCAGCACTGCCCCGTAAATCAATATTCTGGCTGCCGCTCCCAGGACGGCTCCCGCCGTCCCTTCCCCGCTGCTTCTTCTGCTCATAAAAAACCTCGCTTACTCTACTTCCATGATAATCGGCAGAATCATGGGATTTCTCTTCATCTTCTTCCACAGGAAATCGCTCAGGCTGTCCCGGATGATGTTCTTGATCTTGCCCCAGTCGTTGACATGGTGGTAGAGGCAGTCCTCCACCGCGTCCAGAACCACCTTCTTAGCCTCGCCCATGAGGTCCTCCGACTCACGCACATACACGAATCCTCTGGAGACGATGTCCGGCCCCGCGAGGAGCTGTCCGCTGTACTTCTCCAGGGTCAGCACGATGATGATGATGCCGTTCTGCGCCAGGTTCTGGCGGTCCCGGAGCACGATATTTCCCACATCGCCCACGCCCAGGCCGTCCACCAGGATGCTTCCGGCCTGCACCCGGCCCGCGTTGTGCCAGGAATCCTCGCACAGCTCCACCACGTCGCCGGAGTTCATCATGATGATGTTCTCCTTGGGGATGCCCATCTCCAGGGCGATGCTCTTGTTGGCCATGCGGTGATGGTACTCGCCGTGGATGGGGATGGCGTACTTGGGCTTCACCAGGGAGTACATCAGCTTGATCTCCTCCTGGCAGGCGTGTCCGGACACATGGGTGTCCTCGTGGATCACCTCCGCCCCCTTCATGGACAGCTCGTTGATGACGTGGGCCACCGCCTTCTCGTTGCCGGGGATGGGGTGGGAGCTCAAGATCACCACGTCCTTGGGCTTGATGGAGACTTTCTTGTGCAGTCCGGACGCCATCCGGGAGAGAGCCGCCATGGCCTCGCCCTGGCTGCCGGTGGTGATGAGCACCGTCTGCTCCGGCTTGTAGTTCTTTAACTGGTCGATGTCGATGAGGGTTCCCTCGGGGATCTTGATGTAGCCCAGCTCCGTGGCCGTCCCGATGACGTTCACCATGGAACGCCCCTCGATCACCACCTTCCTGCCGTACTTGTGGGCGGAGTTGATGATCTGGCGCACCCGGTCCACGTTGGAGGCGAAGGTCGCCACCAGGATCCGGTTGTTCCTGTGCTCATTGAAAATGGTGTCAAAGGTCTTGCCCACCGTCCGCTCGGACATGGTAAATCCGGGCTTGGTGGCGTTGGTGCTCTCGCAGAGCAGAGCCAGCACGCCCTTTTTGCCTAACTCCGCCAGCCTCTGGAGGTCAGCCGGCTCGCCGAACACCGGAGTGTAGTCGATCTTGAAGTCTCCGGTGTGGAGCAGGATGCCCGCAGGGGAGAAGATGGCCAGGGCGCAGGCGTCCACGATGCTGTGGTTGATCTTGATGAACTCCACCCGGAAGCAGCCCAGGTTGATGGACTGGCCGTGCTTTACCACTTTCCGCTTGGTGGATTTTAAGAGATTGTGCTCCTTTAACTTGTTGTTGATCAGGCCGATGGTCAGCTTGGTCCCGTACACCGGCACGTTCACCTGCTGCAGGATGTAGGGCAGGGCGCCGATGTGGTCCTCGTGGCCGTGGGTGATCACGAATCCCTTGACCTTGCTGATGTTCTGCTTCAGATAGGTCACGTCCGGGATCACCAGGTCGATGCCCAGCATGTCCTCCGTGGGGAACGCAAGTCCGCAGTCCACCACAATAATGCTGTCCTCATATTCGATAGCGGTGATGTTCATTCCGATCTGTTCCATTCCTCCCAGAGGAATGACTTTCAGTTTTCCCGCTTTGTTCTCATTTTTCTGTTTTCTCAAAATTCCTAACCTCCAAATCTAATCGTTTTCCATCTTTTCTCTGCAGTCTCTGCAGTATCCATACAATTTCACTTCGTGGTCCACCACAGCAAATCCCAGGCGCTCCTCCACGGCCGCCTCCAGATTCTCCAACAAATCGTCCTCAAATGAAAATACCTCGCCGCATCCCAGGCAGATGGCGTGGTGGTGGTGGTGTTTCGCGTTGCTGCAGCGCAGCTCGTAGCGGGCTACATCGTCGTCAAAGCTGATCTTGTCGATCAGGTGCAGATCCACCAGCACCTGGACTGTGCGGTAGATGGTGGCCAGCCCGATTTCGGGGTTTGTCTTTCTCACCAAATCAAAAATCTGTTCCGTTGTCAGATGCTCTCCCGGGTGCTCCGCCATAATCTGCAGCACAAGCAGCCTCTGGGAGGTCACCTTCAGTCCCTTGCCCCGAAGCAGTTCTTTAAAGTCTTCCTGATTCATATGCACATCCTTTCCTTATTTTTCCAGTTCCACGTCCATATCATCCAGGAGCTCTGAGAAAATCCGAAACAGCCCGTCCAGCTCGCCCTCGTCCTCCACGAACTCGTAGACCGCCTCCGGATCCTCCTCCCCGGACATGTCCCTTAAAATATAGCACTCTCCGTCCTCGTCTTCCTTGGCATCCGTCACAAGGAGATAGTTCTTCCCGTGAATTCTGGTCTCCTCCAGCACGTAAAATTCCACGCTCTCCCCGTTTTCATCCGTCATGATAATTGTCTCTTCCATTGATTCTTCTCCTACTCTCCGCCGCGGGAAAGCCAGTCCAGATAGCCCTGCAGGATCAGCACCGCCGCCACCTGGTCGATCACCTGTTTTCGGTTCTCCCGGCGCACGCCGCTCTCCATCAGGATCCGCTCCGCGGCCACAGTCGTCAGACGCTCATCCCAGAGAATTACCGGCAGATTCAGACGGCGCTCCAGCATCTCCTTGAAGGCCTCCGTCTTCTCCACCCGCTCCCCCTGGGTATTGTTCATATTTTTCGGGCAGCCCAGCACAATCCGGTCCACCTCGTACGCTCCCGCCAGCTCCTCGATCCGGCGCAGAGTCTTTCTCAGCTTATTTTCCTCTTCTCTCGTCACAGTCTCCACCGCCTGAGCCGTCAGGCCCAGGGCGTCGCTCACGGCCACGCCCACGGTTCTGGAGCCGTAATCCAGTCCCATAATTCTCATGTGTCAAGTCTCTTATTAGCGCATAAGGGCTGCGGAACAAGCAGCCCTTATCTCTCACCAATTCTCTTTCCCTAATTCTCAAGAAATCCATGCCAAAAAGGCCCTCCGCCTCCGCGGAAAGCCGCATTATTTCAGCTTCGTATCGATGTAAACCTGCATCAGCTCTTCCAGGATCTCGTCACGCTCCGCCTTCATAATCAGGCTTCTGGCATTCTTATGGCTGGTAATGTAGGTCGGATCTCCGGACATAATATAGCCTACGATCTGGTTGATGGGGTTGTAGCCTTTCTCCGTCAGCGCCACATAAACCTGCTCCAGGATCTCGCTCACATCCATCTTATTCTCTTCCTGCACTGCCTTAAAATACTGTGTACTATGAATATCGCTCATATCATCTCACGTCCTTTAACTGTTCGTTACTATTCTATACTATTATTCCCAATTCGTAAAGGCCTTTTCTATCACAAATTTCAGAGGCCGGTAGAAGGCCAGGCAGACGGCGAAGTTTCCCCCGCAGTGGACCAGGTCGAAGGGAATGCCGGAGATCCAGTAGGCGAAGGCCGCCGCCGGCCCGCCGGCAAGGCCGTAGGGCAGGGCGCAGAGGGCGCCGAAGAAAAGGCCGAAGAAGCCGGAGAGGACGGCAAAAAACAGGGCGGAGTCCTTCTTTCTGAAGGGAAGCACCGCCAGGGCCAGCACCGCCCAGACGTACAGGTAATTGATCCACCAGAGGCCGAAGCCGTAAAACACCCCCTCCAGGAGCACGAAGGTGTAGATCACAAGAAACACCTTTCTCCCCAGGGCCAGGGTGTACAGGATCACAAGCAGGGACACGATCTCCACGTTGGGGATGGCCGCCAGCGCCACCTGGCCGGCGAACAGCAGGGCGGCCAGCACTCCCATGAGGGCCAGCTCCCCGGTCCTTCGCCCTCTCACTCAATACCCCTCCATCAGGGTCAGCTCGTACTGGGCCCCGTCCTCCAGGGGCGTGGCGTCTGCGGAGGTGTTCACCATCTCCCCCTCCCGGGTGATGCACCACCACTCCTGGCGGGAGCTGTCCGCCGTCTCCCCGTCCACCTCCGTGATGAAGAGGCCAAATTCCCCCTCCTCCCCGGAGACAAGGCCGGCCTCCGTGAGGACCTCGCCCAGGTATCCCGCCTCCGTGTCGTAGGAAAACTGCCGCTCCCCGCCGTCCCCGTGGGTCACAGTCACGGTGATGTGCTTGAGGCCTTCCCCGGCCTCCGGGCGAAATTTGAGATACAGAAATCCCGCCAGCGCACACGCTAAAACCAGCAGGATTCCCGCCGCCAGAACTCTACGCTTCTCCATCCAGCTCCACCTCCATCTCGCCGGCGTCCGTGAGGCGAACCGCCGTGCCCTTCACCATCTTTCCCTTCTCCAGGGCCTCCGTCTTCTTCAAAATGCACTTCACGTACTCCCTGGTGCAGCCGGTCATCACGGGGACCCCGTCCCGGACGGTCTCCTCCTCCAGGAGCACCTCCACTTTCTCCCCCAGCCACATGCGCCGGTACTCGTCGGACATTCTCCGCTCCAGGTCCAGGAGCTTTTCGCTCCTCGTCCCCTTCACCGGCTCCGGAATCTGGTTTTCCATCCGGTCGGCCCTGGTGCCCTTGCGCCGGGAGTATTTGAACACGTGCATCTCGTAGAAATGCACCTGCTCCACAAACCGCTCTGTGGCCGCAAACTCCTCCTCCGTCTCCCCGGGAAAGCCCACGATCACGTCCGTGGTGATGGCGGGCCGGTCAAACCATCTCCGCAGAATTCCGCACTTTTCCAGGTACTCCGCGGTGGTATATTTCCGGTTCATCCGCTCTAAGGTCTCGTCGCAGCCGCTCTGAAGGGAGAGGTGGAAATGGGGACAGAGCTTTTTTAATCCGGCCATGTAGCGGGCCGTCTCCTCCGTGATGATCCTGGGCTCCAGGGAGCCCAGGCGGATCCTCTCCACCCCGTCCACCTGGTGGATGAGGCCGATGAGCTCCATGAGCCCCTGGCCCTCCTCCCCGAAATCCACGCCGTAGGAGCTCAGGTGAATGCCCGTCAGCACGATCTCCCGGTATCCCTTTGCCGCCAGGCCGCGCACCTCCTCCAGCACATCCTCCGGGCGGCGGCTTCTCACCCGCCCCCTGGTGTAGGGGATGATGCAGTAGCTGCAGAACTGGTTGCAGCCGTCCTGCACTTTTATGAAGGCGCGGGTGTGCTCCGCCACCCGGTCAATGTGCAGCTTCTCGTACTCGGTGGGGTGCACCAAATCCTTCAAATATACCTCCTCCGTCTCCTGTCCGCCGAAATAGCGCTCCAGGATCTCGGGGAGCTCTCTCTTCCTGTCATTTCCGATGACGATATCCACCGCCTCGTCCTTCTCCGCCAGCTCCTTTCCCGCCGCCTGCACGTAGCAGCCGGCAGCCACCACCACCGCCGACGGATTCATCTTCTTCGCCCGGTGAAGCATCTGCCTGGATTTGCGGTCCGCAATATTGGTGACGGAGCAGGTGTTGATCACATACACGTCCGCCCCGGGGGCAAAGGGCACGATCTCGTACCCCGCCGCCTCCAGCATCTGTTCCATCGCTTCTGTCTCGTAGGCGTTCACTTTACAGCCCAGATTGTGAAAAGCCGCTTTTCTCATGGCACACTCCATTTCTTATTTTCATACATACGATTTTCGTCAAAAGAACCTCTTGACTTTTCCCCCAGACCTCTGTACTATGGAATCAGAAAAGCGGCCTTGAGGGCTGCGGATAGAGGAGGATATTTCAACATGAAAACTGTACGTATTTCTTTAAATTCTATCGATAAAGTTAAGTCTTTCGTAAACGATCTGACCAAGTTTGACGTGGATTTTGATCTGGTATCCGGAAGATACGTGATCGACGCCAAGTCCATCATGGGCATCTTCAGCCTGGATCTCTCCAAGCCCATCGATCTGAACATCCACGCGGAGACCGGTCTGGACACCATTCTCACCACCCTGGCTCCCTACATCGTAGAGTAAAGCCCGGCTTGACCGGCCGCACATCTGCCGCAAAGAGCAGGCGAAACGCTTTCACGCGTTTCGCCTCTTTTCTTTTCCGCCATCCGGCCGCTAATCGCACCAGATGACCTCTTTGGTCTCGATGGCTTCCGCCACCATCTGGTCGATCTTCTCCTCCAGGTTTCTCTCGGAGCGCTTGATCCGATCCAGGTGGGGCTTGGTCACGGGGTGCTTGGCCACAAAGATGGTGCAGCAGTCCTCGTAGGGCAGGACGGAGGTCTCGTAGGTGTCAATCTTCTCGGAGATGTCCACGATCTCCTGCTTGTCAAAGCCGATGAGGGGCCGGTAAACCGGCAGGGTGCACACCTCGTTGGTGCACAGCAGGGACTGCATGGTCTGGGATGCCACCTGGCCGATGCTCTCCCCGGTGATCAGTCCGATGCAGCCGGTGTCCTCCGCGATCTTCTCCGCGATCCGCATCATATAGCGGCGCATGATGATGGTCAGCTCCTCGTGGGGACATTTCTCGTAGATGTACAGCTGGATGTCGGTGAAATTCACCACGTGGAGGGCGATGGGGCCGGAATATCTGGCCACCAGCTTCGCCAAATCCACCACCTTCTGCTTGGCCCGCTCACTGGTGTATGGCGGCGCGTGGAAGTAGACGGCGTCGATCTTTACGCCGCGCTTGGCGATCATCCAGCCGGCCACCGGGCTGTCGATGCCGCCGGAGAGAAGGAGCATGGCCTTCCCGTTGGTCCCCACCGGCATTCCGCCGGCCCCCGGGATCATCAGGGAGTACATGTTCACTTTCTTTCTCACCTCGATGTTGAGGAGCACGTCGGGGTGATGCACATCCACCCGCATCTCCGGGAAGGCGTTTAAGATCACTTCCCCCATATCCCGGTTGATCTCCTCGGAGCGGTGGGGATAGTTCTTGTCCCCCCGCCTGGCGTTGACCTTGAAGGTGAGGTTCTTGTCCGGATACACCTCGTCCATGTAGGCCACCGCCTGCCGCTTGATATTCTCGTAATCCCGGTCCTCAAACTGGACCATGGGGCAGATCCACACGATGCCGAACACTCTCTTTAGAGCGTCCAGGGCCTCGTCGTAGTCGTACTCCCCCTCCGCGTCCACGTAGATCCGGCCCGACTCCTTGGTGATGACAAAATGTCCGTCCGCCTCCTTCAAGGCCCGCTTCATCTGCTTGATGAGGGCGTCCTCAAAGAGGTAGCGGTTCTTGCCCTTGGTGCCGATCTCCGCGTACTTGATTAAAAATGATCTGAATTCCATATCTTCATTTATCCTCTCTGATACCGGCGCAGGACCGGCAGTAATTCCTTCAGGGTCTCAATGCAGTAGTCGATCTCCTCCAGGGTGTTGAAGCGGCCGAAGCTGAACCGCAGGGTGGAGTCCAAGAGCTCCGCCTTGACGCCGATCCCCTTTAAGGTTCCGCTCACGTCGGGATGGTTGGAGGAGCAGGCGGAGCCGGAGGAGACGTAGATTCCCCGGTCCTCCAGGGCGTGGAGCAGCACCTCACTGCGGACGCCGGAAAAGCTCACGCTCACAATCTGAGGGGCGCTCTCCTTTCCCGGGTAGCTGTTGGGGTACGCTCCCTCAATCTCCCCCAGCCGCTCCAGCATGTGGTCCTTCAGCCGGCAGAGATGGCCCGCCTTCTCCTCGAAGTCCGTGTAGGCCTCCTCCGCCGCCACGCCCATCCCCACGATGCCGGGGACGTTCTCCGTGCCGGAGCGCATGCCCCGCTGCTGGCCGCCGCCGTAGATGATGGGGCGGATCTTCACGTGCTCGTCTATATAGAGAAATCCGATCCCCTTGGGACCGTGGAGCTTGTGGCCGCTGACAGAGAGCAGATCGATGCCCTGCTTTTTGGGGCGGATGAGAAATTTCCCGTAGGCCTGGATGGCGTCCACGTGGAAGACGGCGGCCGGGTTGACCCCGTGGACAATCTTTCCGATCTCCTCCACCGGCTCCACCGCCCCCACCTCGTTGTTCACGTACATGACGGACACCAGGATGGTGTCCGGGCGCATGGAGCGCTTCAGCTGCTCCAGATCCACATGGCCCTTGCCGTCCACCTTCAGGTAGGTGATTTCAAACCCCATCTCCTCCAAGAAACTCAAAGTGTTGTAGATGGAGGGGTGCTCGATGTTGGACGCGATGATGTGGCGCCCCGCCCTCTGGTTGGCCAGGGCCGTGCCGATCAGGGCCATGTTGTTGGACTCCGAGCCGCCGGAGGTGAAGAGGATCTCCTTGTCCTTCACCTTCAGGGTTTTCGCCACCTGGGCAGCCGCACGCTTCACCGCATTCTCCGCCCGCACACCCATGATGTGCCTGGCGGAGGGGTTGCCGTAGTTTTCCGTCATCATCTCGTCCATGGCCGCCACCACCTTGTCCAGCACCCGGGTGGTCGCCGAATTGTCAAAATATGCTTCCATTCTATCTTCCCCTTCCCATTGAACCGTCTGTCTCCTCCAGGAGAAATCCCAGCACGGACAGGACGTAAAGTCCCGCCGTCTCCGTGCGGAGAATCCGCCTCCCCAGAGTCAGCGGGCGGATGCCCGACTGGATGGCAAGCGCCACCTCTTCCTCCTCAAAGCCGCCCTCGGGGCCGATGAAGACGCCGATCCTCATCCCCGGGCGGACGGCCCCCAGGCTCCTCCTGGTCTCCTCCATCCCCTCCGCCTTCTCGTAGGGGATGAAGCCCGCATCGAAGGATGCCGCCAGGGCGCACGCCTCCTTCATGGTCATCACCTTCGTCACCTCCGGGATGATCAGCCGCTTGCTCTGCTTGGCGGCGCTCTCGGAGATGGCGTTCCAGCGCTTTCCCTTGGACTCTTCCTTCTTTCTGTCCAGCTTCACCACCGCCCGCCTCGTGGCCACCGGGACGATCTTTGCCGCCCCCAGCTCCACGGCCTTCTGGATGATCAGCTCCATCTTATCGCTCTTTGGCAGGCCCTGAAACAGCCAGATCTCCCCGGGAAGCTCCGTGCTCTCCTCCGCCTCCAGGATCCTGGCCGTCACCTGCTCCTCCCCGATCTCCTCCAGGGCGCAGAGATAGTCCTTATCCCGGCCGTTGCTCACCCGGATCTGTTCCCCCGGGCGCATCCGCAGCACGTTGCGGATGTGGTTCACATCGGGGCCGCCGATGAGCACCAGCCCGCGCCCCTCGTCCATTTGGTCCTCTGACACAAAAAAGCGAAACATGCTCTACTTCTTTCTGGCTGTAACCGACAGCCACTCTCCCTGGTAGGTGACCTCCAGCACTTCAAACTGATCGTTGGCGGCAAAGGCCTCCCGCACCGCCTCCTCCTTCAGGTTGATGATCCCGGAAGTGATGAAAATTCCTCCCTGCTTCAAGTGCACCGGGATCTCCCTCTGGAGCAGGATGATCACATCCGCCAGAATGTTGGCCACCGCGATGTCGTAGCAGCCGTAGCCTGCGGCGTCCTGAACGGCCTTGTCGTCGATGATATTTCCCTGGAGCACCTCAAACTGGCTGCCGTGGATGGCATTGGCCTCCAGGTTCTCCCCCACGGCAGTGATGGCGTTGTCGTCCAGGTCCGTCCCGAACACGTGGCCGGCCCCCAGTTTCAGGGCCGTTATGCCCAGAATCCCGCTGCCCGTGCCCACGTCCAGCACTCGGCATCCAGGGGTCACATACTTCTTCAGCTGGCGGATGCACAGCTGAGTGGTCTCATGCTGCCCCGTCCCGAAGGCGGTTCCCGGGTCAATCTGGATCAGCAGCTTGTCCTGATCGGTCTCAGGAATCTCCTCCCAGGTGGGCTTGATGAGGATATCGTCCACCGTGAAAGGCTTGAAATACTGTTTCCAGTTGTTGATCCAGTCCTTGTCCTCCGTCTCGGACACCTGGATGGTCCTCTCCCCCACGTCCACGAACTCGCTCAGGTCGTCTAAGCCCTCCTCGATCTGGCGCAGGAGTTCCTCCAAGCCCTCCAGCTTCTCGTCATCTAAATAGAAGCTCACCTTCGCCGTGCCGTCGTCCGGCCCGAGGTCCGGCAGGATGTCGATAAACATCCCCTTGGTCTCCGACTCGGTGAGGGGCACATGGTCCTCCACCTCGATGCCCTCGATGCCCAGCTCGTCCAGCATGCTGCTCACCAGGTCCACGGCCTCCGTGGTGGTGTTCAGGGTAAATTTTTTCCATTTCATATTCATCTTCCTCTTTTCTTTGTCTGCGGGGATCCCTTAAAATCCCAGCGCCAGTTTTCCAAACAATATGCAGAGCACCACCAGAATCATCGGGCGGACCACCCGCCGGCCGCCTCTCACCACCAGGGAGGAGCCTATGTAGTGGCCGGCGATGCAGAACAGGCCGGACACCAGGCCCAGGGAATAGTACACCTTTCCGTTGATGAGAAAGGTGGCCAGGGCCGCCAGGTTGGAGGACAGGTTCATCACCTTGGTGGTGCCCGCCGCCCGCCGGGTGTCCAGGTGGGCTAATCCCGTCAGCAGGAGCAGCAGAAAGGTGCCGGTGCCCGGTCCGTAAAATCCGTCGTAAATTCCCATCACCAGGCCGATCCCGCACACTGCCCCGATGAGGCGGCCGCCGGTGAGGGTTCCCGTCTTCTCGCTCTCCCCCAGAGTCCTGGAGCGGAGCACGTAGAAGGCCACCACCGGCAGGATGACGATCATCATGTGGGTGATCACCGTGTCCTCCACGTAGAGGCTGATGGTGGCTCCGACGATGGCCCCCGCCACGGCGCAGAGGCCGCCGGGAACCGCCGTTCTTCTGTCCACAAATCCATTTTTCGCCAGCTTGGCCGCGGAGACGACGGTCCCCATGGACGAGCTGGTCTTGTTGGTGCCCAGGGCGATGTGGGGCGGCACCCCGGCGATGAGATAGGCCGGAAGAGAGATCAGACCCCCGCCCCCGGCGATGGAGTCAATGAGCCCCGCCAGGAATACCAGCGGGCAGACGATCAGATACTGTTCCATAATCACGCTTCCTTATCAAAATCTAGCTACCGTATCATAACACAGTTTCCTTCTCCGCGCAAGGTTTCGGGAGGGATCGGTTCGATCCCACAGAAAAAGGGCATCCCGCCGGCCATTTTCTGGTCTTCGGGATACCCTCTCTATGTACCTGGCGTCTGCCGTCCGGCGCAGGCGAACTCTTACAGGCCCTGCTCCGTCAGCTCTCTGGCCACATCGTCCTTGATGGTGATGCCCTCTTTCTCCAGGCGGGCGATGGTGTCCGCGAACTGGGGAAGGTACTTCTTGTGGGCGATGAGCAGCTCGTCCAGGATTCTCTTGGCGGTGGCTCCGGACTGAATCTGGGGATTCAGGAAGAATGCCTGCAGAGCCAGGCCGTAGTTTCCGGTCACAGCTGCCTCCTCCACGCACCACTCCATGTTCTTCATGCACTGCAGCCAGCCGCACTCAGCGGGATGGAGCTTGCCGAAGGCGATGGGGCGGGCGCCGGTGGCTCCGATGAAGCAGGAAACCTCCGCTGCGGACTCCGGGGGAAGATCCGGGAGAGCGCCGTTGTTTCTGGTGGTCACCACAATGTGGGTGTTCTTGTTGCCGTAGATGGCCGCGATGGTCTCGCAGGCGGCATCGCTATAGTGGGCGCCGCCTCTCTTGGCCAGCTGCTCCGGCTTGTGATCCAGGTTGGGATCCTTGTAGAGCTCAAACAGCTCCGCCTCGGTTCTCTTCACCTGCTCGGCTCTGGTTCCGATGGTGTTGTACTCCTCCAGGCCGTGGGCCAGCATCTCTTCCTGTCTGTAGTAGTAGCGATGGTAGCCGCAGTGGATCATACCGATCTCATCCAGCTGCTCCTTGATCAGGGGCATATCGTGAATGTTGGCGGGGATGCCTGCATCCTTTCCCTCGTACATGGCGTCGATGATCTGCTGGGTCACCTCGTTGCCGTCCAGATCAAAGACTCTGTGCCAGTGGAAATGGTTCAGTCCGGCGAACTTGTAAACCAGCTCGTCCAGGGTCTTTCCGATGGTCTCCGGCTCCTTCATCATCGCGCCCACCGGCACGTTGCAGAGGCCGATCACCTTATCCCAGTGGCCATAGCGCATCACGGACTCCGTCACCATGCCGCTGGGGTTGGTGAAGTTGATCAGCCATGCGTTGGGGCACAGCTCCTTCATGTCCTCCACGATGTCCAGGATCACCGGGATGGTGCGGAATGCCTTGAAGATTCCGCCGGCGCCGTTGGTCTCCTGGCCCAGCATGCCGTAGGAGAAGGGGATTCTCTCGTCCTTGATGCGGGCGTTCAACAGGCCCACGCGGAACTGGGTGGTTACGAAGTCAGCGTCCTTTAACGCCTCTCTCCTGTCCAGAGTCAGATGTACCTTCACATCGTAGGGGGATGCATCCCACATTCTCTGAGCCATCTTGCCCACGATCTCCAGCTTCTCTTTTCCGTCCTCAATGTCCACCAGCCAGATTTCGCGGATGGGGAGCTCCTCATAGCGCTTGATGAAGCCCTCCATGAGCTCCGGGGTGTAGCTGCTGCCGCCGCCGATGGTTACAATCTTTACTGCACCTTTCATGTTCGTCATGACCGCCTTTCTTGTTTTTTTGCTAGGAGCAGTATATCGGAATCCCCTTTCCCCTGTAAAGAGAGATGAAAAAATCTGGTACGCTGTTATCATTTTTTGTCTAAATTTCCCCTGGAGGCGTGAAACAGCGTTTCAAAGCCCTCAAAGCCCCCATAAAAGCGCTGTAAAAAGCGCCGCCTCCCGGCCGCGCTTTTTACAGAAAAGA
>DXEU01000040.1 GCA_019114845.1 Candidatus Lachnoclostridium stercoripullorum | reverse complement strand
AAAAAGAGAGCACTTATGGGGAAATGGGGCTGCGCGGTTCTGGCCTGCGCGGCTGCGGTGATGATTTCCGCCTGCGGCGGGGGCGGCTCGGAGGAGACCCAGGAGCCGGCGGAGAACGTGGAGGCCGAAGTTCAGGGAGGAGCCGTAGACGAGGCCGGGGAAGGCAATCAGCAGCCGGAGGAGGAACCCCCCGGAGCTGAGAACCTGTCTGGGGAAGAGAGCGGGGAGCCTGAGGCTGAAAAGCCCGAGAATGAGGAGCCCGGGGATGGGGCCGATTCAGAGGAGGACGCTGGGGAAAGTGCACCGGAGGAGACTGAGACCCAGGGAAGCCCGGCGGCGGGCGTCTGGGATGAGGAGCAGACGGTGTGCACGGACGCCTACGCCGGCGTCCAGTTCACCATGCCGGAGGGCTGGATCCATGTCACCCAGGAGCAGATGGCTCAGCTGGGCGGCGATACCGCCGGCAGCCTGTACGCCATGATGGCGGTGGATCTGGCTTCCGGGAGCAACGTCATCACCCTCTACGAGGATCTGGAGGAGACGGCGGGCATCCTGGTGGGAGCTGTGGATGAGGACGTCTACATCGAGAGCCTCAGGGGACAGCTGGAGGCCCAGGGGATTGTGCCAGGGGAAGAGGTGGAGGAGAAGTCCATCGGCAGCCAGACCTACCATTGCCTGTCGGCAATCACGGAGAGCGAGGGCGTGGTCATGAACCAGTATTATCTGCTGCGAAAGATCGATTCCCATATGTTCTGCATCCTGATCACAGCTCAGGAGGACGAGGCGGCGGACGAGTATATCGCCATGTTCGCGGAGGTATAAGGGAAGAGCGCAGTCTGCAAACTTGCAGGAGTGCCCTCGGCTGCGTCACAGCGGCCGGGGGCGTTTCTATCTCCCGACGCAGGGAGATGAGAGAGGGAGGAAATTGTGAAGCGAGCAAAAACACAGGAAGAAAAATACAGACAGATGACAGAGATGCCGGTGTCCAAGCTGATACCGGGGCTGGCGGTGCCCACAATCATCAGTATGCTGATCTCGTCGGTGTACAACATGGCGGACACCTTCTTTGTGAGCCAGCTGGGGACCAGCGCCTCCGGCGCTGTGGGCGTGATATTTTCCGCCATGGCCATCATTCAGGCCATCGGCTTTGGGTTTGGACAGGGAGCGGGAATCTTTATCTCCCAGTCCCTGGGCAACAGGAACACGGAGAAGGCCGGGGAGGCGGCAGCCGCCTCCTTTTTCGCGGTGATGATCATCGGCGTTTTCATCGGCGTGGTGGGAAATATTTTCCTGAATCCTCTGGTGATGCTCCTGGGGGCCACTCCCACCATCGCCCCCTACGCGGAGGATTATGCCATGTACATCCTCATCGCGTCCCCCTTTATGATGAGTTCCTTTGTGATGAACAACATTCTGCGGGCCCAGGGAAATGCCGTGTACGCCATGGTGGGAATCACCGTGGGCGGCGTCCTGAATATGGTGCTGGATCCCCTGTTCATCTTCACCTTCGGGATGGGCACCGCCGGGGCGGCCGTGGCCACGGGGCTGAGCCAGTTTATCAGCTTCTGCATTCTGCTGGCCCAGTGCAATCTCCAGGCGGACTGCATCTCCATCCGGCTGAAAAATTTCAAGCCCAGCCTGAAGATGTACGGGACTATTATCCACGCAGGGCTTCCCAGCTTCTGCCGCCAGTCCATCGCCAGCCTGGGCACCATCACCCTGAATTTTGCCGCCGGGGCCTACGGGGATGCGGCCATCGCTGCCATGTCCATTGTGAGCCGGTTTATGATGTTCATCAACTCCGCCATGCTGGGCTTCGGCCAGGGTTTCCAGCCGGTGTGCGGCTTCAACTTCGGCGCCAGGCGGTATGACCGGGTGCTGGAGGCGTTCTGGTTCTGCGTGAAGGTCTCCGTGGTTATGCTTGCGGTGCTGGCGGTGGCCTGCTTCATCCCGGCGGAGGGAATTATCACCCTGTTCCGGCGCAACGATCCGGATGTGATCGAGATCGGCACCCGCGCCCTGCGGTGCCAGCTGCTGGTGGCTCCGGCCATGGGGTGGAGCATCATGACCAATATGATGACCCAGTCTATCGGGTACGGCTTCCGGGCGTCGGTGCTGGCGGTTTCCCGCCAGGGGCTGTTCTTGATCCCGGCCCTTCTGCTCCTGCCGGAATTCCTGGGACTCTGGGGCGTTCTGGTGGCCCAGCCGGTGGCGGATGTGCTCACGGTGCTCCTCAGCACGGTGATCGTAGCCCAGATTTTAAGGGAGTTAAAGGCCTTGGATCAGCGGGAGAGGGCGGTGTCCTGAGACTCCAAGATTTTCTTGCCTGCGGGGCAAAAAAGGTATGGACGAAATCGACATTTTGTGAGAAAATACAATCAGGTATGGCGTGATTGTTTTAACAATCCACCGTATTTTGAGAATACTTCTCAATTACATATCTGAAAGGAGTTTTAAACATGATTTATTCACATGAAGTAGAAAAGATGTGCAAAGTGGCACAGGGGGTCAATCATGGTGCGGCGCCGATTCCGGAAGAAGCTAAATGGGTGCAGGCAAAAGAAGTAAAAGACATTTCCGGTCTGACCCACGGTGTTGGCTGGTGCGCTCCCCAGCAGGGCGCCTGCAAGCTGACCCTGAATGTGAAGGAAGGCATCATCCAGGAGGCTCTGGTTGAGACTCTGGGCTGCTCCGGTATGACTCATTCCGCAGCCATGGCGGCAGAGATTCTTCCGGGAAGAACGGTTCTGGAGGCTCTGAACACAGACCTGGTATGTGATGCCATCAACACAGCCATGAGAGAATTATTCTTACAGATCGTGTATGGAAGATCTCAGAGCGCATTCTCTGAGGAAGGTCTTCCCATCGGCGCTGGACTTGAGGATCTGGGCAAGGGACTCCGCTCTCAGATCGGTACCATGTACGGCACCCTGGCAAAGGGACCCCGTTATCTGGAGATGGCCGAGGGTTATGTCACCGGCATCGCTCTGGATGCAGACGATCAGATTATCGGCTATCAGTTCGTGAACCTTGGAAAGATGACCGACAACATCAAGAACGGCATGGAGCCCAACGAGGCCTACAAGGCAGCTCAGGGCCAGTACGGCCGCGTGGCTGACGCTGTGAAGATTATCGACCCGAGAAAGGAATAATCCGGCGGCTGCAGTTTTTGATAGAATGAATTTGATCGACGTATTAAGGAGGATAATGAATCATGGCATTATTTGAGTCATATGAGAGAAGAATTGACAAGATCAATTCTGTGTTAAACAGCTATGGCATCGCTTCCATTGAGGAGGCTGAGAAGATCACGAAGGATGCAGGCCTGGAAGTGTACGATCAGGTGAAGAAGATTCAGCCGATCTGCTTCGAGAACGCCTGCTGGGCATACATCGTAGGCGCAGCCATCGCCATCAAGAAGGACTGCCGCAGAGCTGCCGACGCAGCTG
Organism: Candidatus Lachnoclostridium stercoripullorum; assembly: GCA_019114845.1. Lineage (GTDB taxonomy): Bacteria > Bacillota > Clostridia > Lachnospirales > Lachnospiraceae > Lachnoclostridium_A > Lachnoclostridium_A stercoripullorum. The sequence goes on along the minus strand of DXEU01000040.1, from coordinate 1,192 downwards.
CAGCCATCGGCGAGGGCCTTCAGGCTTTCTGTATCCCCGGTTCCGTTGCTGACCAGAGAAAGGTTGGCCTGGGACACGGCAACCTGGGCAAGATGCTTCTGGAGGAGGAGACCGACTGCTTCTGCTTCCTGGCTGGCCACGAGTCCTTTGCAGCCGCTGAGGGCGCCATCGGTATCGCCGAGAAGGCAAACAAAGTTCGCCAGAAACCCCTCCGCGTGATCTTAAACGGCCTTGGAAAAGATGCCGCTCAGATCATCGCAAGAATCAACGGCTTCACCTATGTGGAGACCCAGTATGACTACTACACCGGCGAGCTGAAGGAAGTATTCCGCAAGGCTTACTCCGACGGCCCGAGAGCAAAGGTAAACTGCTACGGCGCCAACGACGTTCGTGAAGGCGTTGCCATCATGTGGAAAGAGGGCGTAGACGTTTCCATCACCGGAAACTCCACCAACCCCACCAGATTCCAGCATCCGGTAGCAGGCACCTACAAGAAGGAGTGCGTGGAGGCAGGCAAGAAGTACTTCTCCGTGGCTTCCGGCGGCGGCACCGGCCGTACCCTTCATCCCGACAACATGGCAGCAGGCCCCGCTTCCTACGGCATGACCGACACCATGGGACGGATGCACTCTGACGCTCAGTTTGCAGGCTCCTCCTCCGTGCCGGCCCATGTAGAGATGATGGGACTGATCGGCGCAGGCAACAACCCCATGGTTGGTATGACTGTAGCTGTTGCAGTTGCCATTGAGGAAGCTGCTAAGGCTGGGAAGTTCTAACGCCTGATTTTATCCAGGTTTTGAGGATGTAAGAAAGATTTTAAGCTGCTCCTTTGGGAGCGGCTTGAAGCAAAAAATCATCCGATTTCGCAAATTTGAGTTAGACACGTTATTTTGAGGAATATGCTCGTGACGTGTCTAACTTTTTTTATTGCGGAAAGAGGATGATAAAATGAAGAAAATCAAGATGAACATAAAAAACGGACGGACGTTTGAACAGGGGTGTGAGGATTATATTGTGGACTGCAAGGCAAGAAATCTGCGGGACGGAACCATTAAACATTACCGGGACGCCTTTAAACAGATATTCAAGTATCTTGACAAGAATATGCTGATAGAGGATATGACAAAAGAGGTGTTCGCCGATTTTATGCTTGCACTACGGGAAAATAAAGCGGTCAATGAAATGAGTATCT
>DXEU01000039.1 GCA_019114845.1 Candidatus Lachnoclostridium stercoripullorum | reverse complement strand
AAAAATATCCTGGATTACTGACATCCTCGGGTCTGGGGTGCTTCTGTCGCACTCACAGGTCTCATAATTGAGATTGGCGCCACATCTATTGCAAATCCCTTTGCAATCTTCCCTGCACAGGACCTTCATAGGCAAATTCAGCAATAGCTCGTTGCGGACCAGCTGGTCTACATCCAGATAATTCCCACTTATATAGGGCTGCTCGTCGAGGGCCTCCGCCCGCTCCTCCTCCGTCTGATTCATATCGATGGAGGAATCCACATCGAGATCGAAATCCACCTTCACCGGCGTCAGACACCGGCTGCAGGGAATCATCAGGGAGAGCCTGATCTCGCCCTCCACCTCCAGCTTTCGGTTGCCCGTATGCCGGATGGTGAGACGAACCGGTTCCCGCTCCGCAATCTCATACACACCATCTGGTGCCTGAAACTGCTGCATCTCAATATCTTGGGTATAGGTCTTCTCTTTTCCATCGCTGGAAAACAGCTCTGATAAGTTAATCTGCATATTATCTCCTAATACGCACTTATGCTATTATACATAGGCGCTTTTTATTTGTCAATACATTTTTTCACTGAATGGGAAAATGGGCGAAAAATCCAGCGCCCCCAGGGGACGCCGGATTCATCTTTCTTTCTAAACCTCTCCCTACTGCACCAGGGCCAGGGTCTCTCTGGCGATGGCCAGCTCCTCGTCGGTGGGCATGATCATCACTTTCACCTTGGAGTCGGGGGTGGAGATCATTCTTCTCTCGCCTCTCACCTTGTTGGCCTCGTCGTCGATGGAGATGCCCAGGTAAGCCAGGCTGTCGCACACTTCCTTGCGGATCATGGCGTCGTTCTCACCGATGCCGGCGGTGAAGGCGATGGCGTCCACGCCGTTCATGGCTGCCACATAGGCGCCGATGTACTTGATGATGCGGTACTCAAAGCACTTGATGGCCATGTCGGCTCTCTCGTTGCCCTCCGCCTGGGCGTTCTGCACGTCGCGGCAGTCGCTGGAGATTCCGGAGATTCCCAGAAGTCCAGACTTCTTATTTAAGATGTCCAGCATCTCGTTCACCGTCTTGTTCTCCTTGTTGCAGATGAACTGGAGGACAGCCGGATCCACGTCGCCGCTTCTGGTGCCCATCACAAGGCCCTCAAGAGGAGTGAGGCCCATGCTGGTGTCCACGCACTTGCCGCCGATGGAGGCGGAGATGGAGGCGCCGTTGCCCAGGTGGCAGACGATCACTCTGCCCTTCTCGGGATCCAGGTTCGCGAACTTCAGAACCTCGCCGGATACAAAGCGATGGCTGGTTCCGTGGAAGCCGTATCTTCTGATGCTGTACTTCTCATAGTACTCATAGGGGATGGCGTAGATGTATGCCTTCTTGGGCATACTCTGGCCGAACGCCGTGTCAAACACTGCCACGTTGGGCACTCCGGGCATGGCGGCCTCGCAGGCCTCGATGCCGATCAGGTTGGCCGGATTGTGCAGCGGCCCAAGTTCGAAGCAGTCGCGGATGACTCTCTTCACATCGTCGTTCACGATGATGGAATCGCTGTAGTACTGTCCACCGTGCAGCACGCGGTGTCCCACAGCGGAGATCTCCTCGGTGCTGGCGATCACGCCGTGCTCCGGATCCACCAGGGCATCCATAACCATCTGTACGGCTACCTTGTGGTCGGGCATGTACTTCTCCACCACGTATTTGTCCTTGCCGGCCGGCTTATGAGTCAGCATGGAGCCCTCGATGCCGATTCTCTCGCAGAGGCCCTTTGCCAGAACGCTCTCGTTGTCCATGTCGATGAGCTGGTACTTCAGGGAAGAGCTTCCGCAGTTGATCACTAAAATCTTCATGTTGATGTTCTCCTTTTCTTTATTGCTTAGTTCTGGTTCTGAGCCTGTACAGCGGTGATGGCTACCACGCCCACGATATCATCCGCGGAGCAGCCTCTGGACAGGTCGTTGACCGGCTTGGCAATGCCCTGGCACATGGGGCCGTAAGCCTCTGCCTTTGCCAGTCTCTGAACCAGCTTATATCCGATGTTGCCGGCATCCAGATCCGGGAACACCAGCACGTTTGCATGGCCGGCCACAGCGCTGCCGGGAGCCTTGGAGGCGCCGATCTCCGGCACGATGGCCGCATCCAGCTGCAGCTCGCCGTCCAGAGCCAGCTCGGGAGCCGTCTCCTTGGCGATCCTGGTGGCCTCCACAACCTTGGTCACGTCGTCGTGCTTTGCGCTTCCCATGGAGGAATGGCTCAGCATGGCAACCTTCGGCTCCTTGCCCACCAGCATCTTGAAGCTCTCCGCAGAGGAGATGGCGATGGCTGCCAGCTCGTCCGGGGTGGGATTCTGATTCAGTCCGCAGTCTGCGAACACGAACGTTCCGTTCTCGCCGAACTCGCAGTTGGGAACTTCCATCAGGAAGAAAGCGGATACCAGCTTGGTGCCGGGTTTGGTCTTGATGATCTGCAGGCAGGGTCTCAGGGTGTTGGCGGTGGAGTGGCAGGCGCCGGAAACCATGCCGTCCGCATCCCCGTTCTTGATCATCAGGCAGCCGTAGTAGGCGTAGTCGTTCATCATGGTCTCTCTGGCCTTCTCAGGGGTCATTCCCTTGGCCTTTCTCAGCTCCACGAACAGATCCACGTAGGCGTCGGTCTTCTCATAGGTGTACGGGTTTACAATGGTGGCGCCGGAAATATCCAGTCCCTCGCTGTTCTTTGCCACCTCCTCGGGCGTGCCGATGATGATGAGGTTTGCCAGTCCCTCCTTCAGAATCTTCTCAGCCGCCACAAAGGTTCTGCGGTCCATGGACTCCGGAAGAACGATGGTCTTCTTGTCAGCTCTTGCTCTCTCCTTAATTACATCAATAAATCCCATGACATAATCCCCTTTCTTATCTTTTTAAAGCATCTGTGATTATTATATACCGTCGGTTTATTGTATACAAGATACTTTATTCAATTTTATTGTTCTTTTTTCGATACCTGAAGGTATTCCCGCCGCCAGGGATCAGATCTTCTCGAAGTGCTCCACGTCCACCACGAAGATGGTGGCTCCTCCCACCTCCACCGTCATGGGCATGGTGGAGTAGTTGACCATGGCCGGGCCGGACACGTAGGGCATATTCACCGTGATCTTCTGCCTCTCCCCGCACTCATGCTTGATAATATTGATTACATCCTGCACCTTATCGTCTTCCACGCCGATCATCAGGGTGGAGTTTCCCTTTCTCAAAAAGCCGCCGGTGGTGGCCAGCTTGGTAACGGAGAATCTGTGAACGGTCAGCTCATTCATAACTTCGTCTTCGTTGTCTTTTCTTACGATTGCATATACCAATTTCATAGTATATCCTCCTTTTTATTAGCACTAATTCATATTATACACCATAAACTGGGTTTTGGGTTGTAAAAAATAAATAAATTTTTCACGAGGCCCGGTGACTTTTCCCCGGGGCTCTGTTAAAATAGAGGCCATGCAAAGGAGTGTGTCTATGAACGTTACTGGAATCATCGCCGAATACAACCCCCTGCACGCGGGGCACCGCCACCACCTGGCCCAGGCCAGGCGGGAGACAGACGCCGACTACCTGGTGGTGGTCATGAGCGGGGACTACGTCCAGCGGGGGGAACCCGCCGTGGCCGGGAAGCATGTCCGGGCCAGGATGGCCCTGCTCGCCGGGGCTGACCTGGTGCTGGAGCTCCCCTTCCCCTACGCCTTCGCCGCCGCCGGGGAGTTTGCCGCCAGCGGTGCGGAGGTCCTCCACCGGCTGGGCGTGGTCACCGCCCTCTCTTTCGGGAGCGAATCCGGGGACATCCGCGCCCTGAAGCGGGCGGCGGACCTGCTGGCCCAGGAGCCGGAGGCCTACCGCCTGGCCTTGAGGGACGGCCTGGCGGAGGGGCTGACGTTCCCCGCCGCCAGGCAGAGAGCCCTGGAGGCATCCGGGGAGGCAAATGGCGGGACCTCCCTCCTCGCCTCCCCCAACAACATCCTGGGAGCCGAGTATATCAGGGCGCTGAACCAGCTGGACAGCCCCATCCTCCCCCACACCATCCCCCGCTCCGGGGAGGGATACCACAGCGGCGCCGTGCGGGAGGGCGCCTTCGCCTCCGCCACCGCCATCCGGCAGCTGCTGAAAAATGGGGATCCCGCCGCCCTCGCCGGCCAGATCCCCGAAGAATGCCTCCCCCTCCTGGCCCAGGAACCGCTCCTGTTCCCGGAGGATTTTTCCCAGATCCTCAACTACGCCGTCCTCTCCCGGCTCCCCCAGGGGTACGGCTGCATTCAGGGGTTTTCCAGGGAGCTCTCTGACCGGCTGACGGACCTGGCCGCCGCAGGGGGGAGCTGGCAGGAGCGGATCCTGCAGCTGAAAACCAAAAACTACACCTACACCCGGGTGAGCCGCGCCCTCCTCTGCCTTGTCCTCGGCATCTGCAGGGAGGACGTCCTCTCCTGGAAGGAGAACTGCGGCTTCGCCCCCTGCGCCAGGATTCTGGGATTTAAGCGCACCGCCGCCCCCCTCCTCTCCGCCATCAAAAAAAGAGGGGATATCCCCCTCATCTCCAAGGCGGCGGACGCCGGCTCCCAGCTCTCCCCCCAGGCCGCCCATCTGTTCCGGCGGGGGATGCTGGCCTCCCAGATCCGCTCCTCCGTCCTGGCCGGCAAATACAATCTGGCGCCGGCAAATGAATACCGGCGCCAAATCCAAATCCTGTAGCCATTCGGCCGCATCTATTCGATTGTCTTCTCTCTACACCGGGGCGAACTGGCTGTTGTACAGCTCCGCGTAGAATCCCTTCTTCTCCAGCAGCTCCTGGTGCGTTCCCTGCTCGATGATGCGGCCGTCCCGCATCACCAGAATCCTGTCCGCCTCCCGGATGGTGGACAGGCGGTGGGCCACGATGAAGCTGGTCCTGCCCTCCATCATCCTGGCAAATGCCTCCTGGATCTTGATCTCCGTTCTGGTATCGATGGAGGAGGTGGCCTCATCCAGGATCAGCATGGGCGGCAGGCAGAGCATCACCCGGGTGATGCAGAGCAGCTGCTTCTGCCCCTGGGACAGGTTGCCCCCCTCCTCGGAGATTACAGTGTCATAGCCCTGGGGCATCCTGCGGATGAAACTGTGGGCGTGGGATTTCTTGGCCGCCGCGATGATCTCCTCGTCGGTGGCGTCCGGCTTGCCGTAGGCGATATTCTCCCGGATGGTCCCGGACTTGAGCCAGGTTTCCTGGAGCACCATCCCGTAGTTTTCCCGCAGACTCTTCCTGGTGATGGAGCGCACGTCCTGGCCGTCCACCCGGATCTGGCCGGAATTCACGTCGTAGAAGCGCATGAGCAGGTTGATCACCGTGCTCTTTCCGCACCCGGTGGGGCCGACGATGGCCACCCGCTGTCCCGGCTTCACCGCCAGGTTCAGGTCTTCAATTAGCTTCACCTGGGGATCGTAGGAGAAATATACGTGCTCCAGCTCCACTTTTCCATCTGCGCATCCCAGCTCCCCGGCTCCGTCCTCCGACGGCTCCGCCTCCTCGTCGATGAGTTCAAACACCCGGGCCGCAGAGGCGATGGCATTCTGCAGCTCCGTCACCACGCCGGAGATCTCGTTGAAGGGTTTGGTGTACTGGTTGGCGTAGGACAGGAACACGGACAGCTGTCCCACGGACAGGGCTCCCCGCACCGCCGCGAAGGCTCCGGCCACCCCCACCGCCGCGTACACCAGGCCGTTGACGAAGCGGGTGGACGGGTTGGTGATGGAGGAGAAAAAGATGGCCTTCAGGCTGCAGTCCTTCAGACGCCCGTTGATCTCCTCAAACCGCTTCTGGGCCTCCTGCTCCTGGCCGAAGGCCTGCACCACCTTCTGGTTGCCCAGCATCTCGTCCACCAGGGCCGTGAGTTCTCCCCGGGTCTTGGACTGCAGAGTAAACATGGAGAAGGTCCTCTTGGCGATGAAGGCCGCCACAAACAGGGAGATGGGGGTCAGCAGCACCACCACCAGGGTGATGAAGGGGTTTACGGAGAGCATGAAGCCCAGGGTTCCCAGGATGGTCATCACACCGGTGAACAGCTGGGTAAAGCCCATGAGCAGTCCCTCGGAAAACTGGTCGATATCGGCGATGATCCGGCTGATAATGTCCCCGTGGCGGTGGGAATCCACGTAGCTGAGGGGCAGCTCCTCCAGCCGGTCAAAGGCCTTCGTCCGGATGTCCTTCACCACCCGGTAGGTGATTTTATTGTTGATGTGGTTCATCAGCCACTGGGAAAGTCCGGTGATGGCGATCACCACCGCCACCTTCTCCAAGATCACCAGAAGCCCCGGAAAATCCACCAGCCCCTGGTCCACGATCAAATCCACCCCGTCTCCCACCAGGATGGGGGCGTACAGGGTGGTGGCAACCGTCACCACCGCCAGAATCAGGGAGGCGGCAACCCAGAACCTGTACTGCTTAATATAGGTCAAGATTCTCTTTATGGTCGCAATCTGTTTCTCTTTCATCTCACTGCACCTCCTCTGGGGAAAGCTGGGACAGGCAAATCTCCCGGTAGACCTGGCAGGAATGAACCAGCTCGCTGTGGGTGCCGATCCCCGCCACGGCGCCGTCGTCCAGCACCACAATCACGTCCGCATTCCGAACGGTGGCCGCCCGCTGGGAGACCAGGAACACCGTCATATCTTTGGTCTCCTCCCGGATGGCCTTCCGCAGCCTGGCATCCGTGGCAAAGTCCAGGGCCGACGCGCTGTCGTCCATGATCAGGATCTGGGGGCGGCGCACCAGGGCGCGGGCGATGGTGAGGCGCTGCCTCTGCCCGCCGGACAGGTTCTTGCCCTCCTGGGCGATGGCAAGATCCAGCCCCTCCCCCTTCTCGTCCACGAACTCCTTGGCCTGGGCGATGGACAGGGCCTGGTAGATCTCCTCGTCGGTGGCCTCCGCCCGCCCCCATTTCATGTTCTCCCTGAGGGAGCCGGCAAAGAGCACGGCCCGCTGGGGCACCACGCCGATCTTATTTCTCAGCTCCTTTAAGGGCCACTGGCGCACGTCCTCTCCGTCCACCAGGACCTGACCCCCGGCCACGTCGTAGAAGCGGGGAATCAGGTTCACCAGGGTGGTTTTTCCCGATCCGGTGCCTCCGATGACGCCCACGGTCTGGCCGGCCCTCACCTGCAGGGAGATCCCGCTCAGGGAAGGCTCCTTGGCCCCGCCGTAGCAGAAGTCCACGTTCTTAAACTCCACTCGGGGCACAGCCTCCCCGGCGGGCGCAGGCGCTCCGTCTCCGTCCGTCCCGGCGGGCAGTTTCCCGCTGGCCGGCTCCCCGGCGGGCAGGCCTCCGCCCTCCCCCGCCGGATCCACAATGCTGCTCTTCTCCTCAAACACCTTCTGCACTCTCCCGGCGCAGGCCAGGGCCTTGGAGATGTTGATGATCAGGTTGGCCAGCTTGATCAGCTCCACCAGGATCTGGGACATGTAGTTCACCAGGGCCACCACAGCGCCCTGGGTGATGATTCCCATGTCCACCTGGCGGCCGGCCACCCACACCAGCACGATGATGCCGCCGTTGATGATCACGTAGGTCACCGGGTTCATCAGGGCGGAAATCTTGCCCACGAACACCTGCATTCCCACCAGGCTGCTGTTCTCCTCCTCAAAGCGCTCCATCTCGTCGTCCTGGCGGTTGAAGGCCCGGATCACGCGCACACCCTCCAGGTTTTCCCTGGTGGTGAGAAGCACCCGGTCCAGCTGCCTCTGCACCTTCTTGTAGAGGGGCATGGTGATGAGCATGATGCCGAAGACCACCACGGACAGCAGGGGGATCACCACCACAAACACCATGGCGGATTTCACGTCCACCGTGAAGGCCATGATCATGGCGCCGAACACGATGAAGGGGGACCGCAGAAACAGGCGCAGAAACAGGTTCAGGCCCGTCTGCACCTGGTTGATGTCGCTGGTCATGCGGGTGATGAGGGTGGAGGTTCCCACCCGGTCGATCTCGCTGTAGGACAGGCGGTTGATGTGGGCGAACAGGTCATTTCTCAGGGAGGTGGAAAATCCCACCGCCGCCTTGGCAGCAAAGTACTGGGCGGTCAGGGAGGCCATCAGGCCCACCACTCCCAGGAAGACCAGCAGGCCTCCCATTTTTAGGATGTATCCTGTGTCCCCGTTTCCGATGCCCACGTCGATGATCTGCTTAACCACCAGGGGGATGAACAGCTCAAAGGTCGCCTCCAGCATCTTAAACAGAGGGGCCAAGATGCTTTCTTTCCGATATGCTTTCAAATATTTCAGCAATTCTCTCATGGCTTCTTCCTCCGCATTTTTTTCACACAAGGAGTATTCTACCAAATTTTCCATCATATCACAACTGCCTTGCCATTTTTTCTTCCCGGTGATACTATCTTCTTATATAGAAGAATATCCCCCAGCCCGGAGAAAGGAGACGCCATGCTCTATTTTATCATTCAGTGCAGGAAGATCGCCGAAAAATTCATCCGTGACGAGATGACCGTCTACGCCGCCCAGGCCTCATTCTTCATCGTCATGGCCGCCTTTCCCTTCATCATGATGCTGATGACGGTGGTGCAGCTGATCCCCAACTTGAGCGCCCGGGACGTGGAGTCCACCATTCTGGCCCTGATCCCGGATGTGCGCCAGGTGGCTCCCCTGGTGCAGAACATCATCATCGATCTCTACACCAAGTCCCCGGCCACCGTCCTCTCCGTCACCATCGTGGTTGCCCTGTGGTCCGCCTCCAAGGGGATGCAGGGGGTGGAGCGCGGGCTGAACCGGGCCTACGAGTGCCCCATCCAGCGCAATTACCTGGTGAGCCGGCTGGTGAACATGGGCTACACCCTGCTCTTTCTGCTGACCTGCATCCTGTCCCTGCTGTTTCTGGTGTTCGGCGACAGCATCCAGTCCTTTTTAGACAACACCTTCCCCATCGCTGCGGATGTGGCGAAAAATATACTCAGCACCCGCTCCTTCCTGGCCATCGTCCTGCTGGTGGCCTGCTTCACAGGGCTCTACACCTACCTGCCCCACCGCCACCTCCTGGCCAGAAGGCAGCTGCCGGGCGCCCTCTTCTCCACCTTCGGCTGGATGCTGTTTTCCTACGGTTTCTCCATGTACTTTAACTTTTTCAGCCGTTTCTCCTACATGTACGGCAGCCTGACCGCCATCATCCTCCTCATGCTGTGGATCTATTTCTGCATCTGCATCCTCTTTCTCGGGGCGGAGATCAACTGCCACCTGGACCGGCTGCGGCAGCGGGGATACCTCTGACAGCTTCCTGGCTGAACCAACGTTTCCTATTAAACAAAAAAAGCTGCCCGAGGGCAGCTTTTTTCGAAAGGGATCTGAGTGATATGTAGTTGCTGTGAAAGTTTACTTGCAGAGTTTCTTGAACTCATCCGCCACAAACTGTACCTTGGTTCCCACAATTACCTGAACCGCAGTCTTGCTGGGACGGACAACTCCCGCCACACCCGCGGACTTGATCTTCTTCTCGTTGACCAGCGCCTGATCCTTCACCTCCAGGCGAAGGCGGGTGATGCAGTTATCGATGGTCGTCACGTTGGACGGACCGCCGACGCCATCCAGAATGATGCGGGCAATCTCTGTGAAATCGTTGTTCCCCAGACTCACATTCATCTCATCCTCGTTGTCGTCATCCTCACGTCCGGGAGTCTTTAAATCCAGGGCCTGGATCATCACGCGGAACACCACGTAGAATACAACCAGGGCGGCAAGTCCCAGGGGGAGAATCAGCCAGGTCTTGGCCGCAGCCGGAAGGCTGGCGGAGAACACCAGGTCTGTCAGGCCTGCGGAGAAGGAGAATCCAGCCCGGAAGCCCAGGGAAACGGTGATGAAGGTAAATACTCCGTACAGCAGAGCGTATACCAGGTACAGGGCCGGAGCCAGGAACATGAACGCGAACTCGAAGGGCTCAGTCACGCCGCAGACAAAGGCTGCCACAGCGGCGGATCCAACCAGGCCGATGGCGATTTTCTTTTTGCTCTTCTTCGCGCAGTGAACCATAGCGGCAGCGGCGCCGGGGATACCGAACATCATGCAGGGGAAGAATCCTGCCATGTACATGCCAAGGCTCCAGGTCACGCCGTTCTGTCCGGTCACATCGCCGGCCCAGAAGTGGCTCAGGTCGCCGATTCCGATGGTGTCAAACCAGAACACGTTGTTCAGTGCGTGGTGCAGACCGAAGGGGATCAGCAGACGGTTTAAGAACGCGTAGATTCCTGCTCCAACTGCTCCCATTCCCATGATGCCCTCGCCCAGAGCTACCAGAGCGCCGAACACGATGGGCCATACGAAGAACAGAACCGCAGCCACAAGGATGGAAACCAGAGCCGTGATGATGGCTACACAGCGCTTGCCGGAGAAGAAGGAAAGCCAGTCCGGAAGCTTGGTGTTCTTAAACTTGTTGTAGCAGACAGCGCCGATCACGCCGGCCAGGATACCGATGAACTGTGTCTCGATCTTGGTGAAGGAGATGTCCACCGCATCCGCTGCCACGCCGGTGAGAGTTGCCACCACGCTGGGATTTAACAGCTTGGTGATCATCAGCCAGGATACCAGTCCGGCCAGTCCGGCGGTGCCGTCATTGTCAGTTGCCAGTCCCACGGCCACGCCGACGGCGAACAGCCAGGACATGTTGTCGATCAGGGCTCCTCCTGCCTTTACCAGAAAGAATCCGATGATCTGAGCTGCTCCGGTGATATCGCCGCCCTGCATGGACGCCGGACACAGAGCATATCCAATACCCATCAGAATACCGCATACCGGAAGACATGCCACCGGAAGCATAAGGGCTTTGCCCAGTCTCTGTAAATACTTCATACTTTACCTCCTGTTGGTTTGATCAAATCCCTTTTTATATTCAGCGGGACGCGCCTTCGGCGCGAAATCCCGCACAAATACCAGCTTGATTATTTCTCCGTGACGGTGATGAAGTCATCCCCGTTCGCCACCTCGCCGGCCCCGGTCAGCTCCACCTTTTCGTAGTCGGATGTGTTGCAGATGATCACCGGGATGACGGTGTCGTAGCCGGCGGCCTTCACCTTGTCCAGGTCCACCGTCAGGAGCAGATCTCCCTTCTTCACCTGATCTCCGGCGGCCACATGGGCCTCAAAGCCGTCCCCCTTCATCTGTACCGTGTCCAAGCCCACATGGACCAGCACCTCCGCGCCGAAATCTGCAGTGATGCTCAGGGCGTGGAGCGTCTCAAACACCATCTCCACCTTCCCGTCCACGGGGGCGTACACCTTGCCCTCCGCCGGGATCACCGCCGCGCCCTCGCCCAGAATCGCCTGGCTGAAGGTGGGATCGTTCACGGCGCTCAGGGGCACTGCCTTGCCCTTGGCCACCGCTCCCAGCACATGTTTCTTCTCTTTCTTCTTAAACAGTCCAAACATTTTTCTTCCTCCTTTTCCTGATTTTGTTTTTCTCTATTCGTCGTCCCCCGCCGCTGTCACGCGGCGGATGTGTATGGCCAGATACATGATCTCATCGCCGGAGAGCTCGTGCCCCGTCTCCTGGCCAATGTAGGCGGCAATCCGGCGGCTGCACTGGTACTCTCTGGGATATTTCCTCCGCATCATCTCCCCCAGCTCCTGGTCCTGATCCTCCAGCAGCTCGCTGCGGTAGATTCTCTGGATCAGAAATTTGATGTGGGTCACAAACCGCTCATAGTGGAGGGAATTCTCGTCGAAACGGATCCCCAGCTCCCCCTGGGCGATATCCAGGATGTCCCCCACCAGGTTGGGAAAGCGGGCGGCGTCCCGGATGTTGGTTCCGTACTCCGCGTTGATAAAGTGGAGGGCGATAAACCCGGCCTCATCCTCCGGCAGTTCCACCTGGAGCCTCTCCCGGATCATCTGCAGGGCGTACTGCCCGATCTGATATTCCCTGGAGTAGAAGCGGCGGATCTCCCACAGCAGCGCGTTGTGGGGGCGGATCCCCTGGCGGAAGCGGGTGATGGCAAAGTCGATGTGGTCCGTCAGCGTCACATAAATGCTCTGGTTCAGTTCCAAATTCAGCTGCTCCCTGGCGTAAGCGATGATATCCCCGGAGAGCGCTGCGTGCTCCAGGGGCATACCCGCCAGCAGATCCTTAAACTGCTCCGCCAGCGTGCTGCTCTGAATCCGGAACACCTTCTCCACCTTTTTCTCGTCCAGCCTCTGTCCGGGCTTCGCCCCAAATCCCAGCCCGCGGCCCATGATCACAATCTCCCGCCCCTCGTCGTCGTGGGCGGAGACAATGTTGTTGTTGATCACCTTGTCAATTACCATATTGTAAACGCCTCCCGGTTGCCCCTTCCTGGGAGCTTCCTATAAAAACAAAAAAACCAGCCTTTATGAGAGATATGCAGTTGTATATCTCATCTCATAAATCTGGTTTTGCCTGCCTCACAGTAACAATCCTTGGTAATTCAATTGTTATGGGTATAATAGCATGCTTTAAGCATATAGTCAATACTTTTTCCCGATTTTTTTAATTGTTTGTTTATTTTGTTTATACTTTTTTTATAGTTGAAGACGGACGAGGGGAGACGGCCCGGCTTTCCCAGCCGGAGCCATCTCCCCTCCCC
>DXEU01000006.1 GCA_019114845.1 Candidatus Lachnoclostridium stercoripullorum | reverse complement strand
GGGGAAGGGGTGAGTTTTCCACACTCCCCGTCAGCGGTTTTTGAAGATGTCCACAATGGCCTCGAACATTTTCACAAACACATTCCACATTCTCCGGAAGGGGCCTTCATCCGCCTTCGCCCCGCTCTCCTCGTCGGAGATGTCCGTGGCCGCCTGGTCCTCGCTGATCTCCTCCGTGCGGACGATAATCTGCAGGCTGTTGGGCTCCGGATTTTTCTCCGATGTGAAGGAGATCATCTCCGCCTCCGGGTCCATGTTGAGGAAACGGTTCTCCTCCTCAAATTTGTCCAGCTGTCCGTCCAGAGCGGACTTCATCTCCGCCCCCGCCGCCCTCACATTGGACGTGTCGTCCAGCATCTGCAGGCTCTTGTCCAGGAGACTTCTGGCCCCCTGGAGGCTGTCCCTAGCTCCCTGGTCCAGGGAGTCCCCCGCTGCCTTCAGCGTCTCATCCACCACCGAGAGGAAGGAGTGGGTGGTATCGATGGTTCGGCTCAGTCCCGTCATCAGATCCTCCGTGGCCCGCAGGGCCTCCATCATATCCGGCACGTAGCTGTTCACCGTGCCGATCAAGGTTCTGGCGTCCTCCAGCAGGTACACCAGCTGCTCATCGGCCCCCCGCAGGGTTGAGAGCACCCTGGCGGAGTCGCCGGCGGTGTCTTTGGCCGTGTCCAGCACGCCGCTTATTTTGTTCAGAATGGTCTCCGCCGTCCCCTGGACGGTTCTGCCGTCGCCCAGAATGGCTCTCAGCTGATTCAGCATCCCCCTCACCTCGTCCAGATAGGGATTCCCCTTTAAAAGCTCCAGATTCTCATTCATGGCCGCGTACTCCCCGTCGGCCTCCTCCGGGATCCAGTAGGCGTCCATCTCCGACGGCGTCGCCGTCCCGTCCCCCGCCTGGCCGAAATGGCCGCTCTCCGCGTAGGAGAGGCTCTCCTTTAAGATCTCCCACTCCTCCTCTGTGAGGTCGAAATTCTGTTCCAAACTTCCCAGGAGTCCATCTGCCCGGTCCAGAAGCCCCAGAGCCTCCTCCACCTGCACCCGGATCTCCTCCATGATGGCGTTTCTCTCCTCCTGGCTCAAGCCGGGCACAGCGCCGGAAATCTTCTTCAGATTGTCCCTAAGGCCCCCCAAATGGGCGTAGAGGTCATCTAAAACCCCCTCCAGCTCGTACATGGTGTTGGACATCTGAACCGTATTCTGGTTGATGTCCGTCACTGCCTGGCGGGCCGTCTGCAGGTAGGGAACCAGGGCGGCCGTCCACACCGTCAGATGATCCAGCTCATCCAGGGCCGCCGATGCACTGCTCTCCATGGCCGGGCGGTTCTGGCTGACGATCTCCCTCGCCCGCTCCAGGTAGTCAACTCCGTCCCGCACCTGGCTCACATCTCCCCGCATGGACTCCGCAGTGGCGAGCAGCGCGTCGATGCTCTCATACATCAGATCCCCGCTCTCCCGCCAGGTATCCTTGGCCTCCTTCAGCTCCTTGATGTGGTTCAGCGCGTCCAGGCGGCCGGGCACCATCATCATGAGCACGCCGATGCTCTCGTAGTCATCCGTGCCCATGCGGATGGTGAAATCCCCCTCCTCCCCGGGGAGGGCCATGTAGACCGCCACCGACTCCGTGCCGATGCTCTGCAGCTGCGCCCCGGGGGCGTCCACGCTGTAGCATTTCTCCATGTCCACCGGGACGACCACCGACAGGATCATGTTGTTTCGGTAGTACTCCCCCGCCAGCTCGTTGGGCTCGGCGGCCACGTGGATCTCCACCAGGCCGGACGCCCCCGCCAGCTCCTCGGCCCGCATTTCCACGCCGTTCAGCTTGTAGGAGACATCGAAATTCCAGGGGAGCTCCACCTGCTCAGGGTCCATCACTCCCTCGTAGTAAAACCGCTTATTTTCCCCGTCAAAGTTCCAGGTGACGGAGCCGTCCCCCGCCTCCGGTTCCCGGCTGTCCGTCATGTTGACGATCTTCTCATAGTCGCCGTAGTCCGTGTACGTGCCGACCCCGTTGGTGAAGCACCCCTTCACCACGCTCACGTCCGTCCTGGCCCCGTAATAGTCCAGGGTCACATACATGGTCTCATCCACGGAGACCGACGGCTCCGCCCCCAGGCTCTCCGGCACCGCGCTGAGAGAAAAAATCACCGCCGCCAGCCCTGCCGCCGTTATTCTCTTCTTCCAAATCTTTCTACTTCTCATTGTCTTTTTCCTCCCTGCCTGATGCCGCCGCAGCTCCTATCACCTGCCGCAGTTTTTCCCGCCTGCGCTCCCTGCGCCTCTTTAAATACTGCCGGATCATCTCCACCTCATTGTTCATCAGAACCCGGTCCCCCAGCACCAGGAGAGCCGGCATGAATGTGCAGACTAGGAGCATGCTGAGAATCGCTCCCCGCCCGATGAGATGCCCCATATCGCCGATGGCGGCGATGGAGGAGATGTGGTACAGGATATATCCCACAATGGTCAAAATGGAGCCGGAGGTGAGAATGGACGGAATGCTCCTCTTTAAGGTCTCCACCGCCGCAGCCTCCTTCTCCATGGTCTTCCGGCAGGCGATGTAGTTGTTGGTGGTGAGAATGGCGTAGTCCACCGTAGCCCCCAGCTGAATGCTGCTGACAATTATGTACCCCATAAAGATCATGGTCTCGCCTGCGATATAGGGAACCGCCATATTGATGAAAATTGCCACCTCGATGGGGATCATGGCGATGAGGGGGATCAGGATGGATTTAAAGCTGAACATCACCACCACGAACACGCCGATGAGGGACAGGGTGTTGACGCGGCTGTAATCCTCGGTGATGGTCGCCTTGATGTCCTGGGTGGACGGCGTGGCTCCCACCAGATAGGATTCCCCTGGATAATATTCCTTCATGATGGCGGAGATCTCGTCGGCGTAGCGGAAGGCCGCCTCGCTCTCCCCCTTGGAGCGGACGTAGATGAGGATCCGCGACCAGCCGCTCTCGTCGTGGAGCAGCCCCGTGACGCTCTCCGGCAGGAAGCTCTCCGGCACCCCCTCGGGCAGCGTCTGGGACAGGGACATCACCGTCTTTGTGTAGGGCAGATCGCTGAGTTCCTGGGAGAACTCCCGCTCCCTCACATTGTCCCCGGAAGGCACCAGGGCCATCATCATATTGCTGCGGCCGAAAATTCTGTCAATCTCCTGCTCGTCCGCATAGACCTCCGTCCCCTCCCCGGCGCCCACGGCGTCATTTCCGTACATATAGGAATTCATGCCCTGGGCCGTGTAGGCCGGCAGCGCAAGCACCGCCACGATGGCCAGCACCAGATACCGCACCCGGTAGATTCCCCGGCTCAGGCGGTCAAATTCCGGGAGAAACGGCCGGTGGGCCGTCCGCTCCATCCACCCGGCCAGGCGGATGATCATGGCCGGCATGAACAGCACCACCGTCAGCAGGCTGCACACAATCCCCTTGGCCAGCACGATGCCCATGTCATAGCCGATGGAAAACCTCATGAAGACCAGCACGATAAATCCCACGATGGTGGTCAGGCTGCTGGCAAATATGGAATTCAGCGCCTCGTCGATGGCCGCCCGCAGAGCTTCCGTCTGCCCCATCCCCGCCTTCTTGTACCGGGTGAAGGCGTGGATCAGAAAGATGGAGTAGTCCATGGAAACCGCCAGCTGCAGCACCGCCGACACACTGTTGGTGAGAAAAGAAATTTCTCCTAAAAACAGGTTGGTGCCCTTGTTGATCACCACCGCCACGCCCATGACTGTCAGGTAGAGAAACGGCTCCACCCAGGAATTGGTGGTGAGGCACAGCACCAGAAAGATCATGAAGACGCCGATCACCAGGATCATCTGCATCTCGCTGCGAACGTTTTTGGCCACGGATTTGTCCTGCACCGCCATGCCCACATAGCAGCCCTTCTCCCCGGTGATCTCCTTCATATCGTCGATGGCCGCCGAGGTCTTTTTGCTGGTATCGCCCTCCTCAAAGATCACATCCATCACCGCGCAGTCGTCCTTGTAGTACTGGTCGATGGAGGTGTAGTCGATGAAGCCCTCCCCGGAGAACACGTTGGTGCCCGTGTCCAGCCACAGGATGCGGTCCACCCCGTCCACCTTCTCCAGGCGGTCCTTGTAGGCCTTGGCCTCGTACAGCGTCACATCCTTGATCATCACCCGAGCCGTGCCGGGATATCCGAAGGTGTCCTCCATGATGTTTAAGCCCTGGCGGGACTCCACGGAATCCGGCAGGTACTCCGTCAGATCGTAGTTGACCTCCACAAAGGGGGCCATCACCGCCGATATGAGAACCATCACAATGAACACCTTCTCTATGGCCCTGCTCTTGCGGATGATGAAATCGGGGAGATCGAATTTCTTCTTCTGGAAATTTTCTCCCTGAAAGCGTTTCTTCTGAAAATGAAAATGCGGGAATTTCATCCTTTCCTCCTTGTCAATCATTTGTTCAATAATTGACATCTGTCTATTTTTGAACTATAATGAATTATACTTACTTGAAAGGCGAAATACAATAATCACTTTCAGCGACAACAGACCATTAGTAAACATCTGATTTTTTTATGTTTATTAACTCGAAAAAATTTACAAAATTTTTATATAAGCGAGGATTATCATGAGAGAAGCAACCATGGATCGGAGAATCCGCAAGACAAAACAGCAGCTGCGCCAGAGCCTGACCACCCTTTTAAAGCAGAAGCGGGTGCAGGACATCACCGTCCGGGAGCTGGCGGAGCTGGCCGACATCAACCGGGGAACGTTCTATCTCCATTACAGGGATGTGTTTGACCTTCTGAACCAGATTGAGGAGGAGCTTTTGGGCGAGCTGGAATCTGTTCTGGAAAAATATCAGCCCGGCAGCATCCTGCCCAACACGGTTCAGATTTTCAAAGATGTGTACGAATTGGTTCAGAAGAACAGCGAGATTGTGGGCATCCTCATGGGCGACCACGGAGAGTGGAATTTTGTCAACCGCTTAAACCAGCTCCTCCGCGCCAAGTGCCAGCGGGACTGGTCGGAGCATTTCCGCGCGGAGAATCCCGAACTCTTTGACACCTACTACGCGTTCATCATCTCCGGCTGCATGGGCCTGGTCCAGTACTGGCTGGAAAACGGCATGAAAGAAACGCCCGGCGAGCTGGCAGAGCTGACCGGGCAGATGGTCATGAACGGGATGAAGTGGCTGGAGGAGCCGCCCGCCGCCGCGTCTCCTCGTCTATCAGCCGGCGCAGCGCCGCCAGCATCCCCCAGCCCGACAGGCCGTCCTCAGGAAAATATTTCTTCCCATATTCAAGATTGAAGACATAGTCAAAATCCGGGGGATTTTTCCCCTGGTTGTGCTGAATGATGGTCTCCGCCTTGTCCAGGGCCTTCACCAGGCGGGCCTCCGGCGTCTCCCCCGCCTCGTACTCCTCCCAGAGCGCCCGCAGCCAGCGGCCCGTCCTCTCGTCCAGAACCCCGGACAGGCGGTCTATGGCCGCCTGCTCCATCCTGCGCTTTTCCCCGGCGTCCGGTCTCAGGGCGGCAGAAATATCCCCGCCGTCAATCTCCCCCAGATCGTGGATCAGGGCCAGAAGCAGCACTCTCCTCCCGTCCAGCTCCGGAAACTCTTCCAGCAAAATCCCCGCAAGCAGGGCCAGGCGCCAGGAATGGGCCGCCGTGGTCTCCCGCTGCCCGTCGGACAGCCATGCGGTGCGGAAAACCGTCTTCAGCTTCTCCGCCTCCTTGATAAAATCCAGATATCTGCTCACATCACTCATCTAAAAGATCATCCCCCAAAGGCTGGAAAACGGCATGGCAAAGACCAGGGCGGGCAGCATATTCATGATGGGGATATCCCGAATCTTGCTCACCCGCAGTCCCGCCGCTATGGTGAGAATGCCGCCGCACCCCATAAAATCATTTAAAAGCTCCGGCGTCGTCAGCGGCACAATCAGCTGGGACAGGGCGAAAATCAGGAGAAATACCACCAGCTGGGGCACCGCCGCCAGGCTCACCGCCACCCCCATGGTCCCGGCAAAGATCAGGGCCGTGAACAAATCCATCACCGCCTTGGAGAGCAGGATGGAGGACTCCCCGGACATTCCCTCCATCAGCACCCCGTAGATTCCAAAACCGCTGGCGCAGAAAATTGCCACGATAGTCACATACTCATCCATATCAATGTGGTCTGCGGACAGGGGAAGCTTTTCCAGGATCCAGTGAAGGCCGCCCTTCACCCGCTGCTCCAGCTGAATTAACTCCCCCAGAAATGTCCCCACGATCACCGCCAGAATCGCCGGCGGCATGGACTCCACCTTGATGACGGAGACGATCCCGTTGGCAATGGCCGCCACCCCGAAGATCATGGTGAGAACCTCTTTCATCCGCTCCGTCAAATATTTTCCGCAGGCCGTGCCGATGAGTCCCCCCACAAACACGCCTGCGCAGTTGCTCAGCAAACCGATTGGCATACTTTTTTCCTCCCTATTCCATTCTTTCAAAACAATTACATTCTCTTACGACTTCCTTACTTCCCTTGCCTGTGGACCTGGTCCATAGGCTATGCTGAAACCATAGTGATGAAGACATCCATCGCTGATGTTCAAGCAATCAGGAGGTATTTTTTATGAAGAAAAGACAGATTATTGTTGCAGCATTATCCCTGGCCCTGGCGGCGGCAAACTCCGTTCCCGCCCTGGCCGCCGGATGGGTCCGCACCCCCCAGGGGTACAAGTACCAGCACGGCGACGGCTCCGACTACCGCAATGACTGGCTCCGGGAAAACAACCAGTGGTACTACTTCGGCGACGACGGCATCATGCGCACCGGCTGGATCCAGCGGGACAACACCTGGTATTTTGCCAGCGACACCGGGCAGGCGGCAGGGCATCACCACCTCCAGGGCGTGCATGGGTTTCCCATTTTTCTCCGACATATACAGATTGTGGGCGTGAGCGTTTCCCAGAAGGGTGATCCCCCGTTCCCCGGCCCACCTGGCCGCCGCCGCAAACAGCTCGCCGTCGGGAAACAGCTTCTCCGTGTGCTGGATCGCCCGCACCATGGACCCGCCCTCAATCCGCTCCGACATTTCCATCAGGTCCTGCCGGCCTAGATATCTGGCCTCCGGCTCCTTGATCAGCAGATAGCACCGCTCCGGCTTCTCCAGGGATTTTTTCAGGTCGTACTCCGCGTTGAGATAGCAGATGATCCGATCCGGATCCTCCTTGCTCCCCTGAAACCAGTCCACCAGCGTGTCATAGTAATCCGCCCTCACCTCTGAAATGCGGTAGGCGCTTCCCACCGTGCACAGCTCAAAGGTGTCCGGGCCTTCCAGGTAGTAGGTTCTGGCCAGCTCCAGGCGCTCCATATTCCTCTTGTGGCGGAGAAGTTCCCGGCGCTCCGCCTTGATCTGCTCCTCCAGAAGCGCCAGGCTGGACTCCCGGCTCTTCTGGATCATCAGCCGCCTGAGATCCTTCATGGGCAGGGCGTTCTCCCGGTAAAATTTCACCGGGATCAGCCGGTCCAGATCCTCCTCCGTGTAGCGCCGGAAGCCATTTTCATCCCGCACCGGGAAAATCAGCCCCTGCTCCTCGTAGATGCGGATGTGTCCTTGCTGACGCCTAGAAGCTCCGCGATCTCTCCAATATACAGATATCTCATACCCTCACACTCCCAGTGTCCTGAAAATATATTCCTTGTACCGCTCCGGCCACAGGCCGCTGCAGATCCAGGCGTTGGGCTCCTTCCCGGAGAACCCATACCGGTCGATGAGGACGTTTCCGTAGCCCGGGCCGCAGGAGACGTCCACCTCGCACCAATATTTTTCGCACTCCCGGATGCAGGCGGGATGCAGGGCCGCCGCCATGGCGGCGGGGTCCGCCATATCCAGGCAGTCCATGCCGAACCGCTCCCGATTCAGCCCCATGAGCACCCGGTTGATGTCCACGACAAATTTTCCCAGTTCGCTGCCGTTTCGAATCCGCTGGATCTCCTCCGGCATGAGCATACTCTCCCCAAGGCAGGCGTCCCAGCCCACAAGCATGAGGTTTTTTAGGCCGGCCTCCATCACGATCTTCGCCGCCTCCCCGTCCTGCCAGATGTTAAATTCCGCCGCGGCGGTCACATTTCCCCCGCCGAAGCCGGCGCCTCCCATGACTACCACCCGGCCGGCCTTTTTCACCGTCTCCGGCTCCAGCCGCAAGGCCAGGGCCAGGTTGGTGAGGGGGCCCAGGGTGATGATGTCGATCTCCCCCTCCCCGCTGTCTCGGAGGGCCTCAAGCATCCGCCAGACTCCGTGCCCCTCCCCCAGGCGCAGCCGCTCAGGGGCGAGGCCCAGATCCCCCATGCCGTCCTGCCCGTGGGTCTCATAGGCGAAGGCTAACTCCTTTAGGAGCATATTTCTCGCCCCCATGTACACCGGCGGCTCACAGCTCCCCGCCCGCTCGATGGTGAGCAGGGTGTTTCTCGCCGCCTGACCCGCCTCCACGTTGCCGGACACGATGGTGAACATGAGAATCTCGTATGCCGGGTCCCTGAGGGCCATGGCGATGGCCATGGCGTCGTCCGAGCCGCAGTCCGTATCGATAATCAGCTTTTTCCTGGTATCTCCTGTCATTTCGCAACCTCCTGTCACAGGACAACTAACCTATTTATCATAGCACATGGAAAAAATAATTACAATTTCTTACCTTTTTCTAAACTCCGTTGACCTTGGAGCGGCTCCAGGCTGTAGAGTTTTCATGTCCCGTGAAACACGGAAAATATTTCATGAAAAAGGAGTGATATTGTGAAAAAAGGGGCTAAAAAATGGTTCATTCCCCTGACGGCCGCCGCCTTTTCCGCTGGCCTCTCCATGGTCTCCCTGGCAGCCGGCTGGAGCCAGGAAAACGGCGAGTGGTACTACTATACCTCCGACGGCGGCAAGGAGACCGACGCCTTCCGCAGATCTGGTAACAACTGGTTCTACCTGGGCTCCGACGGAACCATGGTGAAGAGTTCCATCGTGGAGCAGGACGGCAATTACTATTATGTCAACTCGGCCGGCGCCATGGTCTCCAGATTGACGGCGAGAAGTACACCTACAAATTCTTCACCTCCGGCCAGCACAAGGGGGCCGGATCCGGCCCCCTGAAATCTATCTCTCCCTCATAGGAATGTACAG
>DXEU01000038.1 GCA_019114845.1 Candidatus Lachnoclostridium stercoripullorum | reverse complement strand
CAAATACGGTGAAAATGCGCTGGGCATCGTATCATTCTATTTCAGAATAAAAACTATGAATTATATTCATTTCTTGTCATTGTCCGGGGAGGGGGATATAATGGAACTCAGAGAGGAGGAGAGAGATGGATTTTCGCGAATTGACCTATGTCCTTGCCATCGAGAAGTATCAGAACATCACCCGGGCCGCCGAGGCCCTCTACATCAGCCAGCCCACCCTGAGCAAATTTCTCATCGCCCTGGAGCAACAGCTGGGCTTGAAGCTGTTCCGAAAGGTGGGAAATAAATACATTCTCACCTACGCGGGGGAGCAGTACGTCAGCACCGCAAAGGAGATCCTGCTGCTCAAGTCCAACCTGGACATCCAGCTGGCGGACATTCTAAAAAAGGATGTGGGCGTCTTAAATGTGGCCTTCGCCCGCATGCGCTGCACCTACATGCTGCCGGCCATCCTCCCGGTCTTCCAGAGGGACCACCCCAACATCAAGGTCAACGTGTTCGAGGGGAGCTCCGATGAAAATGACCGCCTGCTGCTGGAGGGGAAGGCGGAGATCGCCTTCTACAGCGAGCCGGAGACCCTAAACCCCCTGATCGAGTACGAGACGCTGGGCCAGGAGGAGATGCTCATCTGCCTGTGCCGGGATCATCCCCTGGGGAGATACGCCCACCCCAACCCGTCCAGCCGGTATCCCCGCCTGGACCCACGGCTTCTCTCCAACGAGCTGATTCTGCAGATGATGCCGGACCAGCGCACCCGCCAGCTCACCGACCACTATTTCGGCAGCATCGGCCTGAAATTTGAGAACACCATGACCACCAGCAGCCTGCCTGCCATCCTGGAGCTGGTGTCCGTGGGGTACGGGGCCTCCTTTATCTTCGAGTCCCACATCAGACACCACCACTTTTCCCGCCCCATCGACTGCTTCAGCTTCGGCGAGCCGAGAACCGTCTCCAATTTCTCCGTCTCCCACCGCCGGGGCAGCTACCTTCCGTCCTACGCCTACGATTTCATAAAAATAGCCCGGGAACTCTTCGACAACGCCGGCAGCTCCTCCTGAAGCCGCCGGCGGGAAAAGTCCCGGGCTATGCCCGTCTCTCGACTCGAATGGTGAAACTTTAGTGGTGGAACAGGCGGATGCCCGTGAAGGCCATGGCCATGCCGTACTGGTCGCAGGTGGCGATGACATTGTCATCCCGCACGGAGCCGCCCGGCTCCGCCACGTACTTCACGCCACTCTTGAAGGCCCGGTCGATGTTGTCGCCGAAGGGGAAGAAGGCGTCGGAGCCCAGGGCCACATCCTCCATCTGATCCAGCCAGGCCCTCTTCTCCTCCCTGGTAAACACCGGGGGCTTCACCTTGAAGACAGACTCCCAGCGCCCGTCCGCCAGCACATCCATGTAGTCCTCCCCGATGTAGACGTCGATGGCGTTGTCCCTGTCCGCCCGCTTGATGCCGTCCACAAACTGCAGGTTCAGCACCTGGGGGGCCTGGCGCAGGAACCAGTTGTCCGCCTTCTGGCCCGCCAGCCTGGTGCAGTGCACCCGGGACTGCTGTCCGGCGCCGATGCCGATGGCCTGTCCGCCCTTCACGTAGCACACGGAGTTGGACTGGGTGTATTTTAAGGTGATGAGGGAGATCATCAGGTCAATCTTGGCGGAATCCGGGATCTCCTTGTTCTTTGTCACCACGTTGGCCAGAAGTTCCCGGTCGATCTTTAAATCATTTCTCCCCTGCTCGAAGGTGATGCCGAAGACCTGCTTTCTCTCCAGCGGGTCGGGAACGTAGTCCAGATCCATCTGGATCACCACGTAATTTCCCTTTTTCTTGGATTTTAAGATCTCCAGGGCCTCCGGCTCATATCCGGGGGCGATCACGCCGTCGGACACCTCCCGCTTGATGATCTTAGCCGTGTCCACGTCGCAGACGTCGGACAGGGAGATAAAGTCCCCGAAGGAGGACATCCGGTCAGCACCTCTGGCTCTGGCGTAGGCGCTGGCCAGGGGGGACAGCTCCCCCATATCGTCCACCCAGTAAATCTTCTTTAAGGTGTCGTCCAGGGGCAGGCCCACAGCCGCCCCCGCCGGGGATACATGCTTGAAGGAGGCGGCGGCGGGAAGTCCTGTGGCCTCCTTGAGTTCCTTCACCAGCTGCCAGCCGTTGAAGGCGTCCAGGAAATTGATGTATCCAGGTCTTCCGCAGAGCACCTGAATGGGGAGCTCCCGGTCTCCCTCCATGCAGATTCTGGAAGGCTTCTGGTTGGGGTTGCAGCCGTACTTCAGTTCTAATTCTTTCATCGCAGACACTCTCCTCACTGATTTTTGTTGACAATTCTCGTCTCAAAGGTACCCGTGGCGATATCGATGTAGCGCACAAAGAGGGATACCTTGTTGTCCTCGTTTAAGCTCTCCCAGAGCAGCTCTGTGAAATCGTCGATGTCGTCCAGAATCTCCACCCGCTTCGGCTCCCCCTCAAAGCTGGGAAGGGGATTGCCGTCGTGCATGTAGGTGTGGATGAAGCGCCCCTCCCCCGGCAGGGGGTTCTCGTAGGCGAAGGTGAAGCGGCAGCAGCTCTCCGGATTCCCGCTGCTGCTCTTTAAGATGGACATGGCATAGTTGTACGTTCCGTTCTCGATGTGCATAATCCCGGAAATCCTGGGGGTGTAGTTGGGGCCGTCCGGCTCAAACTCCCTGCTCCTCAGGGACTGCTCAAAGGTCAGCTGGCGGTCCATCCCCTGGTAGATGGTGTCCGTCTGGTCTCCGTTGGTGACAATGGTCTTGTTGCCCAGCACCCGCACCGGGGCGTAGATAATCAGGCTGGGGTCGGTGAGCTTGGCCGGGTCGAAAGCCTGGGTGCGGATTCCGTCCCCGTCCTCCACGAACACCCGGTTGCGGCTGTTCTCACTTCTGCCCATGATGAAATAGGCAGCCGCCGCCCGCTTCCCGTCGGGGGTCTTTCCGATGACGATTCCCCTTCCCGGGTAGGCGTTGGATCTTAACTCCTGCTCCATAGATACGATTTCCATGCAATTTCCTCCTTGTCTCTTCTCCCGCCGGCGGCCAAAGCCGCAGGCTGCTGCGGCACTTTTTCCCATGGCTCACCGGTTTTCTCCAACAGAAAAACCGCCTGAACAGCCCGCGGTTTTTCCGTAAGCTGCCCAGACGGTCGACATATCTGCTTCCCCGTGCTCCCTGTGGTTCACCCACTATCCGTCAGTTGCACGTCCTGATTTCATCTTAGCCGATAGAAAAGGGAAAAGCAAGTATTTTTGAAAAAACATTTATTCGTTTCGGATGGCCGCCAGGGGGGAGAGGTTCATGGCCCGCACCGCCGGGAAGAATCCCGCCGCCATGCCCACCACCACGGCGAACACCATGGCCGTGCCCGCCAGCCACAGGGGAATCCGGGATAGATTTCCCTCCATCCCCGTCATGCCCATCATCATCTGGCTCACCGCCGGCAGGCGGTTCATCAGGTAGGAGATGCCGTAGCTCAGGGCCAGGCCGATGACCCCCCCCATGAGACCGATGAAGCCGGACTCCATGAGGAACATGTTGCGGATATCTCCCATGTCGCAGCCCAGAACCTTCATCACGCCGATCTCCTTGGTCCGCTCGTAGATGGACATCATCATGGTGTTGGCGATGCCGATGGCCGCCACGAACAGGGAGACGGCCCCGATGCCTCCCAGGACCATCTGGGTCATCTGGGACTGCTTCTCATTCTGCTCCATCCACTCGGAGTTGCTGCTGGCCTGGAAACCCATGTCGCTGATGGCCGTCTGCACTTCCTTCACATTCTCAATCTCATCCACGTACACCACCGCGTTGCTGTAGATAAAATAATTGTAGGGCTTTCCCTTGCGGTTGGTGGGCTGACCGGGGATGGGGTTCTTCTTGAACACCTGCTTTAACTGGGTCTTTAACGCCTCCAGATCCGTGTACACATCCCAGGAATACTGGTTGTAGTCGTCCGCACCCCCGGCCACGATGCCGGACACCGGCACCATGTACTTTTTGGGGGGCTTCACCGGCGTGGTCCCGTCGGCCCCGGTGCCCCCGTTCATAGACTGGTAGTAGGCGTCCATGTCGTAGATCACAAAGATGGGCTGGCCCATGAGGTCCACGTCCGGCAGCTCCCCGGTCTCGTAGTAGCTGCTTCCCTGGCGCCCGTTGGAGAAATTCTGGAGCACCATATTTCCGAACAGCATCTCCACCTGGCTGCCGTCCATCTTGGGGTAGGTGCCCTCCCCCACAGGGATCTGCTCCATGTAGTCCTCCGTCACCCCCACCAGGTTCACATAGCTGGCGGTGTACTGCCCCTGGCGCATCATCACGCCCACGCTCAGCAGGGGGGAGATCCCGTCCACATGCTCCATGTGCCGGATCTGTTCCACCACCTCGTCGGTGAGATAGATGGGATCCGTCCCGCCCTGGGGCTGGGAGTAGGTGTCACAGTACACGTTGATGGCGGTCATGCTGCCGTAGGACTCCATCAGCTCCATCTGCATCTCGCTCATGCCGATTCCCAGGGACATCATCACCACGATGGACGCGGTCCCCACGATCACCCCCAGAACCGTCAGGGCCGTCCGCAGCTTCCTGCGCCTTAAATTGTTGACGCTCATGGCCAGCAGGTCAGGAAATCTCATCGTCTATCGCCTCTTCCTCATCCTGAAGCTCTTTCTTCCGCTTGTTCTTCTTGTAGGCCCGCAGCCCCAGCACCGCCGCCGCGGCCGCCGCAGCCGCAAGGAGCACGCCCGTCCTGTGGCTGGCGAAGAATCCCTGGTCCGCCTCCACATCCGTCATGTTCCCCACATCCATATCCCCGTAGTCCATGGGGATCTCCTCCGTGACAAAGAGGGTCATCTCCTTCTCCACGGTGGAAACCTCCCCGTTCTCATCCTCGTAGGAGACGGTGATCTTCACCTTCCCGTCGTCCATGGTGGGAGCCGCCCCCCGCACCATGGCGTCCAGGTTGCCGGTCTGCCCCGGCTCGATGTTGCCCACGTAGGACTCTGAGGGCACGATGGAGTCCGCCGCAAAGCTGGCGGTCACGTTGTAGAGGGTCACCTTGCCCGTGTTGTTGATGGGGAACATCACATTGGTCTCTCCCCCAACGGTGATGCTGTTCGGCATCACGTCGATGGTCCCCACGCTGAGGCGGGGGATCTGCCGCACCGGGATATCGATGACCACCTTGTTGGTGGCATTCTTAAACTCCGGGCTGTCGTAGGTCTCGTTGATGGTCAGGGCGTAGGAGCGCTGCGCCACCCCCGCCCGGGATTTCATCTTCACACGGATCTCCTCCGTCTGTCCCGCCCCCAGATTGTTCACCGTGTAGGAGGAGGAACCGGTCTCCGTGGTGAACACGGCGCTGTCGTCCACCTTCTCCGACTCCAGGGAGAAGAGAATGTTGCTGGCGGGGATGCCGGAGGAGGCATTCTTCATCCGCAGCACCAGCTCAAACTCGTCCCCGGCCACGATGTCCGCGGGGATGGTCTCAAAGCTGTCCACGATGATTCTGGCCTGGGTGCGGTCGTTCTCGTTGAACTCCCCCAGCTCATCCTCCCTGTCCTTGTTGTGGATGCGCACGTAGAAGGTGCGCTCGATCTGCAGGTACTCCCCGGTGTGGGTGGAATTGTCCCGGTATTTGATGATGGCCTTGATGGGGTAATACCCGCTGTAGGTATCCTTGCGGATGGCCATGCTGTAGCTCAGCGCCACCGTCTCCCCAGAATCCACCTTCTCAAAGCGCCGGTCGTAGTTGGCGTCGTTGATCTCAAAGGGGTACTTGGTATTGTCCTCGCTCATCTCCAGGCTCACCACCACGTCGTAGGCGGTGAAATTGCTGGCGTTGCGCATGTTCACGTCGAAGTTCATCACGTTGGGGTAGGTGCCGTCGGGCGTGCTCTGCCCCTCCCCCAGCACCACATCCAGGTCGCCGGTCTCCTCCTCGTCGTCCTCGTCGCTGCTGGTGGCCACGCTGACCCAGATGTTCACGTACTCGTCCACCATGTCGAAGTTGTCGCCGTAGGCCTTCACCGGAAAGCAATAATAGCCCTCCTTGATGTCTCGGCGCACCCTGGCGGACAGGGTCACATTCTTCGATTTTCCCGCCTTCACCGTCCCCAGATCCTTCATGTTCTCCTCGTCGAACATGCCCATGGTGATCTCAAAGGGAAACTGGAAGTTGGACTCCAGTGTCTCGCTGTCGTCCAGGAAATCCACATCGTAGTCGGAGAATCCGATCTTCACGTTCTCCAGGTCGTAATCGCTGGTGTTGGTGAATTTGAAGGTGATGTTGGCCACCCGCCCCGTCTTGGCGGCGGTGATCTTCTCCACGGAGATAAACTCGTTGTCATTCATATTTTTGTAAGCCGCCAGGGCCTGCAGCTCCCCGGACGGCACGGCTGCCCCCACAGCCAGCGCCGCCGCCGCAAAGCCCAGCAGCAGATGCTTCCACTTCTTCACTTATATTTCCTCCTCGTCGTCGTGGTACTGCTCCTCGATCTTCAGAATCTTCCCGTCCACGATGTGGATCTGCTTGTCCGCAAATCCCGCCAGGTGGGTGTCATGGGTCACCATGATCAGGGTCTGATTTCTCTCCCTCACGATCCTGCGCATCAGTCTCAGTACGTCCATCGTTGTCTTGGAATCCAGATTTCCCGTGGGCTCGTCGGCAAAAATGATCCGCGGGTCCACCACCAGTGCCCTGGCGATGCCCACCCGCTGCTGCTGGCCGCCGGACATCTCGTTGGCCATGTGGTCCATCTGCTTCTCCAGCCCCACCAGCTTCAAATACTTCCTCGCCCGCTCCATGCGGATCTTCTTCGGGACTCCCCGGAAGGTCAGGGGCATGGCCACATTCTCCACCGCGTTCATGGTCTTGATCAGGTTGTAGGACTGAAAGATGAAGCCCACGTTCTCCCTGCGGAAGGTCACTAGCTCCCGCTCCGTCATCCGCTCGATGTGGGTGCCGGCGATGACGATCTCCCCCTTGGACGGCTTCTCCAAGCCGGCCATCATGTTGAGCAGGGTGGACTTGCCGGAGCCAGACGGCCCCACGACGGCGCAGAACTCCCCCCTGTTCAAGGAAAATGTGACCCCGTTTAACGCAAAAACCTTCGACTCCCCCACCCGGTACACCTTGTAGAGGTTCCGCACCTGGATGATGGGCGGTGTTCTCTTCTCTGTATTCTCTGCCATATCCTCTGCCTCCTGCGCTGTATCCCTATCATACTATGAAACCGTGGAAATGTCTTTAAAAAATTGGGGGAAAATCATTACTATTTCCTTACGGTTTCCTGTGAAATGAAAACGGCGCAGGACGGGTCTCCCCGCCTGCGCCTCCCAGAGCCTATGCCTCATCCCGGCATCCGCAGTCCGGCATCAGTAATTGATTCCCTTTACCGCCAGCTCGCCGTCCACCACGCCGAAGATGATGTTGGGCTTTCCGTTCTCATCGCTCAGGACAAAGCCCGCCTCGCTGGGCTCCAGAGCCTCCGGATCGGCAGCCGCCACGGCGCTCTTCAGCTCATCGGTGAACACCTCCGCCGGATCCAGGGCCAGGAAATCCTCCTCGGACTCCACCGCCTGCCCCTCTCCGATGCCCACGTACACCGGGTAAGCCGTCAGATCCGCCAGACCCTGGAGATCGTCGGACGCCACCACCGCCTGCACCTGGACTGCAAAGTCCGCGGCGGCCTGGCTGTCCACGGAGAAGTTGTTCTCGTAGCCGCCGGCAGCGCTCTCCTCAGCGCCATCTTCCGCCTCCGTCTCCTCGGCCTCGCCGGAAGTCTCCTGCCCGTCTGCCTCGTCCGTCTCCGCCTCCGCGGATGTCTCCTCGCTCTCCTCGGCAGACGCCTCCTCAGCAGTCTCCTCGCCGGCCGCCTCCGTGGTCTCCGCCGCAGTCTCAGCCGTGGTCTCCGTGGCAGCTCCCTGCCCGCATCCGGCCAGCACCAGGGCAAAGAGCCCGGCGGCGGCAGCCAATTTCAAATTTTTCATGGATATTCGTCCTCCACTTTTTGCGTTCTCGAGCATTTGCCCCCTAACCATATCACACTTTCCCCTTTTGTGCAAATCTATTTTCCATTCTGCAAAAAAAGGACTGGAAATCTTCACGGGAATGGAGTATAATGGAAAAAATTTCAGGAGGTTATCCATGTTCGCAAGATCTTTTTCGCCCACCGGGCGCAGGCTCATCGATCGATATAAAACCATCACAGTCCGCTGACTGACAGCTTTTCTATCTGTTTCCGGCGGGCGTGATGGTTTTTTTTCTGCGCCGGGGCGGCCCCTGAAACCACAAAAAGGAGGAACTTATGAGACATCTACTGAATCCACTGGACTTCTCCGTGGAAGAAATCAGCCAGCTTCTGGACCTGGCAAGTGACATCGAACACAATCTTCCAAAATACGCCCATGTCTGCGACGGCAAAAAGCTGGCCACCCTCTTCTACGAGCCCAGCACCAGAACCCGCCTGAGCTTTGAGGCGGCCATGCTGAACCTGGGAGGAAGCGTCCTGGGCTTCGCCTCCGCCGACTCCAGCTCCGCCGCCAAGGGCGAGAGCGTGGCGGACACCATCCGCATCATCTCCTGCTACGCCGACATCTGCGCCATGCGCCATCCCAAGGAGGGCGCGCCCCTGGTGGCCTCCCAGTTCTCCTCCATCCCGGTGATCAACGCCGGCGACGGCGGACACCAACACCCCACCCAGACCCTCACGGATCTGATGACCATCCGCTCCCTGACGGGAAGGCTGGACAACCTGACGGTGGGCATCTGCGGAGACTTGAAATTCGGCCGCACCGTCCACTCCCTCATCGAGGCCCTGGTGCGCTACACCGGCATCCGCTTCGTCCTCATCTCCCCCCAGGAGCTCAGGATCCCCAGCTACATCCGCACCGACGTGCTGGACAGAAAGGGCATTGAGTACCAGGAGGTGGACAACCTGGACGAGGCCATGCCGAAGCTGGACATTCTCTACATGACCCGGGTGCAGAAGGAGCGCTTCTTCAACGAGGAGGACTACATCCGGCTGAAGGATTCCTACATCCTGGACAACAAGAAGATGCAGCTGGCCAAGAAGGATATGTACATCCTGCACCCCCTTCCCAGAGTCAACGAGATCTCCGTGGAGGTGGACAAGGATCCCCGGGCCGCCTATTTCCGCCAGGCCCAATACGGGGTGTACGTGCGGATGGCCCTTATTATGACTTTACTGGAGGTGGCAAAACCATGTTAAACATCAGCGGAATTACCGACGGCATCGTGCTGGACCACATCAAGGCCGGCCGCAGCCTGGACATCTACTATCACCTGGGCCTGGACAAGCTGGACTGCGAGGTGGCTATCATCAAGAACGCCAGGAGCAACAAGATGGGCCGCAAGGACATCATCAAGATCGCCGGCAACCTGGAGCACCTGGACCTGGACGTCCTGGGCTACATCGACCACAACATCACGGTGAACATCATCAAGGACGGTCACATCGCCGAGAAGAAGACCTTAAAGCTTCCCAAGACCATCACCAACGTGATCCACTGCAAGAACCCGCGGTGCATCACCTCCATCGAGCAGGAGCTGCCCCACGTGTTCAAGCTGGCGGATGAGGCCACCAAGACCTACCGCTGCCTGTACTGTGAGGAAAAGTACGGCAAATAAATCCATTGATAAAGGGCGAAAAAGCGTGCCGGGGACATCCCTTCCGGCACGCTTTTCTCTTCTAAAATGGAACTCTTAAAATGGAACTCTGCTAAACACGGAGGTAGGCCTCCAGCTCTGCCATTCTCCCCCGGCAGTCCTCCTCCCCCAGATGGTACATTTCCAGCAGCTTCTCCTTCCGCTTCTCAATCCGGCTCAGATGGATGGTCCTGGACGGCCGGATCACAAAGATCCTCCCCTCCCGCTCCAGCTGCGCCACCCGCTCCACACAGGCGTTGTAATTCTCCCAGCGGTTTAAAATCTGCTCCGCCAGCCTGGGGAAGTTGGCGTACCTGCGGCAGATCGCCTTCTCCGCCGCCCGGCTGTAGGGCTTTTTCCTGTACTCCAAGGGTCTGGTGAGCACCACCGCCACCCGGTCGTAGCCCATCTCCAGGCACTTGTCCACGGGAATGCTGTCGGCGATCCCCCCGTCCAGGTAGTACTCCCCCTGGTACCGCACCAGTTTGGACACCAGAGGCATGGCGGAGGTGGCCCGCAGGGCCTCCATCTGCTGGAACACGCTGTCAATCTTCAGGTACTCCGCCTCCCCCGTGCGCACGTTGGTGGCCACGGCGTAAAAATCTCCCCCGGAATTCTTAAATGTCTCGTCGTCAAACACGTCCAGCTTCATGGGCACCTCGTAGTAGGCGAACTCCTTCCCCACGATGTTCCCCGTCCTCACCAGGGAGCGCAGCCCCATGTAGCGGCGGTTTCCCGCGTATTTCATATTGTAGCGGACGGCTCTCCCCTGCTGCCCGGAGAAATAATTTACGCCGAACAGGGCCCCCGCCGACACCCCCAGGATCCCGTCCACGCGGATCCCATGGTCCATCATCACATCCAGCACACCGGCGGTGTACATCCCTCTCATCCCGCCGCCTTCCAGCACTAAACCTGTCCTCATTCCGTCACCTCTGTCATCTAAGCATCGCGTAAAAGAATGCCGCCTAAAGCGAAGGCTCTAAGCGGCGAAGTTGTGAGCAAGACGATAAGCCGGGTTATGTCGTTGGGTGATCATCTATCCAGGCCTGGCGTCACCGCCAGGCTCCAGCGGCCTACCCGGGGGCGGACGGGCCGCCCATGCCCCCTGTTCGGCCTTGCTCCGGATGGGGTTTACATGTGCCCTCCCTGTTGCCAGGAAGGCGGTAGTCTCTTACACTGCCTTTCCACCCTTACAGGATCTCTCCTGCGGTTTATTTCTGTTGCACTGTCCTTGGAGTCGCCTCCACCAGACGTTATCTGGCATCCTGCCCTGTGGAGCCCGGACTTTCCTCCCCTGCAGCCTTTCGTTCCTGCAGCAGCGACCACCTGTCTTACTCAAAACTTCATCATTTTACCATATTTTTTTTTATCTGTCTACACGTTGAAGCAGCTGCCCCCGATAAATTCCCGGATCAGGGAATTGCCCGGCACGCCGCCGCTGTCCACTCCCAGGAAATAGTCCAGGAACTTTAAGAGCCTCCTGGCCTCCAGCGCCTCCTCGCTGTCCCTGGGGACGGAGAACAGGAGCGGCTCCGCGTACTGCTTTAACACCGCCAGCTCGTAGACCAGGGAGGAATTGAACATCACGTCCGCCTCCTCCTGGTAGGGGAAGATATTCTCCTCCTCCCCCCGGCGCACCGAGGGCCACATGCGGATGGTCTCCTGGGCCGAGTTGCCCCTGGTCCTGGCGTCCCGCACGATCCGCCGCAGGAGCCTGCCGTCGGTGGTGGGGATCCGGTTGTGCTCATCCACATTCAGCTGGGTCAGGGCGCTGATGTAGATCTTATACTTATTCTGGGCCGGAAGCCCGGCGGACATGCGGTCGTTGAGGCAGTGGATCCCCTCGATCACCAGGATGTCGTGGGGACCCATGGTGAGGAAATCCCCCTTGTACTCCCGCTTTCCCGTCTTAAAATTGAATCTGGGCAGCTCCACC
This sequence comes from Candidatus Lachnoclostridium stercoripullorum, assembly GCA_019114845.1. Lineage (GTDB taxonomy): Bacteria > Bacillota > Clostridia > Lachnospirales > Lachnospiraceae > Lachnoclostridium_A > Lachnoclostridium_A stercoripullorum. Next base: position 12,877 of record DXEU01000038.1, on the reverse strand, counting down.
CGCTCCCCCGCCAGCAGCCGGTTCATGTCCCCGTTGAATTTCTCCAGGTCGATGCACTCCAGCGCCTCAAAATTATAGTTGCCGTCGGCGTCCCTGGGGGTGTGCTCCCGGTCCACAAAATAGTCGTCCACGCTCACCGCATGGGGCGTCAGCCCCTGCGCCGTCAGCTGGATGGACAACCTCCTGGCAAAGGTGGTCTTCCCCGAGGAGGACGGCCCGGCGATCATGATAAATTTCTTGTCCGGGGAGGCGGCGATGGCCGCCGCGATCTCGGCGATCTTCTTCTCCTGCACCGCCTCCTGGATCAGGATCAGGTCCCGGCAGCTGCCCTTGGTGATCTGATCGTTCAGCTCCCCCACGCAGCCCACGCGGAGCTTCTTCCCCCACTCGTCCGACTCCTCCATCAGCTTAAACAGCTTTCTCCTGTCCGCCTTGAAGGCCGGCACCTGGTTCGGCTGACTGGGATCCGGCAGCATGAGGACGAAGCCGTTCTCGTAGGCGAAGAGCCCAAAGCAGGTGAGGTATCCCGTGTCCGGCACCATGTACCCGTAGTAATAGTCCTCATAGTCCTCCAGCCGGTACACATTGACCCTGGACACCCGCCGGTAGTAGAACAATTTCTCCTTGTCCGGCATCCCGTTTCTGCGAAACAGCTCCACCGCCTCGTCGGTGTGGATGTTCCGCTTCTCGATGGGGATGGCCCTGGCCGCCAGCTCTCTCATCTGTGCCTCGATGCGCCCCGCCAGCTCCTCCGTGGCGGAGTACCCTTCCTTCAGGCGGATAAACAGCCCCTTTCCCAGGGTAAATTCCACTGTGGCGTGGCAGGGGGCGCCAGGCCCCTCCACATCCCGAAACGCCTTCATAAACAACAGGACGGCGCTCCTGCGGTAGGTCTCAATCCCCGGCCGGTCCCGCCCGGTGAGGAAGGAGATCGCCGCCCCCTCCCAGGGGCGCTTGGACAGCTCCCTCAGCTTCCCGTCCGCCATGGCGAGCAGGATCCGGCTGTCGTACCGATCCTGGTATTCCTCCGCGATTTCTCTCAGGAGAGTGCCGTCGGGATACTCTCTCTGCTCTCCATCTACTGTCACCCGTATCATACCGGCTGCCTCCTCTCTCCAGGGCTACAGAACCCGCTCCGGAAACCTCAGGGGCGCGGTGTCCACAGTGACCTCGTCCCCCAGCTTCTCCCGCAGGTATCCCGCCATAAAGTCCATAAAAATGTGCTCCACCCCGTAGTGGCCCGCGTCGATGACCGCAAGCCCCTGGGCCGCAGCGTCGATGCCGGTGTGGTGGCCGATATCCCCCGTCACCAGCACCCTGGCCACCGATTTCAGGGCCGGAGCCACCATGCTCCCGCCGGAACCTGGGGAGATGGCCACGTACTCCACCGGCTCCGCCGCTGTCTCCAAGCCGTAGGCTGTCACAAAGGGCAGCCCGAACCGCTCCTTCACAAGCCCGGCGATCTCCGCCCCCGTCATGGGCCGGGGCAATCGTCCCACTTTGCCGATGCCCACCAGCTCCGTCCCTGTCCTCAGGTCCGTCCCCGTCACCTCCAGGGGGGCGCAGCCGGAGAGTCCCAGCCGCTCAGCCGCCAGATCCCCCATGCAGCCGGGGGCGATGTCAAAATTGGTGTGCATGGCGTAATAGGAGATGTCCGCCCCGATGAGGGTCAGCAGACGGCGGCCGATGAAATCCCCGTCGTTGATCTGCTTTAAGGGGTGAAAGATCAGGGGGTGATGGGTCAGAAGCATGTCCGCTCCCCCCTGCACCGCCAGCTCCACCGCCTCATCGTCGGCGTCCACCGCCACCAGTATCTTCCTCACTCCCTTGGCCCTGCGCCCCGCCAGCAGCCCCGGGTTATCCCAGTCGCAGGCGTAGTCCCTGGGAGCCAATTCCTCCAAAATCCGTATGATCTCACCGCACCGCATCGTATGCCTCCTTTGCCGTCTCTATCTCCCGCCTGACTTCCTCCAGGCGCGCCCGCGCCTTCTCCGTGCCGGACGCTCCCAGCTGTCCCTCGATGGCGGAGAGCTTCTCCAGCTCCTTTTCCAGGTAATCCCTGAGAACGGGATCCCTCCTTTCCAGGAGAATCCTCCCGTACCTCAGCTCCCCCGGCGTGGGAACTCCTGCCGCGGAAATTTCCGCCGCGGGCAGCCCCGGCGAGGAGACTTCCGCCTCCGTCAGCCCTGGCGCAGGCCGGGCAGACGCTCCCTCCCGCCGGCATTTCATCACCGTGTAATATTTCCCCTCGTCCAGCACCATGGCCTCATCCACCGCGCGAAAACCGTTCTCCCAGAGAAACAGCCGCACCTTCTGGATCTCCGACTGGGGAGAGAGGATCCAGGTCCTCACATCCCCCCACAGCCGCCGCCCATTTTCCAGGATGCGGATGATGAGCTCCCCGCCCATGCCGGCGATGACCGCCGTATCCGCCTCCCCGGGCGCAAGGGGTTCCAGCCCGTCCCCCAGACGGGTCTGTATCCGGTCCCCCAGACCTCGCTCCTCAATATGCTCCCTGGCCCTGGAAAGGGGGCCGGGTCTCACGTCCATGCCGATGGCCGCCGGGCAGATGCCCCGCTCCACCAGACAGACGGGTATGTATCCGTGGTCCGTTCCCACATCGGCAACAATGCTTCCTTTGTCCACAAAGGAAGCAACTGTCTCCAACCGTTCTGATAATCTCATGCTGTCTCCCATCTCAATCCGGATCTTTTCAATCTGGATGCGTTTAATCCAGATAATCCTTCAGTTTTTTGCTGCGGCTGGGGTGGCGGAGCTTGCGCAGGGCCTTGGCCTCGATCTGGCGGATCCGCTCCCTGGTGACGTTGAACTCCTTGCCCACCTCCTCCAGGGTCCTGGGCCGCCCGTCCACCAGGCCGAAGCGGAGCTTCAGCACCTTCTGCTCCCTCTCCGTCAGGGTGTCCAACACCTCCATCAGCTGCTCGTGGAGCAGGGTGTAGGCCGCCGCGTCCGCCGGCACCGCCACATGGTCGTCCTGGATAAAGTCACCCAGGTGGCTGTCCTCCTCCTCGCCGATGGGGGTCTCCAGGGACACCGGCTCCTGGGAAATCTTCATGATCTCCCGCACCCGGTCCACCGGCATGTTCATCTTGTCGGCGATCTCCTCCGGGGAGGGCTCCCTGCCCAGCTCCTGGAGCAGCTGCCTGGAGGTGCGGATCACCCGGTTGATGGTCTCCACCATGTGAACCGGGATGCGGATGGTCCGCGCCTGGTCCGCGATGGCCCTGGTGATGGCCTGGCGGATCCACCAGGTGGCGTAGGTGCTGAACTTGTAGCCCTTCTTATAGTCGAACTTCTCCACCGCCTTGATGAGGCCCAGATTGCCCTCCTGGATCAGATCCAAAAACTGCATTCCCCGCCCCACATACCGCTTGGCGATGCTCACCACCAGCCGCAGGTTGGCCTCCGCCAGCCGCTGCTTGGCCTCCTCATCCCCCAGCTCAATGCGCTTGGCCAGTTCAATCTCCTCGTCGGAGGTCAGAAGGGGCACCTTGCCGATCTCCTTTAAGTACATCCGCACCGGGTCCTCCGTGCCGACTCCCTCCGGGACGGACAGATCGATGTTCTCCATATCGATCTCCTCCCCGTCCCCCTCGTCCTCCAGGAACAGATCCGGCTCCAGCTCCTCCTCCCCGCTCAGGCTGAGCACGTCCACCTTGTTGGCTTCCAGAAAATCGTAGATCCGATCCATCTTCTCGGCGTCCAGCTGCTCGCCCTTGAAGAAATCCAGGATTTCCCGGTCCTCCAGCACGTTCTTTTTCTTCCTCGCCTCCTCCAGAAGCTTGGCCAGCTTCTGCGCAAACTCCTGCCCATCATCTGCCTGTTTCTTTTCCAGCTCCGTATGTTTCTCTACCATGTCTTTGCCCTCCGCAGCATGCCTTTAGTGTGTCCTTCAGTCCAGGGAAATATGCAGGTTGCGCAGCGCGGCCTGCTCCTCGATCAGCCTCTGCAGCCCCGCCGCGTCCGTCACGCGGCGGCCGGCATCGTCCAGGCTGTTCTTCTTCACCTTGACCACTGTCTCCGAAAACGCCTTTTTCTGCTCTTCATTACTCAAAGATTCACTCAGGGAAGCGTTGAACAGCGCCGCTGCCTCCCGGTACTGGTCCCCATCGTCTATAAACTGGTTCAAAATGGCCGCCGGATTCAAATCCCCCCGGCGGTGCCCCTCAAACACCAGCTTCGCCACCTGATGGTACAGGGGCTCGATAAAATCATTCTCCGTGATAATTCCCTCTATCTTGTCAAACAGGCTCTCATCCTCGATGAGCCAGGTGAGCAGGAGCCTCTGGGATCTGCGGATCCCGTCCTCCTTCTCCCGCCTCTGCTTCTGCCTCTCCTCCCGGAGAAGCTCCCGGTCCCGGCTCCCCTGCTCCGCCGCCCCCAGGCGCCTTCCCAGGCTGGCCACCAAACGCCTCAGATCCTCGTAGTTGATGAAATACTCCTCGGCCACCGCGTGCATATAGTTGTCCCGCTCCAGGGCCTCCGGAAACTCCAGGAGTTTTTTCGCCACCTGGTTGTGGAACTGGGTCTTCTGCTCCGGGTCCTGCATGCTGTAATCTCGCTTCAGCACGTCGATCTCAAAGAGGAAACTGTTCCTGGCGGCGGCAATCCGCTTTTTAAACTCCTCCGCCCCCAGATTCTTGATAAACTCGTCGGGATCCTTGTAGGGCTCCATGTTCAGCACTCGGGTGGAAATTCCCGCCTCCTTCAGGATGGGGATGGCCCGCAGGGCCGCCCGCACTCCCGCCCCGTCGCTGTCGTAGGTGAGCACCACCTTCCCGGTGTACCGCTTCAGCAGATTGGCGTGCTGGCCGGTGAGGGCCGTCCCCAGGGAGGCCACCGAGTTGGTGAACCCCGCCTGGTGCAGGGCGATGACATCCATGTAGCCCTCGCACACCAGAAGGTAATCCTCCCTGGAGGTTCTGGCGTAGTTTAAGCCGTACAGATTCCGGCTCTTGTCGAAGATCTTCGTCTCCGGGGAGTTGAGATATTTGGGGGTTCCGTCCCCCATCACCCGGCCGCCGAAGCCGATGACACGGTTGTTCACATCCATGATGGGGAAAATCACCCGGTTCCAGAACTTGTCCCTGGCCCCCCGCTCCTCGATGACAAACAGCCCCGACTCCCTCAGCACCTCGTCGTCGTACCCCTGCTCCTTCAGATACGGGTAGAGACCGCCGCTCTTCCCCGCAAATCCCAGGCCGAAGCGCTTCATGGTCTCGTCCGTCAGGGCACGATTTTTAAAATACCGGTACCCGATCTCCCCCTGGGGCTGGCGCAGCTGCCAGTAGAAGAAGCTGGCCGCCGTCTTGTTGATCTTTAACAGGGTGGTGCGAAGCTCCTCCCTGGCCCTGGCCTCCCTGGAATTGTCCTCCTGGGGCAGGGTGATCCCGGCCCGGTCCGCCAGCACCTTCAGGGCCTCCGCAAACGTGTAGTTTTCATATTCCATGAGGAAGGTGATCACATTCCCCCCCGCCCCGCAGCCAAAGCAGTAATACATCTGCTTGCCGGGGGAGACGGAGAAGGAAGGCGATTTCTCATTGTGGAACGGGCAGAGCCCAAAATAATTGCTCCCCTTCTTCTGCAGCCTCACGTAGCCGGAGATCACGTCCACAATGTCGTTCCTGGAACGCACTTCCTCTACAATTTCATCCGGATAGTACATGCAAAACCTCCTATACCTTCCAGGCTTTGGGAACGAACAGTTCCTCAAACCGGTCGATGGCGTATACGTCGCTCATGCCGGCAATGTAGTCGCAGACCACCCGTTCCCGCTTCTCCCCGTTCTCCATCAGGCGGCGGTATTCCGGCGGCAGCTCCCTCATATGTATGTAGTAATAGTCGTACAGACTGGTGATCAGCTTCGCCACCCGCCCATCCTCCGCCTTGGCCGCCGAGTTGGTGTACACGTGCTCGAACATCCAGGAGCGCAGCCCCTGCATAGCCTCCTCCATGCCGGGCGACATGGCGATCTCCGGCCGGTCCATGCTGTTTACAATGATGTCGTGGATCATGGTGTTGAGCCGCTCTCTGACACTGTGGCCCAGCACGTCGGTGTAGCGGGAGGGAAGCTCTCCCTCCGTCAGCAGCCTGGCCCGGATGGCGTCGTCGATGTCGTGGTTGATGTAGGCGATCTTGTCGGAGAAGCGAACCACCTTCCCCTCCAGGGTAGACGGGTGGCCGCTGGTTCTGTGGTTCAGGATCCCGTCCCTCACCTCCCAGGTCAAATTCAGTCCCTGGCCGTCCTTCTCCAGCACCTCCACCACCCGCACGCTCTGGCGGTAGTGGGCAAAGCCGTCCTGGCAGATCTCGTTGAGCACCCGCTCCCCGGAGTGGCCGAAGGGCGTGTGGCCCAGGTCATGGCCCAGGGCGATGGCCTCCGTCAGATTCTCATTGAGCCGGAGGGCCCTGGCGATGGTCCTGGCAATCTGGGACACCTCCAGGGTGTGGGTCAGCCGCGTCCGGTAGTGATCCCCCTCCGGGGCCAGAAACACCTGGGTTTTATGCTTCAGTCTGCGGAACGACTTGCTGTGGAGAATTCGATCCCGGTCCCTCTGATAGGCCGGCCGGATATCGCAGGGTTCCTCCTCCCGGTCCCGCCCCCGGCTGTTCCTGCTCAGAGAAGCGTAAGGGCTCAGAACCTGTTCCTCCAAAAGTTCCGCGGTCTCTCTGATGTTCAATCCATATCCTCCTTTGTACTCCCAAAAAATCCTCTTCCTATTATATGACCAATCAAACACAGATATGACTATTGTATCATACTTTTCTCTTTTTCACAGCTTTTTTTCGCAATTGCGCCTCGATTTTGAATACTTTCCGCCGGGGGCAGGCCGCAGCGGACTCACGGCGAGGGCAGGGGCAGGCTGTCCCTCACGCACAGGGCCCCGTACCCCATCTGGGGGTTGGGCCAGGCCTCCTGGGCGGGAAAGCGGGCGGCTCCCCGGCGCAGGCAGGCCTTTAGCTTCTCCCCGTAGAGGTAGGGATCATTTCCCCGGATGATCCCCCACTCCATGAGCAGGGCCGCCGCACCGGTGACAAAGGGGGCCGCAAAGGAGGTGCCCGTGAACATCTCATAGCCGCCCCCCGCCCGGGGCGCCATGATTCCCACCCCCGGGGCGGCCAGATCCGGCTTCACCTGGCTGGTGAGGCGGGTGTAGCCGCGGCCGGAAAAATCCGCGTAGGACCGGTACCGGCTGTCGTAGGCCCCCACGGAGACCGCCATGGAGGAGGTGGCCGGAATGGTCAAGGTGATTTGGGGATCCGGCTTTAAAAAGCGGGTGGTGCCGGACAGGGTGGAGGCCGGCGGGAGCCACAGGTCATAGCGGCCGGTGACCACCTCCTCCCCCCGGATCCTCACCTTCCAGATCCCGCTGTCCACATAATCCCCCCTGGGAATAAAGTCAAAATAGATCTCCTGGGACTGGCTGTACGGGCTGGGGTAGCCGTGGTAGATGAGAATCTCCGTATTGCCGTAGGTCAGCCTCTGTGCCCCCATAAAGGGCTCCACCGGCCCGATCACTCGGCCGGACGGAGCCTCCAGGCTCACCTCCAGCTCATCCACATAGGACTTCCACAGCTGCAGGCCGAAGCCGGTCTCATAGGTCCCTACCGCCAGCTCCGCATACGCCGTCTCCCCCTTTCCCACCTCGCCGGAGGCGTGGCCGTTGCCCGCCCCCTCGTTGCCCGTCCCCACCACGATGGAGGTGCGCCCGTAGCCCGCTGCCCGGTCCAGGTAGGTCTCCAGCAGGCTGAAGCCGTCGTGGGAGCCGTAGGTATTTCCGAAACTCAAATTCACCGCCAGGGGCATCCCCCACTGCTCCCCCCGGCGGACCGAATAGTCCAGGGCGCGCATCAGCTCCGTGGTCCAGGGAAAGGATCCCTCCCCCCGGCTCCCCAGCTTCACCGCCAGGATGGTGCTCTCGTAGGCGACTCCCCGGTTGCGTCCCCCCTGGCTGCGGCCGCCCCCGGCTGCGATCCCCGCCACCGCAGTCCCGTGGCCGCTCACATCCACCGAGGGCACCAGCCGCCTTCTCTCCTCCTCCCCGGAGGCCAAAGCCTCATTGATCTCCTCCTCCGTGTAGACCTGACCCTGGCTCTGATCCCACAGCTCCCGGATGCGGGTGGTTCCGTCCTCGTTGCGGAAATCCGGGTGAGCGTAGTCGATGCCGGAGTCGATCACCGCCACCAGCACCCCGCGGCCGGTGAGTCCCTCCCTGCCCTCCTGGAGGACTGTGACGCAGGAAGCCGCCCGGCCTCCGTCCGTCTGGAAATACAGCCGGTTGGGCTTCTCCACATACTCGATCTGAGGCAGACTGGCCACGTAGGGGATCAGCCCCTCCGGCGTGGTGAGAATGGCATAGCCCCCCAGGAGTTTCTCCACCCCGATCCCCGCCTGGCGCAGGCCATCGATCTCCCCGTAATAGCGCACAATCAGCTCCCACTTCTTCTCCGCCCGCAGATATCCGGTTCGCAGGGACGGGGATTTCTCCCGCTCCTCCTCCCCGGCGTCCAGGGCCAAGTTCAGGATATTTTCCAGCTTCTGACTGTCCAAAAGGCACCTCCGCCTTTTTTTCTACCATATGAAAAAGGACGGAGGTCTCATGCCTTCCGCCCTTGAATGATTCAATTTGCCTGATTTCCGCCCATCTGCGGTCTCTACTTTAAGAAGCCGTTGACGATCTGCGCCTCCGCCTCCGCCTCCGTCAGTCCCAGAGTCATCAGCTTGATGATCTGATCCCCGGCGATCTTGCCGATGGCCGCCTCGTGGATCAAGGCCGCGTCGGTGCACTCCGCGTCGATCTCCGGCACCGCCTGGATTCTGGCGTTGCCCATGATGATAGAATCACACTCCGAATGTCCGCTGCAGGCCGCATTTCCAAAGAGCCTGGAGACGAACTTCTGGTAGGAGTCGTCCTTGGCCACGGAGCGGGAGATAATGTTTGCGCTGGAACCCTCACCGTTCAAATGGGCGCTGATCTCGCTGATCGCCGTCTGGCTGCCGTGGGTCAGCAGGCGCTCCTTGATCACCACCTTGGCCCCGGCCGCCAGATCCATCTCCGTCCTGCGCACGGTGGAATCCACGCCCTTGATCTGGACCATCTCCATCTCCACGTAGCTCCCCTCGTCCATGTGAACCTCCGTCACCGGATTCAGGATCCGCTTTCCGTTGCCGTCGCCCTCGCCGTAGTGCTTCTCCACATACTTCACCTTGGAATTCTTCCCCACATGGAAGCGGTGGATGCCGTCGTGCTCCGAATCCTGCTGGCCGCAGTTGCTGATGCCGCAGCCGGCCACGATCACCACGTCGCAGTTGTCCCCGATATAGAAATCATTGTAGACCACGTCCGTCAGCCCGCTCTCGCTGATGATCACGGGGATGTGAACGCTCTCGTGCACCGTCCCCGGCTTGATGATGATGTCGATGCCGCTGCCGTCCTCCTTGGACACAATGTCGATGTTCGCCGTCGTACTCCGCCCCGCCAGCTTTCCGTCAGAGCGGATATTGTAGGCTCCCTCCGGAACCCCGTGGAGATCGGCAACCTCTCTCAGCAAATTCAACTTAATCGGATCCATATCAGTTACCTCCCTCAAAGCTTCTGCAGACGTCCACCGCGGATGCCGTGCCCAAAAGTCCCGGCAGAATCTTCTCCTTGGGGCCCTGCTCGCGGATCGCGCCGTCGGCGATGACCACGATCTCGTCTGCGATGTCCAGAATCCTCTCCTGATGGGAAATGATCAGGATGGAGCTGTCGTGAATGGCGCTGCGCATCTTCTCAAACACCTGGATCAGGTTCTGGAAGCTCCACAGATCGATGCCCGCCTCCGGCTCATCGAAGATGGAGAGCTTGGTCCCCCTGGCCAGCACCGTGGCGATCTCAATTCTCTTGAGCTCACCGCCGGAGAGGCTGGCGTTCACCTCCCGGTTGATATAGTCTTTGGCGCACAGGCCCACCTCGGAGAGGTAACTGCAGGCCTCCGCCACGGACAGATTCTTCTTGCCCGCCGCCAGCCGCAGAAGATCCAGCACCTGAACCCCCTTAAAGCGCACCGGCTGCTGGAAGGCGAAGCTGATGCCCAAGTTGGCCCGCTCCGTGATGCTGGCCTCCGTGATGTCCTTCCCGTCGAAATAAATCTTTCCTGCGGTGGGCTTTGCCACCCCCGCGATCAGTCTTGCCAGAGTGGATTTACCGCCGCCGTTGGGCCCAGTGATGACGATAAACTTGTTGTCATCCAGCGTAAGGCTTAAATCCTTGATGATCCCCTTCTCGCCGCTCTCGTCCTGCACGTCGAAGGAGATGTGTTCTAATGTAAGCATAGCTGTTCCTCCATGTATTCAGACGCCGCCCCGAAAGGCGGCGTTCTTTTGCCTTCTCTATTGTAGACGTTTTCTTCCAGTCTGGCAAGCCTCTTTACAGCATTTCTTTTCTCAGTTCCTCCCCGCTCTTGCTGGAGAGATAGGCCGGAGCCACATCAAACACCGTCTTGCAGCCGGTCTGGCCCTCCTTGGCCATGCGGACCACCGCTCTGGCGTAGGCCACCAAAATGCTGGAGGTGAACTCCGGGTTGGAATCCAGCTTTAAGCTGTACTCGATCACGTGGCTGTTCTCCCTGTTCCAGCCGGTCTTGCCGCTGCGGATCACAAAGCCGCCGTGGGGAATCCCCGCATGGTCGCGCATCAGCTCCTCCTCGGTGATGAAATGCACCGTGGTGTCGTACTCGTCAAAATAGTTGGGCATGGTTTTGATCTCATTCTCAATGCGGGCCAGATCTGCGCCCTCCTCCGCCACCACAAAGCACTCCCTGGTGTGCTTCTGCCTGGTGGTCAGCTCCGGATTGCTGCCGCTTCTCACCGCCTCCAGCGCCGCATCCACGGGGATGGTGTACTGTCTGGCGTCCTTCACCCCGGCCACGCGGCGGATGGCGTCGGAATGTCCCTGGCTCACGCCCTTGCCCCAGAAGGTGTAATTCTTGCCCTCCGGCAGCACGCACTCCGCGTACAGGCGGTTTAAAGAGAACATGCCCGGATCCCAGCCCGCGGAGATCAGAGCCACATGGCCCCCCTTCTTCGCCGCCGCATCCACATCGGCAAAATGCTCCGGGATCTTTGCGTGAGTGTCGAAGCTGTCCACCACGTTGAACATCTCCGCATACTTGGGCGTCTGCACCGGAAGATCCGTGGCGCTGCCGCCGCAGAGGATCATCACGTCAATCTGATCCCCCATGCTCTCCGCCTCATCGATGCGGTACACCTTCACACCCTCCGTGAGAATCTTCACGGACTCCGGATCTCTCCTGGTAAATACCGCCGCCAGCTCCATGTCCGGATTCTGCTGCAGAGCGCACTCCACGCCCCGGCCAAGATTGCCGTATCCTAAAATTCCAACTCTGATCGTCATATGTTTCCTCTCCTTTTCCCGGCCTTCGCCGTCTGTAATGGGCAGCCAACCCGCCCTTCTCTCCATTACGCACGAAGGCGCATCCCTTCCACCGGGATACGCCTTCGTACTTATGCGGGAGATGGGACTTGAACCCACACGAGCATACACCCACAAGATCCTTAGTCTTGCCTGTCTGCCAATTCCAGCACTCCCGCTCAACGGATAATATTATAGCACGGGGCGCTGGCAAATGCAACACGTTTTTTCCAGGCGAGCACCGCAGGCAGGTGCCGGCACATCTCCTCACAGAACCGCAGGGCGATCATCCCTACCTGGCCGGGTTCGGACTCCCCGTCAGCCACTCTTGCACCTGCTGCACGCTGACCTTCACTAGCTCCGCGATCTTCTCCACTGGCAGTTCTATCTCGGCCAAAGAAAACACCATCTCCTTTTTCGCCATCCGTTCGCCCTCGGCTATTCCCTCGTTTCTTCCCTCGGCTTTTCCATCCATCATTCCCATTTGATAAAGCTCCTCCAACTCTCTGCACATCTCTTCGATTCCCTCCTCCGTCTCCTCCTGGCTGTAGAGAGGATGTCCTCGGTAGACCTATTGCGGCGGAAACCAGGGGAAAGCCCCATTCTATCTCGCTATGTCTGCCTTCCCCGTCAGCCACTCCTGCACCTGCTGCACGCTGACCTTCACCAGTTCCGCGATCCTCTCCACCGGCAGTTCTTTCTCCGCCATGGAAAACACAATCTCCTTCTTGGCCATCCGTTCGCCCTCGGCCCTTCCCTCAGTTCTTCCTTCGGCCCTTCCCTCGGCCTTTCCCAAAGCTATTCCCTCGTTTCTTCCCTCGGCCCTTCCCAAAGCTATTCCCTCGCTTCTTCCCTCGGCTCTTCCATCCATCATTCCCATCTGATAAAGCTCTTCTAACTCTCTGCACATCTCTTCAATTCCCTCCTCCGTCTCTTTTAATGTGCGCACTCTCCCGGAGAGCACCTCGCTGTACATCTCCGACGCCGATTTACAGTGGAAATCGTGCATCAGCCTCCCCAGCTCCGTCTCCTCCCGGCTGCTGCTGTTCACATACACGATGTGGGACTCATCTCGAAAATTCTCTCCGTTCTCTCGGATCCGCCGCTCTATGTGATAGATCGGCTGTCCGTACCCCAGCGTGTCCTTCTCCGTGATAAAGATCACATGGCACTCCGGCAGCCGATCGAAATCCTGCCCTCTCTCCAACACGTTCATGTCCATCAACCCGGCGTGATACCTGGCGCGCTTGGGCGACGCCCCTTCGCTTTTCTGCTGAATTTCTACGTTGTACAATTTTCCTCTCTGGTCCCTGGCCACGCAGTCCAGAATGGCGGAACGCCCCTGGAGATTCTTAAAATCCATCTGCAGGACCTGTTCTAAGACCTGCAGGCCCCCGATTCCCATAATCACCTGGAGAATGTATTCCGTGCACTTCCGCTCT
>DXEU01000037.1 GCA_019114845.1 Candidatus Lachnoclostridium stercoripullorum | reverse complement strand
TTGCGTATTTTCTTGCAGTTCCAGGCGTCCCTAAGCCGCCTTCCAGGTGAGGGTGATCACCGTCCCCTCGTCCGGACGGCTGTCCAGGTTCACGGCGGCCCCCAAAAAGGCGGCCCCGTGCTTCACAATGGAGAGGCCCAGGCCCGTTCCGCCGATGGCCTTGGAGTGGCTCTTGTCCACCCGGTAGAAGCGCTCGAATACCCGCTCCTGGTGCTCCTTGGAGATGCCGATGCCCGTGTCCGCCACCACCAGCTGAATCCCCCGCCGGTCCCGCCGGACGCGGACGATGACGGAGCCGTTGTCCCGGTTGTACTTCACCGCGTTGTCGCAGAGGTTGTAGATCACCTCGTCCAGAATCAGGCGCACCCCGCGGATCTTCACATGCTCCCCCAGCAGCTGGAGGTTGATATTTCTCTTCTTCGCCGGCTCCTCCAGGCGGTCTAAAACCTCCTCCGCCATCTCGTAGATGTCGATCTCCTCCTTGTCGTAGGGGATCCCCCCCTCGTCCAGCTGGGAAATCTTGATGATGTCGTTTACCAGGACGATCAGGCGCTGGGACTCCTCAAAGATCTTCCCCGCAAAGCCCGGTATATCCTCCGGCTTCACAAATCCGTTCTTGATGATCTCCGCGAACCCGGAGATGGAGGTGAGGGGCGTCTTCAGCTCGTGGGAGACATTGGCGGTGAACTCCCGCCGCATCTGCTCCTTCATGTCCTCAAATTCCCTCTGCTGCCGCTGAGCCTCCAGCACCTGGTTGGTGATGGTCTCCTTCTGGTGGCCGATCTTCTGGACCAGGGGAGCGATCTCCTCGTACACATCCCCCTCCTTCACATCCTCCACGTCCAGCCGATTGATGGGCTCCACAATCTTCTCCGAGGCGCGCATGGCAAAAAACGCCGCCAGCAGAATCATCAGCAGGCTGACCGCACACATGGGGTACAGCAGGTTGGCAAACACCGTCATCATCCGGTACTCGCTGCCGGAGAGGCGCAGGATCTGCCCGTTGTCCAGGAGCCTGGCGTAGTACATGGTGGGCTCTGACAGGGAGTCGGAATGCCTGGAAGCCATCCCCTCCCCCGAGGCCAGCGCCTCCTGGACCTCCTCCCGCTGCAGGTGATTTTCCATCTCCTGGGAATCCGCCTCATTGTCGTAGAGGACCGTTCCATCCCGGTCGATGAGGGTGATTCTCTTGCCCGTATCCTCCAGCTGCAGCAGATACTCCGCCCCGCGCTCCACCACGCCGGGGGCCAGATACATGGTCTCGTCCCTCAGCTCATTTTTCTGTTGAACATTGATATAGCCGTAGAGCACTCCCAGCGTGATCACCAGGCTGGCCAACAGCACTGCCGCGCTCACGCACAAAATAGAGCGGAATATCCGTCTTGTCACTTCTCGTTTCCTCCTATTTTATAACCCATTCCCCGAACGGTCTCTATGAGCTGCCCCGCCTCCCCCAGCTTCTGCCTGAGGGTCTTGATGTGGACATCCACGGTCCGGCTCTCCCCGTCGGAGATATATCCCCAGACTGTGCTGAGGAGCTGACTTCTGGTACACACTTTCTCCGCCTGAGCCATCAGCGCGCAGAGAAGGTCAAATTCCTTGGAGGTGAGGGTCACCTCCTCCCCGTTCACCGTCACGCGGCGGCTCTCCGGGTACACGCAGATGCTCCCGTACTCCCGGACCTCCCCCTTCTTCTCCTTGGTCCGGCGCAGCACCGCCCGGATCCTGGCCAGAAGCTCCATCATCCCAAAGGGCTTGGGGATGTAGTCGTCCGCCCCGCTGTCCAGCCCCATCACGGTGTCGTACTCGCTCCCCTTGGCCGTCAGCATGATCACCGGCAGCCGGGAGCAGGCGGGAGTCCCCTTCAATTTTCTCAGCACCGAGAGCCCGTCCATCTCCGGGAGCATGATGTCCAGGAGAACCAGGTCCGGCATCTTCTTATCCAGCGCTTTAAAAAAGGCGGACGGGCACTCAAAGCCCTCCGCCTCCATCCCCTGGCTGTTCAGTGTATAAGCTACCAGTTCGCGAATGCTGCTGTCATCTTCCACGATGTAAATCATAGCTTCATCCTTTCAGCCCGGTATCTATTTTACAAAATCCGGACGTTTTTGACCAGTCCCGTATCGAAAAATTCTGTCCACTCGCACACGTTCACCGCGTGGTCGCCGATGCGCTCCAGGTATTTCGCCAGCATCAGCAGATCCACCACCTTGTCGGACTCCGCTCCGTCCTCCTTGAGGAGCTTCACCGCCTCCTGCTTGACCCGGTTGAAGAGGCCGTCGATGACGTCGTCCCTCTCCTCCATGGAGCGGGCCAGCTCCCGGTCCTTCTTCACAAAGGCGTTGATGGACTCCCGCAGCATAGTCTTTACGTTCTCCACCATCTCCGGCAGGTACTCGATCATGGACTGGGCATCCTTCTGGTCCAGGCGCATGGCCAGCTCCGCGATGTCCACCGCGTGGTCGCCGATGCGCTCCAGGTCCGTCACCACCTTCAGCGCCATGGAAATGTGGCGCAGGTCCTTGGCCACCGGCTGCTGACGCAGCATCAGGGACAGGCACTTGGCCTCGATGTCCTTCTCCATTCGGTCCACATCCCCGTCCCCGCCGATGATCTTCTGCAGGGCATCTCTGTCGTTCTTTCCAAAGGCCTCAAAGGTCCTCTCGATGATCTTCTCCACCTTGGTGCCCATCTCCGTCAGGGACTCGTTCAGATTTTCCAGTTCCTGTTCAAACGTGATTCTCATTGTCTTTGCATCCTCCATCAACCAAATCTTCCGGTCACATAGTCCTCGGTCTTCTTCTGCTTCGGATGGGAGAACAGCTCCTCCGTCTCTCCGTACTCGATCACCTCTCCCACCAGGAAGAAGGCGGTGTAATCTGCAATTCTGGTGGCCTGCTGCATGTTGTGGGTCACGATGATCACCGTGTACTTCTCCTTCAGGCTGTCCATCAGATCCTCGATCTTCAAGGTGGAGATGGGATCCAGGGCGGAGGTGGGCTCATCCATCAGGATGACCTCCGGCTCCACCGCCAGCGCTCTGGCGATGCAGAGTCTCTGCTGCTGTCCGCCGGACAGGCCCAAGGCGGACTTCTTCAGCCGGTCGTGAACCTCATCCCACAGGGCGGCGCCCCGCAGGCTCTGCTCCACGATCTCGTCCAGCTTGGCCTTGTTCTTCAAGCCGTGGATTCTGGGGCCGTAGGCCACATTGTCGTAGATGCTCATGGGGAAGGGGTTGGGCTGCTGGAACACCATGCCCACCTTCTTTCTCAGGATGGTGGTGTCCACCTTGGGGTCATAGATATCCTCCCCGTCCAAAAGCACCTTTCCCTCGATCTTCACGTTGGGAACCAGGTCGTTCATGCGGTTCAGGGTCTTTAAGTAGGTGGATTTTCCGCAGCCGGACGGGCCGATGAAGGCCGTGATCTTGTTGGCGTAAAGATCCAGACTCACATTCTTTAAGGCGTGGTTGGCGCCGTAATATAAATTCAAATCTTTGGTGGAAATTTTTACGTCCATGGATGTTCTCCTTTATTTCTTATTGGTTCCGAATTTCACAGTCACAAAGCGGGCCAGCAGGTTGATGCAGAGCACGATCACCAGCAGCACCACGGCGATTCCAAATGCCTGGTCGTACTGAGCCTTCTGCATGGACAGGTACAGCTGGATGGTCAGGGTGCCGCTGGATTCAAACAGCTTGGAGAATATTCCCCTCGGCAGCTGGAATCCGCTTCCCGCCGTGAACAGCAGGGCCGCCGACTCGCCCACGATACGCCCCACCGCCAGGATGATTCCCGTGAGAATGCCGGGGGCCGCGCTGGGGAGCAGGATGGTGCGGATCATGTACCACTTGGTGGCTCCGATGCCCAGGGCTCCGGAGCGGTAGCTGTCGGGAACCGTCCGCAGGGCCTCCTGGGTATTTCTGGTGATCAGGGGGAGCACCATCAGGGTCAGGGTGAAGGCGCCGGTGAGCACAGAATACTGGAGCTTCATGACCGTTCCAAACACCACCATGCCGAACAGGCCGAAGATGATGGAGGGGATGCCGGACAGGATCTCCGTGGTGAACTCAATGCTGTCCACCAGCTTTCCCGGCTTGGCGTACTCGTTGAGGTAGATGGCGGAGCCGACGCCGATGGGCACCGCCAGAACCAGGGTGATCACGATGATGTACAGGGTGTTGACGATATTTCCCAGGATGCCGAAGGTCCCCTTGATGGAGCTCTGCACGGTGGAGAGGAACTCCCAGCTGATCTGGGGGATGCCCCTCACGAACACATAGCCCATGATGCCGATCAGGATGGCGATGGCGATGGCCGCCGCCAGGTAGATCAAGCCCTTTAAAATCTGGTCGGAGACGCGGACTCTGCGGTTGTAAATGCTGTTTTCTTTGCTTGCGGGCACGAAGGTGCCTCCTGTCATCTCATCAGTCATTTTCAGCCTCCCCTTTCTTGAACAAACGGGTCAGGGACACGTTGATAATCATGATAAACACAAACAGAACCAGTCCGATGGTGAACAGCACCTGCCTGTGAAGTCCCTGGGAATAGGACATCTCCGCCACGATGGCCGTGGTCAGGAAGCGCACGGAGTTGAAGGGCAGCGGGATGTTCACGGAGCTTCCGGACACCAGGGTGATGGCCATGGCCTCACCGATGGCCCTTCCGCAGCCCAGAACGATGGCCGCCATGATACCGGACTTGGCCGCCGGCACGATCACCTTGAAGATGGTCTGAATGTGGGTCGCCCCCAGGGCCAGGGACGCGCTCTTTAAATGTCCCGGCACAGCCCGCAGGGCGGATTCGCTGATGTTCACCACGGTGGGGAGAATCATCAGGGCCAGAACCAGCACCGCGGAGATCAGGTTCGCGCCGCCGGAGTACTGGTGGGTGGCGGAGCCCTCAAAGATGCGGATCTCCAGTTTATACATTAACGGGTTCAAGATCAGCACTCCCAAGAGTCCGTAGATGACGGAGGGGATGCCGGCCAGAAGCTCCACGGCGGGTCTCACCACGGATGCCACCTTCGCCGGCGCGATCTCCGCCAGGAAGATGGCGGTGAACAGGCCGATGGGCACTCCGATGAGGATCGCCAGGAACGTTCCCACGATTGATGTCAAAATTACGTATAATATTCCAAAAGACGCCGGGTCAGAAGCCGGTTTCCACACCGTTCCGAACAGGATATCGGTGATACCCACCTGGAACAGGGCCGGGGCTCCGCTGATGATCATGTAGCCGGTGATGGACACCACCGCCAGCACTGCCAGCAGACCGCAGCCGGTGAAAATGATCTCCGCTCCCTTTTCCACAGCTGACTTGTTATGTTTGCCTGCAAAAATCGAAATCTTGTTTTCCATATTTCCTCCAAACCTGGGCGCAGGGATCGATTTCTTCGGTTCCCGGACCTCCCTGCTCTCCTGCGGGAACCCATTTCGCTCACGTTTTCAGATTTTTCATCAAAGACGGGAGCTTCTTTCAGCTCCCGTCCTCTTCTGCATGTCTCTTCCGGTCAATTTCTCGTCGGGATGATTGGCGTCCGGATTACTCCACCGTGATCAGGCCCACAGACTGTACCAGCTCCTGGCCCTCCTCAGAGTACACATACTCGAACAGCGCCTGCACCAGCTCGTTCTGATCCACAAGCTCGCCCTTGGTGGCCATCACGAAGGGACGGCTCAGGAAGTAGCTGCCATCCTTGATGTTGGCCTCGTTGGCCTCCACGCCGTCCAGGCTCAGAGCCTTCACCGTGTCGTCCAGAACATCCAGGGATACGTAGCCGATGGCTCCGGGGGTGGAGGCAACTCTGGCCATCACAGCGCCGGTGGAATCCAGCTCGTTGGCGTACTGGCACTGATCCTCGATCTCCAGGATCTCCTCGAAGGCTCCTCTGGTGCCGGATCCAGCCTCTCTTCCAACTACCACGATGGGAAGGCTCTCGCCGCCCAGGTCGCTCCAGTTGGTCACCTCGCCGGTGTAGATCTGGATCAGCTGATCTCTGGTCAGGTCAGATACGGTGTTGTTGGGGTCGGTCACAACCGCGATGCCGTCGATGGCGACGATGTTCTCCACAGCGCCCTCGGCGAGCTCATCCTCGGTCAGGTTTCTGGAGGAATTTCCGATGTCGGACTGGCCGCTCAGCACTGCCTCCACGCCGGCGGAAGATCCGGTGAACTCAGCCTGCACCGTCACATCCGGATGGGCGGCCATGAAGGACTCTGCTAAGGTGTTTGCGAACTTCTCCATGGAGGTGGAACCGGCCATGGTGATGGAACCGCTCAGCTCCTTGCCGGCTGCCTCAGCCTCGGTCTCCTCTGCCTCAGCCTCTGCCTCGGTCTCCTCTGCCTCAGCCTCGGTGGCTGCTGCGGTGGTATCTGCTGCGGTGGTCTCGCTGCTGCTGCTTCCGCAAGCTGCCAGGCCAAATGCCATAACTCCTGCTAATAATACAACTCCTGCTTTTTTCATAATTTTTTCTCTCCTTTTTAGTTGGTGTGCTTCAAGCTCTCGCTCATCGCTTACGGGTGTTAGTATAAAAAATGAACGTAAAATCTATCACCATGGTTCTGTTAAATCTGAGTAAAATGTGATATAATACCTCTGTCCGCCGGTTCCGGGAGGAGTGGGGGCCGCTGTTTTCCAGGATCGCCTGGAAGATGGCTCCTATGGCTGGTGTCTAAGCTCAACCTTTTGATATCCCTTAGAAACACGCAGCCGCCGGGGGATTTTTTCATGCCCGCAGCGCACCCGCGCCTGCAGCCCGTGCCCGCAATTCCGCGTCACCGGCGCATCCCCATGCGGCACCGACGCCCTGTGTCCGCAATTCTGCGGCACCGGCGCCGACGCGTCCTCATATCATAAAGTATCACCCGCAAAGGAGGTATTTTATGACGCCATTTCTGGAAATTTCTGGGGTCAGTCACTCCTATCACACCCTGGAGGGAGAGACAAAGGCCCTTTCCCATATTTCATTCACCGTTCAAAAAGGAGAATTTCTCGCCATCGTCGGGCCCTCCGGCTGCGGAAAGACCACCCTCCTCACCCTGTTGGACGGGCTCGTCCTCCCGGAGGAGGGCTCCATCCGCCTGGAGGGACAGCCTGTGGAGTCCGCCAGGCGCCGCATCGGCTACATGTTCCAGAAGGACTGCCTGTTCGAGTGGCGGTCCATCCTGGAAAATGTCTCCCTGGGCCTGGAGATTCGGCAGCGCGCCTCGTCCCCCCATTCCGCCCCGGCACCGCCGCTTCCCCCGGACGCCCAGGAAGAGCTGCTCTCCATGCTGAAGACCTACGGCCTCGCCTCCTTCGCCGGCGCCCGGCCCTCGGAGCTCTCCGGCGGCATGCGCCAGCGGGCGGCCCTGATCCGCACGCTGGCCCTGAAACCGGACCTCCTTCTCCTGGATGAACCCTTCTCCGCCCTGGACTACCAGACCCGCCTCACCGTCTGCGACGACATCTGTTCCATCCTCCGCAGCCAGAAAAAGACGGCCATCCTGGTCACCCACGACCTGTCGGAGGCCGTCAGCGCCGCCGACCGCATCCTGGTGCTGTCCGCCCGGCCGGGCTCCATCCGGGCGGAGATCCCCCTGGATTTTGCCGGGGAGACCAGCCCCATCCGCCGGCGCAACCTGCCGGAATTTTCCAAATATTTCAATCAGGTATGGAAGGAGATGCAGTCCCATGAAAGCTGACCGAGACCGTAAATATTCCGCCGCCGACCGCGACGCCGTCCCCGAAGCTGTCCCCGACTCCAAAACGCCCGAAGCCAAAGCCCCCTCTGCGGCCCAGCTGGACTACTTGAGGAGGACCCGCCTTGTCCGCAGCCAGGTCCGCATCTGCCGGGTCATGGTTTTCGTCCTCTTCCTGGCCCTCTGGGAGCTGGGGGCCTCCACCGGGGCGGTGGACGATTTCATCTTCAGCTCCCCCTCCCGGATCGCCCGCTGCTTCTGGTCCATGGCCCAGGACGGCTCCATCTTCTTCCACACCGGGGTCACCCTGTGGGAGACGGTGCTGAGCTTCCTCATCACCAGCGCCCTGGGCCTCACCCTGGCGATCCTGCTCTGGGCCTGCCCCGTTCTCTCCCAGGTGGCGGAGCCCTACCTCATGATGCTCAACAGCCTGCCAAAATCTGCCCTAGCCCCCCTGCTCATCGTGTGGCTGGGCGCCAATCTGAGAACCATCGTGGCCTCCGCCGTGTCCGTGGCCGTGTTCGGCTCCATCATGACCCTGTTCACCAGCTTCTCCCGCACAGACCCAGACCTGATCCGTCTGGTGCGCTCCCTGGGCGGCGGAAAGGGCGCCGTCCTCACCAAGGTTCTCCTCCCCTCCTCCATCCCCCTCCTCATCAACAGCATGAAGGTGAGCCTGGGCCTCTGCCTGGTGGGGGTGATCATCGGGGAATTCCTGGCGGCGGACGCGGGCCTCGGCTACCTGATCATCTACGGCCAGCAGACCTTCTCCATGGATCAGGTGGTTCTGTCCATCGTCCTCCTCTGCCTGATCTCCGCCCTGTTCTTTCAGGGAATCTCCCTACTGGAGCGCCGGCTGCATTAGGCAGGATCGGGGAAATAGGCCGGATCGGGGAAATCCCGAGAGGCAAAAAGGCCGCTGATCCACAGGCGATCTCTCACCCATGGACCAGCGGCCCATTCTCTCTCATATCATATGCCAGACTCTCTGGTTTCCCTTCCCGTCCGCCGGGAACACAATCCCCATCTGCCTTCTGGCTGCGTCCAGGATCTTCATCTCCAGCCCGGACATCTCCAGGGCCCGGCGGTAGTCCGCCGCTCTCAGATCCCCCCGCTCCATCCAGCCGGCGAAGGTGCGGATCTCATACTCCAGGTTCCAGCCGTCCTCCTCCTCCCAGAGGACCTCTCTCTCCCCGCCACGGCGAAACAGTGCTACATTTCCCGGCCTGGCCACCCCGGAGAACACCAGGGTGCCGTCCTCCCCCTGGATCTCGCAGCCGATCTTCCCGTCCGCGATCTTGGAGTAGGACAGCTCCACATCCATCCCCGGATAGATGCCGAGAATACTCCCGGCCCCGTCCACTCCGTTCTTCAGGAAAATGCCGTGGGCCAGCAGCGCCTCCGGGTAGCCGAAGAGCTCCCCCATCATCCGCACGCAGTACACGCCGATGTCCATCAGCGCCCCGTTGGAGAGTTCCGGGTTGAACGCGTTCTCCACAACTCCCCGGCGGAATTTGTCGTAGCGGGAGGAGTACTGGCAGTAGCGCAGGGAGGCCCGGCGCACCGTGCCGATCTCCCCCATGCCCCTGCGGATGGCGTCCATGGCCGGATCGTAGACATGGCGCACCGCCTCCATGAGAAACACTCCGTTCCTCCTCGCCGTCTCCTCCAGGATTTTCCACTCTCCCAGGTTGGAAACCGCCGGTTTTTCCACAATCACGTGTTTTCCCGCTTCCAGAGCCGCCTTCGCCTGCTGAAAATGCAGGCTGTTGGGGCTGGCCACATAGATGCAGTCCGCCAGGTCGGAATGCACCAGCCCCTCCAGATCATGGCAGCTGGCGGGAGCTCCCATCTTCTCTGCGAACTCCCGCGCCCGCTCCTCCGTCCTGGAGTAGGCGACGCCATATTCCACCCCCTGGCAGTTTTTCACCGCCGTCAGAAACTGTTCCACAATCTTTCCCGATCCGATGGTGCCGATTCTTATGCTCATCCCGTCTCACACCTCGATTATTTCACAAGCAGAGACTTTCCGGTCATCTCCTTGGGCTGCTCCATGCCCATCAGCTCGATGAGGGTGGGGGCGATATCCGCCAGACAGCCGCCCTCTCTCAGCTTCCAGGACGGATCCGCGTTCACCAGGATAAAGGGAACCTGGTTGGTGGTGTGGGCGGTCCAGGGCTCGCCGGTCTCATAGTCCACCAGCTGCTCGGCGTTGCCGTGGTCGGCGCAGACGAACATGGCGCCATTCACCTCTTTGACGGCGTCCACCGCTCTGCCCACGCAGGCATCCACCGTCTCGATGGCCTTGATGGCCGCACTCTCCACGCCCGTATGTCCCACCATATCCGGGTTGGCGAAGTTGATGATGATCACATCGTATTTTCCGGACTTGATAGCCTCCACCAGGCGGTCGCACACCTCCGGTGCGCTCATCTCCGGCTGCAGGTCGTAGGTGGCCACCTTGGGGGACTTCACCAGAATCCGGTCCTCGCCGGGGTTGGGCTCCTCCACGCCGCCGTTGAAGAAGAAGGTGACGTGGGCGTATTTCTCCGTCTCGGCGATTCTCGCCTGGGTCATGCCGTGGGCAGCCAGGAACTGGCCGAAGGTGTTGGAGATGGTCTCCTTCTTGAAGGCAACCAGCTTATTTCCGATGGTCTCGTCGTAATCTGTAAAGCAGACGTAGGTCACATCCAGGCGCTTCTCCCTGGAAAATCCAGCGAACTCCTCATCGCAGAAGGCCCGGGTGATCTCCCTGGCGCGGTCCGGACGGAAGTTGAAGAAGATGATGGAATCCTTGTCCTGAATGGTGGCCACCGGCTTCCCGTCCTTCTCCACGCAGAAGGGGATGACAAACTCGTCCGTCTTCTCGTCATCGTAGGAGGCCTGAATTCCCTCCGTGGCGGATGCCGCCCTGCCGCCCTCTCCCAGGGTCATGCAGCGGTAAGCCTTCTCCACGCGGTCCCAGCGGTTGTCTCTGTCCATGGCGTAATACCGTCCCATGACGGAAGCCACCTGCCCCACGCCCAGCTCCGCCATCTTCGCCTCCAGCTCGGCCACAAACTCCTTGCCGGATGTGGGAGGCGTGTCACGGCCGTCCAGGAAGCAGTGCACATACACCTTCTCCAGGCCGTTTCTCTTCGCCAGCTCCAGCAGGCCGTAGATGTGGGTGTTGTGGCTGTGAACGCCGCCGTCGGACACCAGTCCGTACAAATGGAGAGCGGAATCGTTCTTCTTGCAGTTCTCAACCGCCTCCTTAAAGGCCGGATTCTCGAAGAAATCCCCATCCTGAATGGACTTGGTGATTCTGGTCAGATCCTGGTACACAATCCTTCCGGCGCCCATATTCATATGGCCCACCTCAGAGTTTCCCATCTGCCCGTCGGGAAGCCCCACCGCGAGGCCGCTGGCGTTGCCCTTCACAAAGGGGCACTCCTTCATCAGCCGGTCCATCACCGGCGTCTTGGCCTCACACACTGCATTGTGAGCGCAGTTATCGTTTAATCCATACCCGTCAAGTATCATCCATACTACCGGTCTCTTGTCCATGATCAATTCTCCTTTTCCATACTGTTGCGCCCCGGACCGGGCAGGGAGATCCCCTCCCCGCCCGCTGCGCTGCCGCGGCTGGCATGTTTGCCCCTCCCCGCCGGCACAGCCGTCCGGACGCGCCGCACAAGTACGGCAGACGCTTATGAGGCGTCTGCCGTGCAGCCCGGAGCCGGCATTCTCAGCCCGCTCCGAATTATAGTCTGTCTTATTTGTTGTAGCAGACGATCTTGCCGAAATCCGGCTTTAAGGACGCGCCGCCCACCAGGCCGCCGTCGATGTCCTCCATGGCAAACAGCTCTGCCGCGTTGCCCGCGTTCACAGATCCGCCATACTGAATGCGGATCTCAGCCGCCGTCGCGTCGTCGTAAATCTCTGCGATGCACTGGCGGATGCCCTTGCAGACCTCCTCCGCCTGCTCGGAGGTAGCGGTCTTGCCGGTTCCGATGGCCCAGATGGGCTCGTATGCGATCACCATCTTCTTGGCCTGGTCAGCCGTCACATTCTGAAGGCCGATCTTCACCTGCTGACGGATGAAATCCATGGTGATTCCCTGCTCTCTCTGCTCCAGGGACTCGCCGCAGCACATGATGGGGGTGATGCCGTGCTCGATGGCCTTCAGCACCTTCTTGTTCACATCTGCGTCCGTCTCCTTGAAGTAATCTCTCCTCTCGGAGTGTCCAAGGATCACGTACTTCACGCCGGCGTCCACCAGCATAGCGGGAGAAATCTCGCCGGTGTAGGCTCCCTTCTCCTCAAAATACATATTCTCAGCGGCGACGGCGATGTTGGTGCCCTTGCAGGCCTCCACTACCGGCACAATGTCGATGGCGGGAACGCCAAACACCACGTCCACCTCGTCGTTCTGTACCAGGGGCTTTAACGTCTCAACCAGGGCAACCGCCTCGCTGGGAGTCATGTTCATCTTCCAGTTGCCCGCGATAATTTTCTTTCTTGCCATGAGCTTTTACCTCTTTTTCTATTTTCCGGCGGGGAAATCTCCCCGCCTGTGATTGCTTCATCTATGCCCGAAACGATCCGTCCGCTGTCAGCGGTTGTCTGCGCAGGCCACGCCCGGAAGCTCCTTGCCCTCAAGGAATTCCAGGGAAGCGCCGCCGCCGGTGGAGATGTGGGTCATCTTGTCGGCGAAGCCCAGTCTCTTTACAGCGTTCACGGAGTCGCCGCCGCCGATTACGGTCACAGCATCCTCAAGTCCGGCCACTGCGCGGCAAACCTCCAGGGTTCCCTCTGCGAAGTTGGAGAACTCGAACACGCCCATGGGTCCATTCCAGACAACAGTCTTGGCGCCCTCCAGAGCCTTCTTGTAGTTCTCGATGGTCTTCGGTCCGATGTCAAATCCAGACCAGCCGGCCTCGATGGTGTCCACTACCTTTCTCTCGGTGTCGTTGGAGAACTCCCTGCCCTCCACATGGTCCACCGGAAGAAGCAGCTTCACGCCCTTATCCTCGGCCTTCTTGATCATCTCCAGCGCGTAGTCCAGCTTGTCCTCCTCGCACAGGGAGTTGCCGATCTCCTGGCCCTGAGCCTTTAAGAAGGTGTAAGCCATGCCGCCGCCGATGATCAGGGTGTTCACCTTGTCAAGCAGGTTGTTGATCACGTTGATCTTGTCGGAAACCTTTGCGCCGCCCAGGATGGCTACGAAGGGGCGAACCGGGTTCTCCACCGCCTGTCCCAGGAACTTGATCTCCTTCTCCATCAGGTAGCCCACGACGGTCTCAGCCGCATACTTGGATACGCCCACGTTGGAGCAGTGAGAACGGTGAGCCGTTCCAAATGCATCATTTACAAAAATGCCGTTGTCGCAGAGAGCGGCCAGCTCCTTGGCGTACTCCTCGGCCTTCTCGTCCTTGCCGTACTTGGTCTCCTCGCCTCTGTAGCGGGTATTCTGCAGAAGCATAACCTCTCCGTCCTTCAGCTCGGCGGCCATCTTCTGGGTATCCGGCCCGGTCACCTTGGGATCGTCCGCAAACTTAACTGTCACGCCCAGTCTCTCGCTGAGAGCCGGAGCCACGGGAGCTAAGGACATCTCCGGAAGGGGCTCTCCCTTCGGCTTGCCCAGGTGGGAGCAGAGGATCACTCTCGCGCCCTGATCCATCAGCTTCTTGATGGTGGGGATGGCGCCGTCAATGCGGTTGTAGTTCTGGATCACGCCATCCTTCAGCGGCACGTTGAAGTCGCAGCGCACCAACACCTTCTTGCCCTTTAAATCCTTCAGATCGTCAACAGTCTTCTTGTTTAACATGGTTCATTCTCCTTCCGCGGCCTTCAAGCCGCCTGATCCTTTTATCCGCAGAGCGCACCGCGCCCTGCCGGAAGCTCTAATGCAATCAGGGGCCCGGTCCCGCGAGACCGGACCCCTGATTCAGGTCAATTCTTTCTTAGTCTTCGATTATGCCAGCTCAGCGAAGTACTTGATGGTTCTTACCATCTGGCTGGTGTAGGAGTTCTCGTTGTCATACCAGGAAACAACCTGTACCTGATACTCGTCGTCGCTGATCTTGGAAACCATGGTCTGGGTAGCGTCGAACAGGGAGCCGTATCTCATGCCGATTACGTCGGAGGAAACGATCTGATCCTCGTTGTATCCGAAGGACTCGGAAGCGGCTGCCTTCATAGCGGCGTTGATGCCCTCCTTGGTTACATCCGTACCCTTAACAACAGCGGTCAGGATGGTGGTGGAACCGGTGGGAACCGGAACACGCTGTGCGGAACCGATCAGCTTGCCGTTCAGCTCCGGGATAACCAGGCCGATTGCCTTTGCAGCACCGGTGGAGTTGGGAACGATGTTGGCAGCGCCGGCTCTTGCTCTTCTCAGATCGCCCTTTCTGTGCGGTCCGTCCAGGATCATCTGATCTCCGGTGTAAGCGTGGATGGTGCTCATGATACCAGACTGGATGGGAGCGTAGTCATTTAAAGCCTTAGCCATGGGAGCTAAGCAGTTGGTGGTGCAGGAAGCTGCGGAGATGATCTGATCATCAGCGGTCAGGGTGTCCTCGTTTACAGAGTAAACGATGGTCTTCAGATCGTTGCCTGCGGGAGCAGAGATAACAACCTTCTTTGCGCCAGCGTTGATGTGAGCCATGGATTTATCTTTAGAGCAGTAGAAACCTGTGCACTCCAGAACCACATCTACGTTCAGCTCGCCCCAGGGAAGATTCTCAGCCTTCGGCTCCTTGTAAATGGTGATCTCCTTTCCGTCCACGATGATGGAACCCTCGCCAGCCTCAACGGTGTGCTTGCCCTCACCGATGTGGCCGCAGTATCCACCCTGAGCAGTATCATACTTTAACAGGTTCGCTAACATCTTCGGATCCGTTAAATCGTTGATAGCTACAACCTCGTAGCCCTCTGCATCAAACATCTGTCTGAATGCAAGACGTCCAATACGTCCGAAACCATTGATCGCTACTCTTACTGCCATAATTGTATTCCTCCTAAGAATAAATAATATGATTGTTAAACAACCATCAGTCACCAATCATTGTATCCAATTTAAAACAAAATGTAAAGTGGTTTTTTGAATTTTTAGAGCTCATCCTTCACATATCCGGCCAAATTGTGGGCGTGGTCCGCCACCCTCTCCAGGTTGGTGAGGATGTCCAGGAAAATGATCCCCGCGGCCGTGGTGCAGGTGCCAGCGGAGAGCCTTTCGATGTTCTTCTCCCGCAGTTCCTCCTCCAGGCTGTCCGTCTCATCCTCCAGCTGGCTGACCCTGCGCACAATGTCCATGTTTCCGTTTCTCCTGGCCTCCACGGCGCTGCGGAAGGCCTCCACCGCCACGGAGCTCATGGAGCTCAAATCCTCCTTGATCTCCTCCGGGAAATACAGCTCCTTCTCCTCCATGGTCCTGGCCAGTTCCGCCAGGTTCTCGCAGTGGTCTCCCACCCGCTCGATGTCGTTCACGCTGTAAAACAGGTTGGCCACCACCAGCTTCTGGTGCTCGTTCAGGGAGAGGTTGTCCACCCGGATGAGGAAGTCCGTGAGCAGCTTCTCCATCTGATCCACCGTGTTCTCCACCTCAAACACCTTTCCCGTGTCCTGCTCATCCCGGCTGCGGAGCACCTGCACGGCCCGCTCTAAGTTGGCCAGGGTCACCTCGCCCATGTGCACCACCTCGGCCACCGCCGTCTCCAGGGCGAAGGCGGGAGTCTCGAACATTCTCTCGTCCAGATGGCGCAGAGTCTTCGTCTCCTCGTCGTTCTTCTCGCCGGCCGGCTCCTCCTTGATCAGGCGGCCGGACAGCTTCACCAGCTGATTGGCGAAGGGGAACAGCAGGACGGTGTTGGTCAGGTTGAAGCAGGTGTGGAAGATGGAAATCTCCACCGAGTTGATGGGTTTGGCCGCGAACTCCGGGTTCAGGGCGAACAGCAGGACGCCCGCCGCCCCGAACAGCAGGGAGCCGATGACGTTGAAGCTCAAGTGGATGCACGCCGCCCTCTTCGCCGTGCGGGAGCCGCCGACGCTGGAGATCATGGCGGTGGTGCAGGAGCCGATGTTCTGCCCCAGAGTGATGTAGATGGCCGCGCTGGTGGAAACCATGCCGTTTAAGGCCAGGGTCTGAAGGATTCCCACGGAGGCGGAGGAACTCTGAAGCAGAGTGGTCACCACCAGGCCGGCCAGGACTCCCAGCACCGGATTGCGGCCGAACCGCTCAAAGGCGCTGGAGAAGATCTCCGACCCGGCGTAGGGAGACACGGAGGTGGACATGAAATCCAGCCCCATAAACAAAAGCCCCAGGCCGATGAGGATCTCACCCGCCTGCTGCCTGGATTCCTTCTTGGAGAAGAGCAGAATGAAGGCGCCGATTCCGATGAGCAGCGGAGCGTAGAACTCCGGCTTCATGGCCTCAAACGCGTCCCCCAGCTGGCTCATGGAAACGATCCAGGCGGTGATGGTGGTTCCGATGTTGGCGCCCATGATCACCCCCGCCGCCTGGGATAAGCTCATCACCCCGGCGCTGACAAACCCCACCACCATCACGGTGGTGGCGCCGCTGCTCTGGATGATGGCGGTGATCAAAGCCCCCAGGGCCACCCCCATCAGGCGGTTGGAGGTGAGCATTCCCAGAAACTGCTTCATCCTCCCCCCGGCTTTTTTCTGCATTCCGTCGGCCATCAGCTTCATCCCGTAGATGAACATGCCGAGGCCTCCCGCAAATGTAAAAAGGCTTGAAATATCGCTGATAGACATGATGTCCTCCTTATGATTTTTTACAAATCTTATCACTATCTTAACACATCTTACTTTTTTATTTCAATATTTTTTACTGGGAGGCGACTCTTTCTGCGGTTTGTCCCCCTTTTCCCCGCACCTGGCCGGCCCTTTCCGGCATTTTTCAGCAAAATTCCCGGGAAATAGTTCCATCTTCGGCAAAATTCGTCTCCGGCGGATTGCCTTCATTTTTCTTTTCCGCTATAATGTGATAGAGTTTACATATAAAGGAGTGATTTCCATATGACATATACGCCCCAGGAGGATAACGAGTTTGCCAGACGGCAGCGGGCCAGGAAGAAGGCCCGCCTGCGAAAATTAAAAAGAAGGAGAGCCATGCTCATCGCCGCCATGGTTCTCCTTCTCCTGCTGCTCATCTGGGGAGCTGCGGCCCTGGTGCGGGCCCTGTTTTTCAAGAAGCCGGTGGACCCGGCGTCCATCACCGTCCCCGACTGGGTGGACGTCCAGCTCCTGGATGTCAATCCCTACTCACGCCCCGGGACGCCCTTGGAAAAGATTAACGGCATCGTGGTCCACTACACCGCCAACCCCGGCACCACCGCCCAGCAGAACCGGAATTATTTCAACAGCCTGGCGGAGCAGAACGGGGAGTCCGCCACCTCCGTCAGCAGCCATTTTATCATCGGGCTGGACGGGGAGATCATCCAGTGCATCCCCCTGTCGGAGATCTCCTACGCCTCCAACGACCGCAACAGCGACACGGTGAGCATCGAGTGCTGTCACCCGGACTCCAGCGGCAAATTCACCGACGCCACCTACCAGTCCCTGGTGCAGCTGTGCGCCTGGCTGGAGAGCGAGCTGCGCCTCAGCGAGCGCTCCATCATCCGCCACTACGACGTGAACGGAAAACTCTGTCCTCTCTATTTTGTGGAGAACGAGAGCCAGTGGAGCCAGTTCAAGGACGAGGTGGCCGCCTGGCGGAAGGAACACTACTGATCGAAGGCTACTGCTGCCCCTCCTGCCCGCCGGCCTCCGAAAGGAGGCGGTCCGTGATCTTCTGCAGCGCCCCGCAGAGCGCCGCGCGCTCCTCCTCCGTGAGGCTGTCCCGGAGCAGTTCCTCATAGCGGAGGAAAATCTCCTGGACGCGGCGGGCCTTCTCCTCCCCCAGGGGAGTCAGGCAGATCAGGTAGGAGCGGCGGCAGGAGGGGTTGTCCTCCCTGGCCAAAAGCCCCGCCGCCTCCATGCGGTCCAGGGTACGGGACATGGTGGTCACATCCAGGTGGCAGAGATCGGAGAGTTTCCTCTGGGTCTGGGGACCGTACTTCTGTAGGTTGGCCAGGATTCTCGGCTGTCCCTGGCCCACCGTCAGCCCCAGCTCCAGAAACTGGGGCCGCAGATATTTCTTTCTGGCCATCTCCTGACTCTGAAACAGATCGCGAATCATTTCACTCTTCATTCCCATCACTCCAATTCAAACTGGCCGGTGTAGAGCTGGTAGTAGCGCCCTCTCTGCTCCAGCAGCTCCTCGTGGCTTCCCCTCTCGATGATCTCTCCCTTTTCCAGGACCATGATGGCCTTGGAGTTGCGCACAGTTGACAGGCGGTGGGCGATGACGAACACGGTGCGGTTCTCCATGATGGCGTCCATCCCCTTCTCGATGAGGCGCTCCGTCCGGGTGTCGATGGAGCTGGTGGCCTCATCCAGAATCAGCACCGGCGGGCGGGCGATGGCCGCCCTGGCGATGGCCAAAAGCTGCCTCTGCCCCTGGGAGAGGTTGCTCCCGTCCCCGTAGAGCATGGTCTCATAGCCGTCCGGCAGCTTGCGGATGAAGGAGTCCGCGTTGGCGATCCTGGCGGCCTCCCGCACCTCCTCGTCCGTGGCGTTCAAGCGGCCGTAGCGGATGTTGTCGGCGATGGTCCCCGTAAACAGGTGGGTGTCCTGGATGACCATGGACAGGGAGCGCCTCAGGTCGTCCTTTCGGATGTCCTTCACATCGATGCCGTCGTAGGTGATGGAACCGGACTGGATCTCGTAAAACCGGTTGATCAGGTTGACGATGGTGGTCTTTCCGGCTCCCGTGGAGCCCACGAAGGCGATCTTTTGCCCCGGCTTGGCGTAGAGGGTGATGCCGTTTAACACGCGCTTGCCGGGCACATAGCCGAAGACCACATCCTTGAACCGCACATCGCCCCGCAGGGGAACCAGCTTTCCGCCGTCCCCGTCGGGGATCTTCCAGGCAAAGGAGCCCGTCTCCTCCTCCGTCTCCTGCAGACGTCCGTCCTTCTCCTGGGCGTTGCAGAGGGTCACCCGGCCCTCGTCCACCTCCGGCTCCTCCTCCATCATCTCAAAGATGCGCTCCGCGCCGGAGAGGGCCGCCAGCAGAAAGTTGACCTGCTGGGTGAACTGGTTTAAGGGCATGGCGCTCTGGCGCACGTAGACCAAGTAGGCGGACAGGCTGCCGATGTCCATCAGCCCGGACAGGGTGAAGAGGCCCCCGGCGCAGGCGGACACGGCGTAGTTGACGAAGGAGAGGCTGACGTTGGTGGGAACCATCATGCCGGAAAATGTCAGGGCGTTGGTCCCCTCCCTGCGGAGCTTCTCGCTCAGCTCGCAGAATTTTTCATAATCCTTGTGCTCGTGGTTGAACACCTTCTCCACCTTCTGGCCGGCCATCATCTCCTCCACGAAGCCGTTGATCTTTCCGATCTCCTGCTGCTGGCGGATGAAATATTTCCGGCTGTGGCTGCCGTTCACCTTGATGCACACAAACATGATGATCAGGAACACCACCACGATCATGGACAGGCGGACGCTCAGAACCATCATCATGATCACGGTTCCGAACAGCATCATGAAGCTCTGGATGATCATGGCGAAGCTGCTGTTCATGGCCTCCTGGACGGTGTCCACATCGTTGGTGAAGCGGCTCATCAGCTCCCCGTGGGTGTGGGCGTCAAAATATTTCAGGGGGAGGGTCTGCACGTGCTCAAACAGATCCTGCCGGATCTCCTGGATCACCTGCTGGGAGGTGTGGACCATCAGCTGGTTGTAGCCCAGGGTGGCCATGGCCCCACAGAAGTACATGACTCCCATGATGGCCACCCCCTTTAAGAGTCCGCCCAGGTCCCCCGGGACGATGTAGAGGTTGATCATGGGCTTTAACAGGTAGGTGCCCATGAGGTTGGCCCCCGCGCTGATAAACACCAGCAGGGCCACCAGGGCAAACATCCACTTGTGCCTTCCCAGATAGCTGAGAAGATGAAGGATCGTCTTTTTCGTGTTCTTGGGGCGCTTGTACCCCACATATCTGGGTCCTGCCATTATAAATCCGCTCCTTCCTTCTGAGATTCATAGATTTCCTGATAAATGCGGCTGCGGCCCAGAAGTTCCTCGTGGGTTCCGATGTCGCTCACATGGCCGTCGTCCAGGAGAATGATCCGGTCGGCGCTCCGCACGGAGGAGATCCGCTGGGCGATGATGATCTTCGTCATGTCCGGCAGCTTCTCCTTCAGCCCCTGGCGGATCTTCCCCTCTGTGGCCGTGTCCACGGCGCTGGTGGAGTCGTCCAGGATCAGCACTTTGGGGCTCTTCAGAATCGCCCTGGCGATGCAGAGCCTCTGTTTCTGGCCTCCGGAGACGTTGACGCCTCCCTGGCCCATCTCCGTCTGGTAGCCGTCCGCCAGCCGGTCGATGAACTCGTCCACGCAGGCGATCCGGCAGGCCTCCTCCACCTCCTCCATGGTGGCGTCCTCCTTGCCCCATTTTAAGTTGTCCAGCAGGGTGCCGGAGAACAGGGTGTTCTTCTGGAGCACCACGGCGATGGCGTCCCGCAGATGGGCCATGGGGTACTGGCGCACCGGGATCCCGTCGATCCGCACCTCCCCCTCTGTGGCGTCGTAGAGCCTGGGGATCAGCTGGATGAGGGTGGATTTGGCGGAGCCGGTCTGGCCGATGATGCCCACCGTCTCCCCGGCCCGGATGTCAAAGGTCACATCCGAGAGGATGTACTCCTTGGCATCCTGGGAGTATTTGAACCAGACGTGGTCGAAGGAGATGGCGCCGTGCTCCACCTGGATGTCCCTGGCCTCCTCGTCGGTGATGTCCGGCACCTCATCGATGACCTCCATGATTCTGGTCGCGGAGGCCAGGGATCTGGTGAGCATGAGGAAGACGTTGGAGATCATCATCAGGGAATTTAAAATCTGCATGACGTAGCTGAGAAAGCCGGTGAGCTCTCCCACCTGCATCCGCCCGCTGCGGATCAAGCCGCCGCCGAACCACAGAAGGCCCAGGATGGTGCTGTAGAGGACGAACTGCATGGCCGGCATGTTCAGGGCCGCCAGGCGGAAGGCCGTCTCCGACTGGCGGCGCAGGTTGGCGTTGCCCTCCTCAAATTTGGCCACCTCATAGTCGCCCCGGACGTAGGCCTTCACCACCCGGATGGCCGTCAGGTTCTCCTGGATAATGCGGTTGACCGTGTCGATGGCCGCCTGCATTTTCGTGTACATGGGGCGGACATGGCTGATGATCAGGAACAGGAGCACCGCCAGCACCGGCAGGGCCACCAGAAAGATCATGGCCAGATCCCCGTTCAGGGCGAAGGCCACCCCCGTCGCCGTGAAGAGCATCACCGGCCCCCTGCAGAAGGGGCGGAGTCCCGTGGAGACGGAGTTCTGGATGTTGGTGACGTCGCTGGTCAGCCTGGTGACCAGGGAGGACACACGGAAATGGTCGATGTTGGAGAAGGAATAGTGCTGAAGCTTCTCGTACTGAGCCTCCCTCAGCCCCGCCCCCAGGCCCTGGCCCGCCAGGGCGGAGAACCGGGCGCTGCCCATGCCCAGAACCAGGGCACAGAGCGCGCAGAGCACCATCTGCATTCCCTTGGCGTATATGTATGCCCGGTCGCCGTTTGCCACCCCCACGTCCACCAGATCGGCCATGAGAAGGGGCACCAGCAGCTCGAACACGCACTCCGCCGTGACGAAGAGGATCGCCAGGAATGCGAACTTCTTGTATTTTCCCATGTAGGAAAAGATTCGTAGCAGCATTTGTTGCACCTCCAATAGTTGTATATGCAATAATTGTAAATTCAAGGGGTGCGGATGTCAAGGGGCTCTCCCTGCGGAAATTCCCTTCGGACAAAATTTTTCTGTTTTCTGAAAATAAGGATTGACAATTCAGAAAATCCGGTGTACAGTTGGGGACATAATTGAACCGGCAAACATTGAGAAAAGGAGTAGTAAGATTTCTGACGATGCACAGAGAGCCGCTGGCTGGTGGAAAGCGGCGTTTTGAGGAGATCCGAACTGGCCTTGGAGTGGATCCGCCGAACCGGACGGTAGGCGGGTACGGAAGTCAACCGTTACAGTGACAGGATATCGGGCCCCGTGCGGCTCCTGTATCCGGCGAGGTGCATTTTTCTGATGAAAATGAATGAGAGTGGTACCGCGAAGGATTTTTTAAGTCCTCCGTCTCTCGGGAGCAGTTCCCGAAAGGCGGAGGACTTTTTTAATTTGTTGCTGACGCAACCGCGCTCCGGCGCAAGTGTGCGCAGGAGCGCACACTTTTTTATCTTTGACAGATTTGCCGGGCGTGTGATACAGACAAGGAGGACAACAGCTATGGAAACATCATTCAGAACCAATTACCATTTATTTCTTCCCAGCTACAGCGTGGGGGCTGACTGCTACCGGGAAATCGAGGCGGTGACGAAGCCCTTCGGGCACAAGGCCGTGGTCATCGGCGGAAAAACCGCCATGGAGAAGGCGAAGGACGCCATCCTGCAGGCCGTGGCGGGGACCTCTATCCAGATCACGGACTTCGTCTGGTACGGCGGAAACGCCACCTACGAAAATATTGAGCACATCCGGTCCGTCCAGGCGGTGCAGGAGGCGGACATGGTGTTCGCCGTCGGCGGCGGGCGGGCGGTGGACACCTGCAAGGTCTACTGCGACCAGGAAGATAAGCCCATTTTCACCTTCCCCACCATCGCCTCCAACTGCGCGGCGGTGACCTCCCTCTCTGTCATGTACCGCGAGGACGACTCCCTGGCCGGATACTATTTTCTCAAAAAGCCGCCGCTCCACTGCTTCATCAACACCCGGATCATCGCCGAGGCTCCCGAGGATCTGCTCTGGGCCGGCATCGGGGACGCCCTCTCCAAGGGGTATGAGGTGCAGCTAGCCGCCAGAGACAGGAACCTCTTCCACACCGTGGCCATGGGAGTCGCCCTGAGCCACTGCTGCACGGATCCCCTGGTGGAGTACGGCGCGGCTGCCCTGGCCGCCTGCCGGGAAGGCCGCCCCTCCTACGAACTGCAGGAGGTCGCCCTGGACATTATCATCAGCACCGGGCTGGTGTCCAACCTGACCACCGGGCCCAACTGCGAGTACTACTACAACAGCAGCATCGCCCACTGCATCTATAACGGCTCCACCGTGATTCCGTCCGTGGTGCACAATCACCGCCACGGGGCCATCGTCTCCTTCGGAGTGCTCTGCCTCCTGACCTACGACGGACAGTACGGGGAGCGTGACCGGATCATGGCCTTCAACCACAGCATCGGCCTGCCCGTCACTATGGCGGAGATCGGCCTGAGGGAGGAGGACCTGCCCGCCCTGGCCCAAAAGAGCAGCACGGTGACGGAGTGGACCTGCACCCCCTACGCCATGGATCAGAAGACCCTGATGGAGAAGATTTTGGAGTGCGACGCCGCCGGAAAAACTTTTTTGAAAAAATTTCAAAAAACACTTGATTAATTTAAAAATGTATAGTATTATAATTGTGCTAATTGATAAAGCAATTGGCACAATTTAACAGGTGTGCAGAAGTGGCGGAATTGGCAGACGCGCACGGTTCAGGTCCGTGTGGTAGCAATACCGTGAGA
>DXEU01000005.1 GCA_019114845.1 Candidatus Lachnoclostridium stercoripullorum | reverse complement strand
GAAAATAAAAACGCCGGCCGCCATCACCAGATAAACGCCGTACTCGCTCTTCACACTCTTTAGCTGCACGGCCAGCAGCACCGCCGTCAGGCCGGCCGCCGCCGCAGTCAGAATCGTCACATTCTTCCCCTCCTACAGCTCAAACAGCTCCCGGATGGTCTCAAACAGCTGATAGATGTAGGGAACCATCCAGAACAGCACCACCAAAAGCCCCGCCAGGCTGGTGAGGAAGGCCTGCTCCTCTCTGCCGCTGTGCTTTAACACCTGGCAGACCACAGACACCAGGATCCCCACCGCCGCTATGCGGAAAATCAGATTGACATCCATTCCTTCCTCCTCAGCACATGATAATCACCAGAAACAATCCCCCGGCCAGGGACAGCCCCGCGCACAGCCGGCAGGTCTCCCCCTTCCGGTTCTGCAGGGCGCCTATGGACATCTCCAGCTGCTCCAGATACAGCAGAATCGTCCGCTCCTGCATCTGGCGGTCCAGATACCCCAGCTGGCGGCCGAAGGCCAGCATCTGTTCCAAATCCTCCCCATTTAAATACCGGGAGGCGAACGCCCTGGCCTCCTCCTCCCAGATCTCCCGGAACTCCTCACCCCTCCGCTCCCGGATCTTCCCCGCCAGCCGAAGGGCAAACGCCCCAGCCGCCCCGCCTAACCTCTCCCCGGCCCGCTCAAAGCCCTCGTCCAGGGATGCGCCCGCAAATAGGATCTCCCCCTTCATCAGGTACATCAGCCTCCGCAGCTCCTCCAGCTCCCGCAGGCGGCCCAAAAAGTGCCCGGCAAAAAAAGCTCCCAGCCCGGCGGCCCCGAAAACCACCAGGATGGCCCCAGCCGCCCGCATCCCCGTCACAAGCACTCTCCATCACTCTCCTTCACTCCCCATGACTCTCCTTCACTCCCCATCACTCTTCTTCCGCCGCAGAATCCCTCCGCCACAAAATCCTTCCCGTTCCGTCCGCGATCTCCCGCACCTGTCCGGCCCGCTCGCCTCCCAGAATGACGAAGCGCTCAAAAATCCGCTCCCCCAGAATCCGCTCAAAGAGCGGCTTTCGCCGGATCTCCCCCACACCCCTTCCGTGGATGGTGGCCAGCAGGCGGCAGCCGCAGGTGGCGGCGTACTCCACCGCCCGCAGATCCTCCTCGCCGCCGATCTCATCCGCCGCCAGCACCGCCGGGGCCATGGAGCGGACCAGCATCATCATCCCCAGGGCCTTGGGGCAGCCGTCCAGCACGTCCGCCCGGGATCCCAGATCATTCTGGGGCACCCCCTTCAGGCAGGCGGCGATCTCCGACCGCTCATCCACCACCCCCACGTTCACCCCGGGCACAAACCCGCCCTTCTCCGTCTCAAACCCGTCCGAGAGCAGACGAATCAGATCCCGCAGCAGAGTGGTCTTCCCGCCCCCCGGGGGAGATATCAGGAGGCTGCTCAAAAATCTTCCCTCTTGCGTGACCCAGGGCAGAATCTTCTCCCCGCAGCCGCGGACCTGGTGGGCGAACCGCACGTTTAAGGAGGAGATGGAGCGGATGGATTTCACCGCCCCATGTTCCAGGATCACCTTCCCGGCCACCCCCACCCGGTGGCCGCCCCGCACCGTGAGAAACCCCTGGCGCAGCTCCTCCTCATAGGCGTACAGGGAATAATTTCCCATGCACTCCACCGTCTCCCGCAGATCTTTCTCCGTGACAATCCTGGGGGAAAAATCTCCCCTATTCTCCCCGGCCTGTCCCGCCTGCCCGCAGCCCGGAAGCCGCCCGCTCTCCAGAAGCTGTCCACCCCCCGGAAACTGCCCGCAGCCCGGAAGTCTCCCGCGCCCCGGATGCCGCCTGCTCTCCAGGAGTCTTCCATCCTCCCCCGCCGCGTACTCTAAGTCCTCCAGGCGCAGATACACCGGCCGGCCCACCCGCAGCCGCACCTCCTGCAGCCGTCCGTACTCCAGGGGAATTCTCTCAAACGTCCCCCGCAGCCCTCTTCCAAACATGTCCGTCCACCGACTGACCTCTTCCATGGCCTCACCCCTTTATCCCAATATATGAGGCGGGGCGGGGAATATGACGGGGAATGCCTTTTCCAGATTCGGGAAAACCTTGCAATCCCCGGCCCCGCCAAATATAATGAAACTACATGAAAACGCGACCAAGGAGGACTTTCAAATGCTGGGGAATTTTTCATACTGCAACCCGACCAAACTCTACTTCGGCGATGAGTCGCTGAACAATCTGAACGCGGAGCTGCCCGAATACGGCCCCAATGTGGTGCTGATCTACGGCGGCGGCTCCATCAAGAGACATGGGATTTACGATGACATTGTGGAGATTTTAAAGAAGAATGGAAAACATGTGGCGGAGATTTCCGGCGTGCTGCCCAACCCCACGGTGGACAAGCTCCGCGAGGGCGTGGACATCGCCAGAAAGCACCGGGCGGACCTGCTGCTGGCCGTGGGCGGCGGCTCCGTGTGCGACTACGCAAAGGCCTTGTCCGTCTCTGTGAACTGCGAGGAGGATCCCTGGCAGAAATATTATGTCCGCTGTGAGGAACCTGACTGCGAGACTCTCCCCGTGGGATGCGTGCTGACCATGGTGGGCACCGGGTCCGAGATGAACGCCTGCGCGGTCATCACCAACCCCCACACCCACCAGAAATTCGGCCACACCTTCGCCGACCCCAAGATCATGCCCCGCTTTTCCATCCTGAACCCCAAATACACCCTCACCCTGCCCCGCTATCAGATGGCGGCGGGCATCTACGATATCTTCAGCCACATCTGTGAGCAGTATTTTTCCGGTGAGGACGACAACACCAGCGATTACATCAGCGAAGGACTGCTGCGCTCCGTCGTCCACGCCAGCCGCATTGCCAACCAGGACCCGCAAAACTATGAGGCCCGCAGCAATCTCATGTGGGCGGCCACCTGGGCGCTAAACACTCTGGTGTCCCGGGGCAAATCCACGGACTGGATGGTGCACAAGCTGGGCCACGCTGTGGGCGCCTACACCAACGCCACCCACGGCATGACCCTGGCCGCCGTCACCCTGCCCTACTACCGGCATATCCTGCCCTTCGGACTGCAGAAATTCAGGCGGTTTGCCGTCACGGTCTGGGGAGTGAGCACAGAGGGAAAGACTGACGTGCAGATCGCAGAGGAGGGCATGGCCGCCCTGGAGAATTGGATGAGAGAACTGGGCCTGGTGATGAACATCTCCGACCTGGGCGCCAGCGAAGACATGCTGGAAGGCATCGCCGACGGCACCGTCATCACCACCGGCGGCTACAAGGTGCTGACCCGGGAGGAGATCCTTGAGATTTTGAGAGAAAGCCTGTGATAATGCAGAAAAGAATCAGAAATTTACCCCGGCGCTCCATCCCGGCAAACTTCTGGCCAGCCACCCGGCTGCAGAAAGTCTCCGCCCCGGGATGGGCGATCACCTCCGGCAATTCAGGCACGATGATCCCCCTCCTTTCCAAGCTCTGCCGCGTTCCAGCTTCCCGCCGCGGCGCAGCAAAACCGCGCCGCAGCGCGGCCACCAAAAGGCCAGCATTTCCCCGGCAGACGATTCGGTAAGAGTTCGGCGGGGGAATGTTGGTCACCCCTTTAATTCACACAAACCCCATTCCCGTCCACATAGTATCCGTCCGGGGTCGTAGTGTTGGTCAGCATAGCGCCGCTGGCATCGCAGTAATACCAGGCGCCGTTCCAGGAGATCCAACCGGTCTTCATGTAGCCGGTCTGATCAAAGAAATACCAGACATTGTCGATGTAGCGCCACTGGTTCACCGGATAAGTGCCGTCCGTGTCCAGCCACCACCAGCCCACATTGTCCTGGTTCCAGCCGATCTTCCGGCCCGTATCCGTCTGATTCTCCGCCGGGCGCTCCGCTCCCACCGCATCCCCGGGGCCGCTGGCTCCCTGGGGGATGTAGAGCTCCGTCTGCTGTCTCAGTTCCTTATTCTTCTCCGCCTGGGCATCGTCCACCACATAGCTGTCCGAGCGGTCCGACCAGTCGCTGTGGATAAAGAGGCTGCTGCCGCTCTTAGCCCGGGCCCGCACCTCAAAGGTGTACTCCCCGGCCCGGTCCATCCGGCCGCGGCACTCCAGCTTGGTGCCCTTGGTCCTCACCGTGTCCACCCGGTATCCGTCCCGATAAATCCGAACCTCATACTGGTAGGCATCCTCGATCTTGTCCCACTCCGCCTTGGACTCCTCCCACCACACGTCGGGGGTGTCCAGCTGCACCGGGGCCTCCGATTCCTCTCTGTCCGACGATGCCGCCCACGCGCCTGCAGAATTTCCCACACACAGGGACACCGCCATGGCAAACATCGCAGCTGTCTTCATCCATCTTCTCATGATCTCTCTCCTCCAAATTCTCTGATTTTTCTCAATTCCGGCCGGTGGTCTTCTCAATGTACCGGCAGATTCTCTCCTCCGGGTAGGAGAGCAGCCTGCCAAACTGAGCCGCAATATGGCGGCGGTTCTCCCCCTGATAAATCCCTTCCTTTATCATGTGCACCTTTTCCCGCTTCAGGGCCATATACCGCCCCAGGGTCTCCGGATCCCGAAAGAACAGATAGTTGAACTTATCCTTGTTCAGCTCCTCCGGAAACAGGTCCGTGAGAAACGGCTCGTCCTCCGGGTAGTACTGGATCCCGTAGGAATCACAGATCCTCCGCACATCCTCCTCGTAGGAGTCCCGCTCCTCCTTCGTGTCACAGGGGTGGCTCATGGCCAGAGTCTTTAACCCCGCCGCCACCATCTCACAGAAGCAGTCCATCACTCCCAGCTCGTAGGAATAACGGTCAATCTTCCTCTCCTCTCTCTGATCCGCCGCCTCAAACTCCTCCTCATCCAGGGAAAGAGGGACCCCGGAAGGGGAAGTCACATGGACTCCCCCATACCAAGTTCCCTCCACGGTAAACTCATCGCCTACCTGATAGTCCTGGGAATAGTCGTCGTTCTTCTTCACAATGCGGATCCGGCTTCCTATCTCTGCCTTCATCCTCTTTGCTTCCTCCTGACTCTCTCCTGAGATTCATTCTTCGTCTGCTAATTGACTCTGTGGATAGTATAGCCTCCATTGTCGCTGCGGTCAATCTCATACTTGTTGCCGTCTGCGTCCGTCACCGTGCCGCCGGTCCGCACCTTGCCGCTCTCGTTGACCATGTACTGCTTTCCGTCCACCGTCACCACCTCGTAGCGCAGGCCGTCCTCCGCCCGCACCAGGCGTCCCCTGTCGTAGAGGTAGTCGTCGTGCTCGCCCGTGTAGCCCATTCCGATGTTGCCCAGGGAACCGGATTTGTTGAAATAGTAGGAC
This sequence comes from Candidatus Lachnoclostridium stercoripullorum, assembly GCA_019114845.1. Taxonomy (GTDB): domain Bacteria; phylum Bacillota; class Clostridia; order Lachnospirales; family Lachnospiraceae; genus Lachnoclostridium_A; species Lachnoclostridium_A stercoripullorum. The sequence goes on along the minus strand of DXEU01000005.1, from coordinate 9,057 downwards.
TCCCCGTCGATGTCCGTCCGGCCGGTGATCATGCGGCCGCTGCCGTCAAAGTAGTAAAGCCTTCCGTCGGAGAGCTCCAGCCATCCGGTGACCATGCGGCCGTCATCCCGGAAGCAGTAGATCTCGTTGTCAATCCTCGCCACCCCGTAGCGGTCATTCAAGGCGGTGGCCCTGTAGTCCGGGGTGTAAGCCCGCCCGTTGCGGAAATAGTACCAGCTCTCATCCGACTCGTCCGGCGTCAGCAGGTAGCGCCAGCCGTTGGCCTCCGCCCCGCTGGACTCGCAGTACACCAGCTGGTTCACGTCGTCGCTCACCTGGTCATAGTAGGAGCTGGTAAAGCGCTCCCGGTCCACCCAGCCGGTGAGCATCCGGCCGTACTCGTCAAATACGTAGTCCGCCCCGCCGATGCTCTGCTCCCTGGATCTGGACATCCGCCCGGTGGCGCTGAAATAGTACCAGTTCTGATCGCTCCAGTCGTCCGCCCGGTCGGAGTAGATGTACTGCCAGCCGGTGGCCATGGCCCCGGACGGGGTCAGATAGTAGACATTTCCCTCGTCCTCCAGCCATCCCGTGTCCATGTACCTTCCGGAGAAATGGTAGCGGACGCCGTCGATGGTCTTCCAGCCGTCCTCGTAGGCCTGCCCGTTGCTCCCGAAATAGAACCAATGGCTCTCCGCCGTCCAGGGATCGTCCTGGATCTGCCGCCAGCTGTTGGTGATCATCACTCCGCTCTCGTTGACGTAGTAAGTGTCGTCGATGAGCTGATTCACCGCCATGGCTCCGTCGTAATCGATATAATAGTACGCCCCGTTATCCAGCACCCACTGGCCGTACACCATGGAACCGCTGTCATTGTAATAGTACCACCGGCCGTTGCTCTCGCTCCAGGTACCCGCCTGGGCCGTCACGGCCATCCCCGCGCTCATCACCGCCGCGCAGGCCAATGCGATCAACAGCTTCTTCTTCATATCCACTCCTCCTTTATCCTGGAATCGCACCGCAAATTGCGGATTTTCAGTTTCGTTTTCTATATTATACCATAACTTTCTGAAAATTTCCCAACTTTATTCTTACATTTCTAATAAAACTTCCGGCTCACTCAAGTAATCTTCAATACATATAAAAAAGAGACGACCCGTTAAGAAATTCAAGCCTAAAAGCATGAATTCTGCGGGATCGTCTCTTTTCTGTTTATCTCTTCTCTACCGGCCGGGCAACGCTATCCCCGGGTCACACCGGATAGGCCTTGCTCTCCTTGTCGGCGGCCGCCGGGTCCACCTTCTTCTGCTGAGCCTCCCGGTACTGGAAGAACTCCTCTGCCACCTTGGGGAAGAGGGCGTAGGACAGCACATCCTCGTCCTGCTGCTTCCACTGGGCGCACTCCTTCTCAAACTGGGGCAGCTGGGGCGGGATCAGGTCCGCGGGACGGCAGGTGATGGGCTTCTCGTCGCCGATGATCTTCTTCTGCACTTCCGGATTGAAGGGCTCCACCGTCTGGCCGAACTCGCCCAGCATGATTTTCTTGGACTCCTTGGGCACCATCTTATACCGCTCGCCGGAGATCACGTTGAGCACCGCCTGGGTTCCCACGATCTGGGAGGAAGGGGTCACCAGGGGCGGATCCCCGAAGTCCTTTCTCACCCGGGGAATCTCCTCCAGCACCTGCTGGTATTTGTCCTCCTGTCCGGCCTCCTTCAGCTGGGAAACCAGGTTGGAGAGCATGCCGCCGGGCACCTGGTACTGAAGGGCCTTGATGTCCACGCCCAGCACCTTGGGATTTAAGAGGCCGCTCTTGATGCACTCCTCCCGCATGGGGCGGAAATAATCGGCGATCTCACCCAGCAGCTTCTGGTCGTATCCCGTGTCGTAGGGAGTGCCCCGGAAGGTCTCCACCATCACCTCGGTGGCCGGCTGGCTGGTGCCCAGAGCGAAGGGGCTCATGGCGCAGTCGATGATGTCGCAGCCCGCCTCCACGGCCTTCATGTACGTCATGGAAGCCACGCCGGAGGTGTAGTGGGTGTGCAGGTCGATGGGCAGGGAGGTGGACTCCTTCAGAGCCTTCACCAGCTCCTCCGCCGCATAGGGGGTCAGAAGTCCGGCCATGTCCTTGATGCACAGGGAGTCAGCTCCCATCTCCTCGATCTCTTTTGCAATCTTTTTCCAGTAGTCCAGGGTGTAGGCGTCGCCCAGGGTGTAGCACAGGGCGATCTGCACATGGGCTTTCTCCTTGTTGGCCGCCTTCACCGCCGTCTGCAGGTTGCGGATGTCGTTGAGGCAGTCGAAGATGCGGATGATGTCGATGCCGTTGGCCACGGATTTCTGCACGAAATACTCCACCACATCGTCGGCGTAGTGGTTGTATCCCAGGATATTCTGGCCGCGGAACAGCATCTGCAGCTTGGTGTTCTTAAATCCGTCTCTCAGCTTTCTCAGGCGCTCCCAGGGATCTTCCTTTAAGAAGCGGAGGCAGGCGTCGAAGGTGGCGCCGCCCCAGCACTCCACCGCGTGGTAGCCCACCTGGTCCATTTTATCCACAATGGGAAGCATCTGCTCTGTGGTCATTCTGGTGGCGATCAGAGACTGATGGGCGTCACGCAGGACGGTTTCCACAATCTTTACCGGCTTTTTTTCTGTTTCTGCCATGATGATTCCTCCTAATCAAACGTAATTATTTCACTCCGAATATGGCCATGAAGGTTCCCGCCGCCACAGCCGTGCCGATCACGCCGGCCACGTTGGGTCCCATGGCGTGCATCAGCAGGAAGTTGGTGGGGTCGGCCTCCGAGCCAACCTTCTGGGACACCCGGGCCGCCATGGGCACCGCGGACACGCCCGCCGAGCCGATGAGCGGGTTGATCTTTCCTCCGCTCAGCTTGCACATGAGCTTGCCCAAAAGCACTCCCCCGGCGGTGCCGAAGGCGAAGGCCACCAGGCCCAGAATCACGATCTTGATGGTGTCCATCTTTAAGAATGCCTCAGCGCTGGTGGTGGCTCCCACGGAGGTTCCCAGCATGATAACCACGATGTACATCAGGGCGTTGGAGGCGGTCTCTGTCAGCTGGTTCACCACGCCGGACTCCCGGAACAGGTTGCCCAGCATCAGCATGCCCACCAGAGGTGCGGTGGTGGGAAGAATCAGGCACACCACCACGGTCACGATGATGGGGAAGAGAATCTTCTCCAGCTTGGAGACGGGCCGCAGCTGCTCCATCTTGATCTTCCGCTCCTCCTCCGTCGTCAGCAGCTTCATGATGGGCGGCTGGATGATGGGCACCAGAGCCATGTAGGAGTAGGCCGCCACGGCGATGGGGCCCATGTACTCCTTCTGTCCCAGCTTGCCGCAGAGGAAGATGGAAGTGGGGCCGTCGGCGCCTCCGATGATGGAGATGGCCGCCGCCGCCTTGTCGTTAAAGCCCATGAAGATGGCCAGGAAATAGGCCACGTAGATGCCCAGCTGAGCCGCCGCGCCCATGAGGAAGCTCTTGGGGTTGGCGATGAGGGGGCCGAAGTCCGTCATGGCTCCCACGCCCATGAAGATCAGGGACGGGAAGATGCTCCACTCATCCAGGATGTAAAAGTAGTGGAGCAGTCCGCCCACTCCGTTGGTGGAATCCTCAGGCGCCAGCATGATGTCCGGGTAGATATTTACCAGCAGCATGCCGAAGGAGATCGGCACCAGAAGCAGGGGCTCAAATCCTTTCCTGATGGCCAGGTATAAGAAAATGAAGGCCACAGCGATCATGACGAAATTGCCCCAGGTCAGGTTCACAAATGCCGTCTGCTGAAGAAGATTCCCAAATGTATTTATGATATATTCCATTGTTCATCCCTCCAAATAGATACGTTCTTCTCACGCATCCTCATTCCAGTTGCTAGTTTAAGGTTGCGATGATTTCGCCCGCCTCTACGGAGCTGCCGGTGGTCACGTTGATGGAGGCCACGGTTCCGTCCTCCGGAGCCACGATCTCATTCTCCATCTTCATGGCCTCCAGCACGATCAGAACCTCGCCCCGCTTTACCGCCTGGCCCACAGCCGCCTTCACGCCCAGGATCTTGCCGGGCATGGGAGCCGTCACCTGCACAGAGCCGGCCTTTCCCGCCGCTGCCGGGGCAGGAGCGGCGGGCGCCGGAGCCTTGGGGGCGGGAGCCGCAGGAGCTGCCGGGGCCTTGGGAGCGCCGGTGTTTTCCTCAACAGTTACCTCATATACTTTGCCGTTTACGGTGATGGTATAGCTTTTCATTTTGATTTCCTCCTGTTATCCATTAATCTCAATTCCGTCTGGCTCTGGGCACTCTGCGGATGGAGCGCACCACAAGGCCGTCCGCCGGCGTCCCCGTGGACGCGGCGATGGCTGCGGTGATCACCGCCACCAGCTCCTCATCCTCCGCCAGGTTCTCCTGCACCGGAGCCGGGGCGGGCGCTGCGGCAGGTTCCTCTTTTGTCTCCGCTTTCCCGCTGAGCTTCGCATCCCAGGCGTTGATAAATTTGAAGCAGTAGATGATCAGGCTGATGAAGATCAGCACGCAGAACACGGTCCCCATGCCGATCAGGGTATTCAACCCCGCCCGCTCCATTCTCTCCCCCGTGGTGTAGCGGGGGGCAAAGCTGATGGCCGTGGGCTCTCCGGTCTCCATATCAAAATATACCTGGCAGTCTACCTTGCGCTCCTCAAACTGAGCCACGATGTCGCAGACATACTCGTCGTCCTGGCGATCCGCCGCGGAGCTCTCCACGCTCACGAAGGCTCCCGTATCCGGGATCATGTTCTTCCAGGAGGTGAGCGCCTCCACGAGAACGTGATTGTTGGCGTCCTCCTGGGCCTGGATCACCTGGTCCACATCCTCCTCCGGAACGGAGACGATCTGGGACACCAGCGCCTCCGACACCACGGAAATCTGGGTGGACGTGTTCAAATCCAAGCTGGGGCCCTGTTCCTCCACCCCGGAGGTGCAGGCCGGAAGGGCGAGCAGGGAGGCCGCCACACACAGGACTGCGACGATTCTCTTTAATTTCCTCATATCACTGTCACCTCGCCTTTAAACCGTTCCATGCTTCTTCGCCGGCCGGTCCTCTCTCTTTGTAAACAGCATCTCAAACGCGGCGATCACGCGCTTTCTCGTGTCCTTCGCCTCGATAATATCGTCCACATATCCCCGTCTCGCCGCTGCCTCCGGGCTGGACTGAAGGGCGCGGTACTGGTCTGCCTTCTCGTTTAACAGGGCAGCCCCGTCCTCCGCCTTGGCGATCTCGTCGGCGTACATGATTCTGGCTGCGGACTGGGCATCCATCATGCCGATCTCCGCCCCCGGCCACGCGTAGACGATATCCGCCCCCACAGCCTTGGATCCCATGGTCAGGTACGGCGTGCCGTAGGCCTTGCCGGTGATCACCGTCACCTTGGGAACGGTGGCGTTGGCGTAGGCGTAGGTCAGCTTGGCCGCCGCCTTGGCGATCTTTTTCTCCGTGCACTTCACCGCCTGGTATCCCTTCACGTTCACCAGAGTCAGCACCGGGATGCCAAACGCGTCGCAGAAGTTCACCATCTCCGCCGCCTTCTCGCAGCCTCTGGACGTGAGGCCGCCGTCAAGCTCCTTCTCCTTCTCGCCGTTCTCCCCGTAGATTTCCGTGCGGTTTGCCACGCAGCCCACGGTCACGCCGTTTAAGCGGATGAAGCCGGTCACCATGGCCGGCCCGTAGGCCTTCTTGGTCTCCAGGAAGAAATGGCCGTCGGAGATGGCTCTCAGGGCCTCCCTCGTATCCCCGGCCCAGCCTTCCAGGCCCTCGCACACGCGGTTTAAATCGTCCTCGCACTCATCGTAGGAGAGATCGTCCTCGTTGCTTGCGGGGAGAATGGAGATGAGGCTGCGAATCTGATCCAGAACCTCCTCCTCGGTTCCGCAGAAGTCCACCATGCCAGTCTCCTCGCTCTGGAATTTCGCCGAGGAGGTGTCGCATTTCTCCTTATAATTTCCGTCCAGAGTGTTGGGTGAATTTACAAAGAGCTTCCCGGATTTCTCCTCCATCAGGGTGAAATCCGCCAGGGCAGCCGACACGGCCATGCCGCCGCCGCAGGAGCCGAATATGCCGCAGATCTGCGGAATCACACCGGATGCCATGGACTGGGCCATGTAGAGGGAACCAAAGCCGGCCAGAGCGTCGGTCGCCTCCTGCAGTCTCAGTCCGGCGCAGTCGATGAGGCCGATGACAGGGGCGCCCATCTTCATCGCCATCTCATAAATGCCGGTAATCTTCTTCGCGTGCATCTCGCCCATGGACCCTCCCAGCACGGAAGCGTCCTGGCTGTACACATACACAAGTGCGCCGCCGATGGTGCCGTAACCGGTGATCACGCCGTCAGCGGGAGTTTCCTGGGCAGCCATGTTAAAATCTGTGCTTCTGGCAGTGACGTATCTGCCGATTTCCACAAAACTGCTCTCATCAAGCAGGGAGCAGATCCGTCTGCCTGCCGATGTCTGTGCTGAATTACTCATTTTGCAGCCCTCCATTTTGTAATATTGTGCCAGAGAGGTGTTAAAGTTTTAACAACCCTCGTTCGTGAAATGGCCATACCGTCAAGCGGTACGGCCAAAATTTCTGCCGATTATAATTTTATAATCATTTTCATGAAATTTCAAGTTTTCAGACAAATCTTGCCATATTTTTTGTCCTATGCATCCATAATCAGTCGGTTATGCCCTTGTCCAGGAAGCGTTTTCCCAGGGTAAATCCCCTTCCCCTCACCTCGCTGACCTTGTTCACCACCATGAAGGCCTTGGGGTCGTACTCCGTCACCAGCTCGCTGAGCCTGGGGAGTTCCCTGGTTCCCAGCACGATCATGATCTCATAGGATTCCCGGCCCAGATAGCCGCCCTTCATGGCGATGAGGGTGGTTCCTCGGTCCAGGCGCTGCTGGATGGCCCGGTTGATCTCCTCGTAGCGCTCGCTGATGATCTTTGCCTGGATCTGGGAGGTGCCCAGGGTCATGATCTTGTCGATGACCACGGTGTAGATGATGATGAGAATCACGCTGTAGAGCATCCGCTCCAGGCCCGCGAAGGTGGCCTGGACGGCCAGGATCGCAAAGTCGAAGGCGTACATGCTGACGCCCACGGGAATTCCCGCCTTCTTTTTCAAGAGCAGGGGCGGGATGTCCATGCCGCCGGTGGAGGCCCCCACCCGCAGCACCATGCCCATGCCGAGCCCCACCAGCAGGCCGCCGATGATGGTGGCGAGCATGATGTCCTGGGTCAGCGGCTCCGGGATCAGCTGCTGGACCATCTCCAGAATAAACGGGGAGTAGAAGGTGCTGATGATGGTCATGAGGGCAAAGGCCTTTCCCAGCACGGCAGCCCCCACCACAAACAGAACCACATTCAGCACGGCCAGGGCGGCGGATACCGGCAGCCCCGTATAGTGGTTCACCGCCAGGCCGATGCCGGTGGCCCCGCCCATCATCATCCCCGCCGGGATCAGGAATCCCCCGATGCCCAGGGCGGAGATGGTATTCCCCAGAAACACGCTTCCTATGGTGACAAATCGCTTCATAACTATCTCCTTTTATCGCTTTAGTCCTTTACAACAGGCTCTCTCAAACGGAAAAAAGCAGGCCTCCCGGCCTGCTTCTCCCCACTCGCACCATCGAGTATATCACGCTAGGTGAAGCTTCGCAAGAAGTATTTTTCCAGCACATCCTCCAGACACCAGCGCAGGGTGATCTCCCCCACGGACCCCTGGGCCGTCACCGGAAAGGACGCCACCGTCTCCCCGTTTAAGGAGTAGATCACCCGGCCTGCCTCCTCACCCTCCCTGACGGGGGCGGGAAGCTTCTCTGTCCCCTCATAGCGCACCTGAACCTCCTCCCCCTCTCTCAGCAAAAGTCTGACAGACCGGCCGCTGCCCCCCGGTTCCGCCTCCAGCTCCACGAAGGCGGTCTCCCCCAGGTTCCCGCTCTCCGGGATGCCGTTTTCCACCGCTGCCGGCTGAATGTCCACATCCCTCCACACCTCCTGGTACTCGTAGTTTTCCAGGCCGTACTCCATGAGCGCCCGGGTGTCGCTCCACTTGTAGGTCTTGTTGGGCGGCCAGCCGCTGCCAAGGAGAGCCACGATGAGGCATTTCCCATCCCTCTCCAGGGCGCCCACATAGGAGTACCCCGCCTCCCCGGTAAAGCCGGTCTTCCCGGACACCGCCCCCTCCATCATGGTGAGCAGAGCGTTGTGGTTGGCGCAGGAGTAGGTGCCGATCCCCTCCGTGTCCTTGAAGGTGTAGGAGCTGGTTCCCGTGATGGCCTGGAATTCTTCCCGGGCGGGGGATTCCCGGAGACAGTACCGCATGATCCTGGCCAGGTCGGCGGCGGTGGTGGAGTGGGCCCGCTCCCGCCCGCTCCCGTCCAGGGAGGTGCCGTCCAGCCCGTTGGGCGTTACAAACCATGTATCCTCGCACCCCAGCTCCCCGGCCTTCCGGTTCATCTCCGCCACAAACTCCTCCACTGAGCCGGACACACACTCCGCCACCGCCACCGCCGTGTCGTTGTGGGATTCCAGCATCAGGGAGTAGAGCAAATCCTTTAAGTAGAAGGACCGCCCGGCGGGGGCCCCCAGGTGCACCTGGGGCTGGGAGGCCGCCAGGGGGGAGAACACGGCGATGTCCTCCAGATCCCCCTCCTCCAGGGCCAGAATGCAGGTCATGATCTTGGTGGTGCTGGCCATGGGGCGCCTCTCCCTCTCATTTTTCCCCCAGAGAATCCGCCCTGTATCCCCGTCTGTGAGGACGGCCGCCAGGGCGTAGATCTCCGGCTCAGCCGCAGCTTCTGCTGCCTGCTCCGGGCCGCCCGCACCCGCCCCCGTCAGCTCCGCCCCCTGCGCCCGCTCCGCATCCGCCGCTGGCCCTGTCTCCTGCGCCCGCTCTTCCCCCCTCTCCTGCTCCGCCCTGTTCACCGCCGGACGGGCAAACAGGGCGGCAGCTGTGAAAACAGCCGCCAGACACGCAGTCCGCCGCCCCCTTCTTCTCCTCTCCACCCGCTGCCTCCACGCCCTGTTTTTGTCTATTGTATTCCC
>DXEU01000036.1 GCA_019114845.1 Candidatus Lachnoclostridium stercoripullorum | reverse complement strand
GCAAGCGCTTTCTCTGTGATTCCATCAAACCTGCGAGAGACCGTCATGAACAACGCGCTGCGGCTGTTTAGGAGGTACAATTTGATTGGCATTCTGGATAAAGACCTGCTGAAGGAGGAGTCGAGAATCATCCTCTACGATTCCATCTTGATGGCTGTGCGGGTGGAGGATATCAAGCGGGTCAGCGATATGCTGGCACTATATCGGAAGGGGGGAGCTGAAGATGAAAATTCTGAGGAAAGTCCGCTTGATTAACTGGCACAGATTTCAGGATGAGACCATAGAATTTGCGGAGTCCGTGCTGCTCTCCGGTGAGAACGGGGCGGGAAAATCTACCATCCTAGACGCCATCCAGTTTGTGATCACCTGTTCAAAGGCAAATTTCAACAAGGCGGCCCACGAGAAGGGAAAGAGAAACTTAAACGGATATATCCGCTGCAAGACGGGACGGGAGGATCGGCCCTACGAGAGGACGGGAGCTCTGTCCGCCCACATCGCTCTGGAATTCTATGACGAGGCGAGGAAGAAGCCGTTCATCGTCGGCGCGGTGATGGATTCTGCCACGGAGGAGAAGGAACCCAACACGGCGTGGTACTTGATGGACAATCGAGAACTTGGGGATGAACTTTTTAAGACTGGCAGACAGGTGAAGAGCATATCCGCCTTTCGATCAACCAACAAGGGGATTACCATGTTCGCCGCGACGGCGGCGGAGGCCCGGAAGATGGTGTTGAACCGCTTCGGCAGGCTCGAGGAAAAGTTTTTCTCTCTGATTCCCAAGGCGCTGGCCTTCAAACCCATCCACGACATCAAAGATTTCGTCTACTCCTATGTGCTGGACGAGAAGGATGTGAACATAGACGTTCTGAAGGAGAATGTCCGCAGCTACCAGGATCTGGAAAGGATGCTCCAGGATGTGAAGCAGAGAATCGGCGAGCTGGAATTCATCTGTGGAAAGGAGCGGGAGGTGGAGAATTATCTTCGGATCGACCGCTACCAGGAGTACTATATCGCCCGTGCCGGAAAGGAATTGACGGAGGAGCGGGAGAAGCAGGCGCAGGGGAATATCCGCTATGAGGAGCTGAGGCGCAGAGAACGGCAGCAGAAGCGGGAGGAGCTTGCGCGGGCCAGGGATGCCAAGGAGCAGATGATCCAGGACCTGGCTGTGGAGCTGAACAGCGATGAGGAGTATCAGGCCTTCCGCGAGCTGGAGAGGAAGGAGACGGAACTGAAGGCTCAGATCAAGGAGGATCAATCGGAACTGAAGGAGCTGCGGAAGGCCGTCCTGGCGGCGCTGGCGGATGCAGAAAAGCTCTTGCAGGTGAAGGATGTGGACGCCTGCGTCGGAGAGTATGAGAGGGTGCTGAAGACAGTGGAGGAGTGCGGCAGCCTGGTGGAGGTGTACACCTGCCTGGAGAAGGTGGTGGCCTACAAAAAGCGGATGTACGACCGGGTGCAGGCCAAGATCGCCGAGCTGAACGTGGAGATACGCAGCCAGGAAGAGCGGAAGCGGGAGCTGGATCACCAGATTGCGGAGCTGGAGGCGAGGCGCCTGTCCTATCCGCCCTCGGTGGTTAAACTGCAGGCGGCGATCCGGGAACAATTTCGCAGGCTGAACCGAAAGGGAGAGACTCGGGTTCTGTGCGAGCTGCTGGAGATCAGCGATCCCGCGTGGCAGAATGCGGTGGAGGGATTTTTAAATACCCAGAGATTCTATCTGCTGGCAGAGCCGGATGAGTTTGACGTGGCCTTGAGCGTCTACGATAAGCTGCGGGGAGCGGGAGAGGTGTATGGCGTCGGCCTGATCAACACGGGGAAGTTGGAGGGGTACGAGGATTGCCCAGATGGTTCCTTGGCGGAGGTGGTCACGTCGAAAAATGTGTGGGCGAGAAGGTACATCCACATGATTCTGGGAAGGGTGCACCGGTGCGACCGCTATCAGGATCTGAAGAAATATTCGGTTTCCATCACCAGAGAGTGCATGCGCTATCAGAACCATGTGGTGAGCGCGATTCGGCCGGAGATCTATGAAACTCCCTACATAGGAGCGGACGCTTACAAAAGGCAGCTGAAGCAGTGCGTGAGAAAGCGGGCAGAACTGGAGCAGACCCTACGGGAATTGGGGGAGAGAAGCGAAAACCTGAAATTTGTGGTGGATCCCCTCTCCTCGGTCAGCGATATCGACGTAAAATATCGCTTGAAATCTCTGGAAAATCTGCGCACCCACGAGAAGGCCCTGGGGGACTGTCGGGAGGAGATGCGCCGCTTGGAAGCCAGCCAGACTATGATCCAGAAGCGGATCCGACTTCAGGAACTGCAGAATGAGAGAAAGCAGATCGAGGGAGAGATGGACGCCATCCAGAAAGAGATGGGCAGCGGCGAGGAGCGCATCAGACAGTACCGGGAGATGATCGGACAGCTGAGGGATCAGGTTGCGGCTCAGACGGCGGAGCTGGCGGAGTTGGCGGAGCGGTTGAGGGAAGAACTCTCGTCCTGTGAAAAGGAGTACCTGCGCCAGACCGGCAGAACAGATCTGCCCAGCCTGATCGCCAACTTTGAGCGGGCCAGGAAGGCCAATGCGACGCTGCGGGAGCGTGCGGAGGGGGAGATGACAACCGCCATGCGGGCCTATAAGGTGGCCCATGATTTCGGCGCGGCGGAGACCATGGCGGGATTTCCAGAGTATCAGGCGGAGTATGACAAGCTGAAGAACTCTCAGTTGCTGGAGTACGAGGAGAAGGTTTACCAGGCGAGAAAGGCGGCGGAGGAAGAATTCAGGGAGCAGTTTTTGTCCAGACTTCAGGAAAATATCAAGCAGGCTCAGGGAGAATTTAAGGAGCTGAACCGCGCCTTAAAGGAGATCCGCTTTAGCCGGGAGCAGTATGAATTCCTCTATGAACCCAGCAGCCGGCTGAAGAAATTTTATCAGATGATCATGTCGGATTTCAATGTGATGCAGGGAATCTCCATCTTCAGCGGCCAATTCAACGAGACCCACAAGGAAGTGATCGACGAGCTGTTTGAAAAGCTGACCATAGACGACGACTCCAGTGCCCAGGTGTTGGAGGAATACACGGATTACCGCACTTACATGGACTACGACATCAAGATCAGCCATGAGGACGGGGGATTTATGCTCTATTCAAAGGTCAGTCAAGAGAAGAGCGGAGGGGAGACCCAGACGCCGTTCTACATCACCATCGCGGCCTCCTTCATGCAGCTTTACCGCAACAGCATCGGTGGAGATTCCATCGGGCTGGTGATGATGGACGAGGCCTTCAACAATATGGATGACGAGAGAATTGCGGGCGTACTGTCCTTTATGAGGGGCTCCAACCTGCAGGTCATCATCGCGGCGCCTCCGGACAAGATTCAGTACATTGGCCCGTCCATGAAGAAGGTGCTGCTGGTGCTTCAGGAGGATAAGCTCAGCTATGTGGAGGATTTCACCCATGAAGCGGTATGATGAGCGTGTACTTGGAAAGTTGCTGGACATTTATGAGAGAAGCCTGCTCTATTCGGGGAAAAATAAGATCAACCGGACCATCTCCATGGCGGTCTCCCAGAAAACCCTGCCGGAGTACTTCGACGAGTCCAATTTGCAGTTTGACGCGATCCACCAGCAGCTGGAACAGCTGGAGGCGGAGGGCTTCATTCGTCTGGTCTGGAAAAACCGAAAAAAAGGGCATATCCTGGAAAAATGCGAGCTGAACATGGAGCGCACGGAGGATGCCTACCGGAGACTGAGGAGAAAGCCGAGGAAGCAGAAGGAGGAAGAGATTGTCAGAATATGCGGGAGATACCGGGGAAAGGACAGGAATCTGGACGGATTTCTGGACTGGGTTCAGTCGCGGATAGAAGAGGGAGCCAGCATTCGGAGATATGTGGATGAGGAGGAACCGGAGGCCTTTGACCGCCTCTGCCGGCTGATCCTCCAGATTCTCTCCAACCAGGAGGAGTGCTTTCTGCGGCAGTTTTCCATCCGTCTTTTTCACGACTCCAAAACGGCGGAGAAGGATATCTCCCGGGCGGCCCGAGTCCTGGCAGAATTCTCTCTGGAGGGGAGACTTTCGGACCTGCAGGAAGAAGAAATCCTGGAGGAATATAACATATATCGAAATCCGTCATGGCTGATGATGAAGGGGAAGGGAAGATTCAGAAGGCAAACGGAGGCAGGAGTGTGTGATGTGGATTTGACGGCATTTTCAGGGGGGATTGGGCTGTCCAACCGGGATGCGGGCAGCGTTTGCTGGGATCCCGGCTCCAGGCCGGACGCGGTTGTGACCGTTGAAAATCTGACCTCCTTTCATCAGTGGGAGGCGGGGGAGAGACGGGCGCTGGGAATCTACCTGGGCGGCTATCACAACCATGTGAAGCGGATGTTTCTGGAGAAGCTTTACCAGGCTTATCCCGGCGCAGAATACCGCCACTTCGGGGATATAGACTGCGGGGGCTTTCGAATATGGAAGGACCTGTGCGTGAAAACGGGAATCCCCTTTCAGGCCCTCCACATGGATCTGGAGACCTACGAGCGATACAGGCGCTTTGGGCGGCAGCTGACAGAGCAGGATCGAAAAACTCTGGCGTCCATGATGGAGGATCCGTTTTTTGAAGGGCAGAGAGGTTTGTTCCACCGAATGCTCCAGCTGGGAGTAAAGCTGGAGCAGGAGTGCATTCCATATTGATGGGTTTTCCAGTGGGGTTGTCTCATCAATACACCAGATCCGTCAGGATCCACTGCTTCTCAGACCCCATAAACTCCGGCAGGGCCTCTGCGGCGATCTCCTGGTACTCAAAGCTGGACCAGGTGTCGTATTGCTCCCCGTCCTGGTCATAGCTGACCAAGGTGAGGGGATAGCCCTCCTCGTCGTACGTGAGTTCCGTCCAGGCCCCGTGGGCGTCCTCCCGGCGGACGATGTCTCCGGCCTCATCATAGACGTAGGTCCACACGTCGGAGGTCTCGTTTCCCTGGGAATCCAGGCGGATTTTCTGCTGGGGCAGGCCGTCCTCGCCGTAGGTCCAGGTGTACCAGTACCCCACGGCCCCGTCGGCGTTCTCCGACTTTGACTCCGCCAGCTTTCCCGACTCGTCAAAGACGTAGGTGATCTGGTAGGACTGGCTGTCGTAGCGCTGGACGACGGTTCTTTCCGCCTCATCGATCTCGTAGGTGCACTCGTCCACAGTCTCCAGGAGCACATCGTCCGGCGTGTACCGCTCACAGCTGCCGTACAGGGGCATCCCCTCGTAGACGGGGGAGCGGTAGGAACTGATCTGACCGTCCTGGTCTGTGCGGTGGATGTTCTCCTTTGCCAGAACCTTCACAGCGGCACCGCCGGAATCGGCGCTGTCTGCGGATGCGCCGCCGTCGGAATCAGCGCTGCCATCGGCACCGGCGCCGTCTTCGGACGCTTGAGCGGCTGCGCCCTTCTCCCCGGCGTTTTCCGCCTCCGCGCGGGAGTCTGCGCCGCCTGCGGAGCAGCCTGACAGGGCGAGGAGCAGCGAGCAGGCCAGAATCATAGAAATTTTCTTTTTCATGTGGTTATCCCCCCTTTTTTTGATGCCTTGATTGTACCTCACAGGCGGGGGCAAATCAAGGGGAATGACGGATTGACGTCCGTGTGCGGGAAAATGTATAATGAGGACAGTTACTTTGACGGAAAGGGGAACACAGAGATGAAAAAGAAATGTTTGCTTGCCGGCGCCCTGTCGGCGGCCCTGCTCCTGGGCGGGTGCGGCAGCGTGCCTGGCCTGGGAGGAGTCCAAAACTCCGGCGCGGACCAGGAGGAGGCGGGAGGCCTGTTCCAGGATGAGAGCGAGGAGAAGGAGAGCGGGGAGGAAGAGGCCGCGGAGGAGACGAGCAAAGGAGAAGAGGCCGCGGCGGAGACGGAGGAGGCATTTGCCGGGATTCCCTCCTGTGCGGCCGGCGACATCATCGTGTTCGGAAGCTACGAGCAGGACAATGACGAGGAGAACGGCGAGGAGGGGATCCAGTGGCTGGTGCTGGACACGGAGGGGGAGAATGCCCTCCTGATCAGCCGCTATGGCCTGGATGCCCAGCCCTACGGCGACAGCGGGGAGGCGGTCACCTGGGAGAACAGCGCCCTGCGCCGGTGGCTGCAGGGGACCTTTTGCCAGTCTGCGTTCAGCGAGGCGGAGCGGGAGGCGATCGTCCCCGTCACCAACGCCAACCCGGACAATGCCAGATACGGCACCGAGGGGGGAAATGACACGGTGGACACAGTGTTTGCCCTGAGCATTGAGGAGGCGGAGGCGTATTTCCCCGACAGGGATGACAACCTGTGGGCGGAGGCCACCCCCTACGCGGCGGAGCAGGGGGCGTATGTGGCGGACAACGGCTTCTCTCCCTGGTGGCTGAGATCCCCCGGGGACCACAACGAGGGGGGCTTCTGCGCCGCCTATGTGGACTATCCGCCGGTGGGCGTCAGCATCGGCGGATACGCGGCCGAGAGAGACAGCCGGGCGGTGCGCCCTGCCCTGTGGGTCAAGACCCAGGCCGGCGCCGGGAATGGAGCCGGCGCGGATGCCTCCGCCGGGGATACAGCCGCCTCTGCCGGGGGCACAGCCGTCTCCGATCTGCCCGGGACAGCCGTCCGCACAGAGGACTGTGTGCTTCGCCTGATCGACTGCCATCCCATCCAGGACGGCGGGGAGACCTTCACGTATCTGGCCTTTGCACTGCTGGGGCCGGAGGACATCGGCTTCCACCTGGAGGACGGCACCTCTGAGACGGCGGAGGCGTGGCTTGTGACCAACCACCAGCCGGGCGGATGGCGGGTGGTCACCTGCGAGGAATTGCCCGCAGGGGTCACGCTGGACAGCCTGTCCCTCAGCGTCACGGATTATGGATCCCCGGAGGAGAAGACCGTGCTGTTAAGCGACTGGGGCGAGCCCATGAGCAGCGAGGAGCTGCGGGCGGTGGGCGTGTATGAGATCGAAGGTCACCTGGCCCTGGTAGGCGGGGGCAGGACAGTGAAATCCTCCAGCCAGTACGGCTTTAACGTGGGACTGGGGCTGATCGGCGGCGAGGTGCAGAAGCCGGGGGCAAACTTCCCAATCCTGGAACATGCAGCTCAGCTGTTCCAGTTTTACGCCGCGGACGGCACGCCCTTGGCCGAGAGCATGGGCAAGGAGATGGAGTTCTTCATGGATCCAGGCACCCTGAAGGTGCGCTTTGCCCTCGCGGACGGGACGGACGCCGACCAGGAGATCGCCAGGCTGAAGGAGCTGGCTCCTTACATGGTGTACACCGGCGGGGATGGGGAGGTCCTTTCGTTCCCGTTAAATCTCGACGACTGACGGTGTGCATATATGCGCAAGGGGGATCGCTATGAAACGTGAGAAGAAACAGCTGGAAAGAAACAGAAAAGTGTCTTCCATATCCGGGATCGCGCTGATTGTTCTGCTGGCGGGATTCCTGCTGTTCATGATCTTCAGCGTCCGCTCGCTGCTCACGCGGCTGGAGGACATTCGAAACCACCCGTTCCAGGTGATGGACGCGGGGGGGCGGCTGCGCAACGATGTGGACAACGTGCGGATCAGCTCTGAACAGCTGCGCCACATCAACACCCCGGAGGTGGTGGCGGATGTGCGGGAGCAGATCCAGGTCTTCTATGAGGACGCGGAGACGCGGCTGGATATCATCGAGGCGTGCTACCTGGGGGATCCGGAGGAGGTCTCGGCTCTGCGGGAACTCATGGCCCAGATGCAGCAGGAGCAGGACGAGTTCCTGGACTATGCGGCGGCGGCCAACCGCAGCGAGGAGGAGATCGTCTCCTACAGCACCGCTCACCTGGAGGAGGTGAACGAGGCCTTCGACCAGCAGCTGAGGGGGATCCTGGACTACGCCGGGGACAAATTTGACTACTTTTATGAGCAGGCGAAATATACCGGCCTGTATTCCATCACCGTGTCCTGCATCATTTTCGTGGCGGTGGTGGCGGTGATGCTCCTCTACCGCCATGTGATGAAGTGGCAGACGGACCGGCTGAAGAACCAGAATCAGCTGTTCGACCTGCTCTCCAGGACCATCGACCACGTGTTTATGATCAACGAGCTGGACCACCCGGAGAAAAACTTCATCTCGGAGAACGCGGAGCGGATTCTGGGCTTTGAGCCCAACCCGGAAAAGATTTCCCCGGCCATGCTGTTTGAATATATGGACGGGGGGGACCGGGAGATGGTGCGGGACGTGTTCAACACCACCGGGGAGACCTACTGGAACGCCATCTTCCACTACCGGAACCCGGCGCTGCCGGAGGAGAAGATTTTCGCCCTGCAGACCTACCGCATCGACACGGAGGGGCGGGAGCAGTTTATCTCCGTGCTGACGGATGAGACGGAGCTGGTCAGAAATCAGAAGGAGCTGGAGCGGGCGGTGGTCCAGGCGGAGCAGGCCAACCGGGCCAAGAGCGAATTCCTCTCCCGCATGTCCCACGAGATACGCACCCCCATGAACGGGATCATCGGCATGGTGATGCTGGCCCAGCAGAACATAAACGACCGGGAGAAAGTGGCGGACTGCCTGCGCAAGATCACCGTCTCCTCGAGGCATCTGCTGAGCTTAATCAACGATGTCCTGGACATGTCCAAGATCGAGAGCGGGCGGATGGAGATCAACCTTGCAAACTTTGACTTCCGCGCCATGATGGAGTCCTTAAACGAGACGATCTGCGGCCAGGCCCACGACCGAGGCATCGAGTTTGAGGTGGTCTTCGTGGGCGACATCGACGAGACCCTCAAGGGGGATTCCCTGCGGGTGAACCAGATCCTCATGAACCTTCTCTCCAACGCCCTGAAATTCACCCCCAGGGGCGGGAGAGTCACCCTTCGAGTTACCAAGGGGCGCCAGACGGAGGAGGGAATCTGGCTGAAATTTGACGTGACGGACACGGGCTGCGGGATCGCGCCGGAGAACTACGGCAAGATCTTCCAGGCCTTCGAGCAGGAGAACAGCAGCGTGAGCCAGACCTACGGCGGCACGGGGCTGGGACTGTCCATCTCCAAGAGGTTCACGGAGATGATGGGCGGCAGGATCTCCGTCTCCAGCAAACTGGGGAAGGGGACCACCTTCACGGTGGCTCTCCCCTTCGGATGCGTGGAGAAGCAGCAGGAGAGGAGAAATTTTGCCGGCCTCAGAGCCCTGGTGGCGGACGACGACCCGGATGCGGTGGCCCACTGCGGCCTGCTGCTCAAGAAGCTGGGAGTGCAGGTGGACACCACGGACAACGGCTACGAGGCGGCGGCGAAGGCGGAACAGGCGCAGATGGCGGGGACGCCCTACGACCTCTGCCTGATCGACTGGAAGATGCCCTTCATCGACGGGGTGGAGACCATCCGCCGCATCCGCCGGGGGGCGGCGGGGAGACGGCCGGCGGCGGTGCTGATGACGGCCTACGACTCCACGGAGATCAAGGAGGAGAGCCGCCGGGCCGGGGCCTGGTCCATCATCACAAAGCCTCTCTTCGAGTCGTCCCTGGCAGGCCTCCTGGCGGAGATCTGCGGGCAGGAGACGGAGAGGACTGGGGACAGCCAGCCGGTGGGAGATTTCCGTGGGAGAAGATTTCTGGTGGTGGAGGACAACGAGCTGAACCGGGAGATCGCCGTGGGGCTTTTGGAGGCCACAGGGGCCGCCATCGAGACGGCGGAGAACGGGAGAGAGGCGGTGGACAAATTCGCGGCCTCCCTGCCGGGCTACTACGACCTGATTCTGATGGACGTGCAGATGCCGGTGATGGACGGCCACGAGGCGACGCGGACGATCCGCGCCCTGGACCGCAGGGACGCGGGGGAGATCCCCATTCTGGCCATGACCGCCAACGCCTTCTCGGAGGATGTGGAGAAGAGCCTGGCCAGCGGCATGAACGGCCACATCAGCAAGCCTATCGACCTGCAGGAGGTATTTGAGAAAATCACAGCCGCTCTCCAGGCGGAAAATAGCCCCGGGCCGTGCGCCGGTGGTTGACACGGGAAGTGGGGAATGATATATTTTTAGCTGGATAAAAGCAATTAGGGAATCCTAATTGCATGCGGGAATATAGATGCAATACAGATGCGGGAAGGTGAACAGAATGAAGAATACGAGAAATGTGACAGACGGCGTGGTCTGGATCGGAGCCAACGACAGGCGGATCAGCCTGTTCGAGAACATGTTTCCCCTGGACCGGGGAGTTTCCTACAACTCCTACCTGATCCTGGATGAGAAGACGGCGGTGATGGACACGGCGGACACGGCTGTGACCGGGCAGTTCTTGGAGAACGTCCAGGGCACTCTGGACGGCCGTCCCCTGGACTACCTGGTGGTGAACCATATGGAGCCGGACCACTGCGCCAACATTGAGACCCTGCTGCGGTTGTACCCGGAGGCGAAGGTGGTGGGCAACGCCAAGACCTTCCAGATGATCGGGCAGTTTTACGACATGGACCTGATGGGCCGCACGGTGACGGTGAAGGAGGGGGATGTGCTGGATCTGGGCAGCCACAAGCTGCAGTTCGTGTTTGCCCCCATGGTGCACTGGCCGGAGGTGATGATGGCCTACGACCAGACGGAAAAGATTCTCTTCTCCGCCGACGCTTTCGGCAGCTTTGGGGCTCTGGACACCCTGTTCAACGATGAGCAGGACGGGGCCTTCGCGGACCTGGCGGAGATGAGGAGGTATTTCTCCAACATCGTGGGGAAATATGGCCCCCAGGTGCAGGCAGTCTTAAAGAAGGCGGCCGGCCTGGACATTCAGCTGATCTGTCCTCTTCACGGTCAGGTGTGGAGGAGTGGCTTCGGGGAGCTTCTGGAGAAGCATGACTGCTGGAGCCGGTATGAGGCGGAGGAGAAGGCGGTGGTCATCTTCTACGGCTCCATGTACGGCCACACGGCGGAGGCGGCGGAGCTGCTGGCGTCCATGCTGGCGGAGGCCGGGGTGGCAGGGGTGAAGGTGTACGACGTGTCCCGCACCCATGTCTCCTACTTGATCAGCGAGATCTTCCGCTGCAGCAACCTGGTGCTGGCGGCCCCCACCTACAACAACGGGCTGTACGGCCCCATGCTGAACCTGCTGGAGGATATGAAGGCCTTAAATCTTCAGAACCGGAAGGTTTCCATCATCGAGAACGGCACCTGGGCACCCCAGGCCGGGAAGATCATGGCGGAGATGATTTCCAGCCTGAAGGGAATGGAGCTGGTGGGCGAGAAGGTGACCGTCAAATCCGCCCTGAAGGGGGAGCAGAGGGAGGCACTCCTGAGACTGTGCGGGGAGATCGCAGAGTCCTTGAAATAGGACGAGACCGGAGAAAATCGAGACGAGACCGGAGAAAAATGAGCAGAAAAACAGCGCCGGACGGCATAAAAGCCGTTCCGGCGCTGTCTGCGCCTCACAGGAAATCTCTATCAGCCTCTGGGGCCAGCCTCCGCGATCTCCTTGGGCATGTTGGGGTACTTCTTGGCGAAGTTGTCGGCGAACATCTTAGCCAGCTTCTTCGCGGACTCGTCGTAGGCGGCCTTGTCAGCCCAGGTGTCTCTGGGGTTCATGATCTCAGCGGGAACGCCGGGGCAGCTCTGGGGAACGTCCACGTTGAAGGTCTCGTCGTGGCGGTACTCCACATCGTCAAAGGTGCCGTTTAAGGCGGCGGTGATCATGGCTCTGGTGTAGGAGAGCTTCATGCGGCTTCCCACTCCGTAGGGGCCGCCGGACCATCCGGTGTTCACCAGGTACACCTTGGTGCCGTACTTCTCGATCTTGTCGCCCAGCATCTTCGCGTAAACGGACGGATCCAGAGGCATGAAGGGCTCGCCGAACAGGGTGGAGAAGGTGGGCTGCGGCTCCTGGATGCCCCGCTCTGTTCCGGCCAGCTTGGAGGTGAATCCGGTTACGAAGTGGTACATGGCCGCATTCTCGTCCAGTCTGGAGATGGGCGGGAGCACGCCGAAGGCGTCGGCGGTGAGGAAGATCACAACCTTGGGAACGCCGCCCTTTCCGGGAATCTGCGCGTTGTTGATGTAGTCGATGGGGTAGCCCACGCGGGTATTCTCCGTGAGAGAATCGTCGTCGTAGTCCGGGATGCGGGTCTCCGGGTCAACCACCACGTTCTCCACCTGGCTGCCGAAGCGGATGGCATTGTAGATGTCCGGCTCGTTCTCTGCGCTCAGGTTGATACACTTGGCGTAGCAACCGCCCTCGAAGTTGAACACGCCGTCCTCAGACCAGCCGTGCTCGTCGTCGCCGATCAGCTTGCGGGCAGGGTCTGCGGAGAGGGTGGTCTTTCCGGTTCCGGACAGGCCGAAGAATACGGCGGTCTCGTGGGTCTCGGGGTCCATGTTGGCGGAGCAGTGCATGGGGAGCACGTTCTCCTCCACGGGCATCAGGTAGTTCATCACGGAGAATACGGACTTCTTGATCTCCCCGGAGTACCTGGAGCCGGCGATGAGCACCAGCTTCTCAGAGAAGTTGACGATGATGGCCGCCTCGGAGTTGGTGCCGTCCACCTCGGGAACGCAGTGGAAATCGGGGGCTACCACCAGGGTGAAATCTGCGTCGCCGAAGTCCTCAAGCTGCTCGGCGGTGGGGCGGATCAAGAGCTGGTGGATGAACAGATTCTGGCAGGCCAGCTCGTTGATGATGCGGAATTTTCTGGTATATTTCTCATCTGCGCCGGCAAATCCGTCGAACACGAACAGATCCTTCTGCTGCAGGTATGCGAACATCTTATTCTTGATATTCTGGTATTTATCGTCGGAAATCGGAACGTTTACGCTTCCCCAGGCGATCTGGTCGTGGATGTCCGGGGTGTCGACGATGAATTTATCCTTAGGAGAACGGCCCGTGTATTTTCCTGTGGTCACAGCCAGAGCGCCTGTATTCATCAAAATGCCCTCTCCCCGTTTCAGAGATTCCTCTACCAGGCGG
>DXEU01000035.1 GCA_019114845.1 Candidatus Lachnoclostridium stercoripullorum | reverse complement strand
ACCAGCCCGGCCCCTCCGTAGACCCACGGGATCCCGGCCAGCTGCCACACCCGGTCGATGATCAGGGGAATCAGCCAGGTGACCACCGCCGCTGCGGCCGCGATCACAAACTGCCGCCTGGCCTGTTCCATGTCCAGGCGGGCCAGCATGAGGAACCCGATGGAGAGCAGCAGGCACATGTTATTTAAGAGCAGACGGGAAATGTTCCTGTAAAAGAGCCTGGACAAAACCAAGTACAGGCCGAAAAACAGCACCTGTGCCCCGTAAAACACCAGGATCTCCTCCTCCCCCCTGCTCAGGTACAGGGAATAGAATCCCAGGAAATGGATCAGGAACATGGCCGCGTTCTGTTTTCTGCACAGTTTCAGCTTTCTGAAATCATACTTTTCGCCGAAAAACCGAAAATTCAGGTACGCGTAGTAGATCATCAGAAAGATCATGAGATATTTGGATGCTTCCAGTATCAGTGTCGTCAAATTATCACCCGTTTCAACCTTACTCTACTCCCCGCTTAAAATGCCCCCTAGTAAAGGGCCCGGGGATGGACGCCTCCCGCCCGGAGAGGAAGCTCTCCCCGAAGGCCTCCGCCACTTTGAGGGCCGTCTCCGGCTCCTCCATAGTAAACTGCAGGCGCAGCCTGGCGGGGCCAAGCCGCCTCACCTGCTTTTCCATCCCCAGCAGGGAGAGGGGATCCGCGTTGTAGATCGTATTGCAGCAGAATCTGCAGCAATTTCTCACCGGAAATTCCTTTCCCATCCGGTCCTTCAGCCACAGAAGCTCCGGTTTCCGGTCGCAGCCGGACACCGTCCTCCTCACGCACTGGGCGGAGACCATCACCGGGAGCCTTCCGTAGACGATCAGCTCCTTCCCGGCGCAGCCTGCGGCTGCCAGCTCCTTCTCGTTGAGCTCCACCGGGAGCGTCAGCTCATCCGCCCCCAGCGCCTCCATGGTCTTCGCCGCCTCCCGGTTGAAGGTGTAGAGGCTGGCGTCAAACACCATTCTGCCGTCCCAGCCCATCTCCTCCCGCAGGAAGAGGATCTCCTCGGCGGAGCGGAGCAGACAGCCGTCAAACCCTGCCGCCAGGAAGCGGTCCTTCTGCCTGAGAAAATAGCTCCGGGCCTCCCCCCGGAAGATCTGAGGCAGGGCCAGAAAGCACTCCTTGCCGTTCTCCCGGCAGGCCTCCGCAAGTTCTCCCCACTCCTCCGCGCCCGTCAGGCAGGCGTCCAGGTAAAGCCTGGAAATCTGCGGCGCCCCCGCCAGGGCCCGGGCCACATCCGGCCGCTCCGCCAGGGCGGTGAGCTGGGGGGCAAATGTTTCTCCCGCCCCGTTCCCGCCGCCAGGCATTGTCCCTTTGGCCGGCCCGCGCTCTCTCCCGGGTGTTCCTGCCCCCTGATGGAGATCTGCCGGCGCCAGGCCCTCCCCCCTTCTGAAGGGGGCCAGAATCTCCTCCTCCAGGGCATGAAAGCCCCTGCGGCGCAGTTCATTCAAATCCTGCACCGGCAGGAAGGGCCGGCCGCCCACATGTACGTCCAGGCGGTCCAGCGCAAAGGGCGTGCCGCCGGTTTTTCCCAGCTGCTTCCGAAGTTTTTCCTCCGTCACCGGCTGGTTGAGGGCCGCCTGGGCGGCGGCTCCCTCCACACAGACAGAGGCCGCTCTCTCCCCATCCCCCCGCACCAGGGCGAGGGACAGGCGGGCGGGCTCCTCCTCTGTCAGCCAGGCCTCCGCCTCAACCTTCTCCTGCTTCTCCGCGTTCACATACTCCCGGTCCAGGCGGTCAAACAGGGCCTGATTTCCCTCCCGGAAGGCGGGTTTTTCCCGGAGCGCCACCATGTGCCGCCCATTGTGCTCCCTGTAATACCCGTCGGAAAATCCTCCCCGGTCAAAGAGGTCCAGGAGGAGACGCCTGTCCGCAGGGTCCACCGCGTAGCCCTCTCTCCCCCGCTCCAGGTAACGGTCCACGTATTTCCGATAGACGCTCACCACCCCGGCGGTATAGCGGGGACTCTTCATGCGGCCCTCGATCTTCATGGAATATACGCCCGCCTCCACCATGTCGGGGATCAGATCCAGGGTGCACAGATCCTTCAGGCTGAGCACATATCTCTCGTCCTTCTTATTTAACGGTCCAGCCCCCTGTCTGACTTCATAGGGCAGGCGGCAGGGCTGGGCGCAGCGCCCCCGATTGCCGCTTCTGCCCCCGATCAGGCTGCTCATGAGGCACTGGCCGGAGTAACAGTAGCACAGGGCCCCGTGGACAAAGCTCTCGATCTCCACGTCCACCTGGTCATGGATCTGGCGGATCTCCTCCAGGGACAGCTCCCTGGCCGTCACCACCCGGCTGGCCCCCATCTCCTTTAACAGGCGGGCGCCGTGGACGCCGGTGATGGTCATCTGGGTGCTGGCGTGGAGGTGCAGCCCGGGGAAATGCTCCCTGAGATAGGAAAACACGCCGAAATCCTGCACAATGGCCGCATCCAGCCCCCGCATGTAGTAGGGATTCAGGTAGGAGTACAGGCTCCCCATCTCCTCCTCCTTCATCAACGTGTTCACCGTCATATAGAGACTGCATCCGTGCAGATGCACGTAGTCGATGGCGCGCAGCATGGTCTCCTCATCCAGATTGTTGGCATACGCCCGGGCCCCGAAACGGGATCCCCCGATATAGACCGCGTCCGCGCCGGCATTGACGGCGGCCGTCATACTCTCATAGGATCCCGCCGGCGCCAGGATCTCCACTCTCTTTTTGCTCAAATCAATCTCCTTCGCTCATAAAAAAATATGCGCCGCAGCACCTCTGCCGCAGCGCACACTCATCACTCTGCTCCACCCTGCTTGGAAGCGGCCTTCTCCTCCTTGGGAGCCTCCGACCGCCTCGATGCGGAGGCTTTGGCCTTTTTCGCCTCATCCAGCTGATGGAGCGCTTTCTCCAGCTTCATCTGGGTGGTCACCAGCTCATGCTTCAGGCTGTAGGCCTCCTTCTCCAGCGCCCGGTTCTGCTCCTCCAGCTTCTGTACGCGCTCCTGGCTCTTAAAGTAATCGTCAGCGATATTCAACTCCACCATGGTCACCTGGTAATCCCGGTTCTGCTTGGTGAAGCCCTTCTGCTTTTTCATCAGGGAAATCTTCTCGTTGATGTAGCTGGCCACCTTCTGGAGGTAAGCCTCCTCCTCCTGCCCCTCCAGAGTGTAAATCTCCCCGTCTATGAGTACTTCTGCATAATTCTTGGAATCCATCCCATCTTCTCCTATCGTAAACGCTCATGCCGTCCGGAGCAGCTCTGCTCAGGGCGATGAAAATCCTCTATTCAGTGCCAGTATATCACATCGGCCCCCATTATTCCAGCATATTTTCCATATCTTGTGGAATTCTACCGGGAAAGCCCCAGATGATGGTAGGCCAGATCGGTGGCCATCCGCCCCCTGGGCGTCCGGTTCAGGAGACCGTTCATCAGGAGATAGGGCTCGTACACATCCTCCAGGGTTCCCGCGTCCTCCCCCAGGGCCGCCGCCAGGGTGTCCAGTCCCACCGGGCCGCCGGAAAACTTCTGGATGATGGTGAGGAGGATGCTGCGGTCGTTGTTGTCCAGACCCAGCCGGTCCACCTCCAGGATGTCCAGGGCAAAATCCGCCACCTCTTTCGTGATCACCCCGTCGTACTTCACCTGGGCGAAATCCCGCACCCGCTTTAGCAGGCGGTTGGCCAGGCGGGGCGTGCCCCTGGATCTCCTGGCGATCTCCAGGGCTCCCTCCCGCTGAATCTCCACGTTCAATACCCCGGCAGAGCGAACGACGATCTCCTCCAGCTCCTCCGGCGTGTAGAAGTCCAGCTTCTGCACCATGCCGAACCGGTCCCGCAGGGGCGCCGTAAGCAGCCCCGCCCTGGTGGTGGCGCCCACCAGGGTGAAATGGGGCAGCTCCAGGCGGATGGACCTGGCGGAGGACTCCTTCCCCAGCATAATGTCGATGGCGAAATCCTCCATGGCCGGGTAGAGCACCTCCTCCACCTGGCGATTCAGCCGGTGGATCTCATCCACAAACAGCACATCCCCCTCCTGCAGGCTGTTGAGGATGGCCGCCATCTCCCCCGGCTTCTCGATGGCCGGTCCGCTGGTGACCTTCATATTCACCCCCATCTCGTTGGCGATGATGCCGCAGAGGGTGGTCTTGCCCAGGCCGGGAGGCCCGTAGAACAGCACATGGTCCAGGGACTCCCCCCGGGAGCGGGCCGCGTCGATGAACACCTTCAGGATGGACTTGATCTTCGTCTGTCCGATGTAGTCCTTCAGGTACTGGGGGCGAAGGCTCCCCTCGATTTTCTTTTCCTCTTCCGTCACCACATCCGTGGTGATAATTCTTCGTTCCATATATGATCAACCTGCTTTCCCCAGGGGAGGTGACTCCCCGGCTGCTTCTTCTCAGATCTTAAAAAGTGTGCGCTTGAGCACGGAGTGCGCATCCACAGCGGAGCTTTTTGATTTTTTAATAGGGAACGAAGTTTCCTGTTAAATCAAAAAGCGCAGGGACTGCTTCAGCACGTCCTCCGCCGTCATGTCCCCGGTGACCTCCACCCGGCCCACGGCCCTGGACGCCTCCATGGCGGAGTACCCCAGGGCGGTGAGGGCTTCCATGGCCTCCCTGGCCGCCGCTCCCAGAACCGCATCTCCTCTCCCCCCGGAATCCAGGCCGCTGCCATCCGCCGCCGGGAGGATGTCGTCCATGGACACCTTGTCCTTCAGATCCAGAATGATCCGCTGGGCCGTCTTAATCCCCACCCCGGGGGCCCTGGCGATGGCCTTGGCGTCCCCGGAGATCACAGCCAGGCGCAGATCGTCCGGCTTCAAGGCGGTGAGCACCCCCAGGGCGCCCTTGGGGCCGATGCCGCCCACCCCCAGAAGCTGCTTAAACATGGCCAGCTCCCCTCTGTCCAGGAAACCGAACAGGCCGACCCCATCCTCCCGCACCTGCAGGAAGGTGTGGATCTTAACCTCCTCCCCCAGGCGGGGAAGGCGCTCCAGGACGGACAGGGGAACCCGGATCTCATAGCCGATCCCCCCCGCCTCCACCACGATCCCGTCCCCGGAAGCCTCCGTCAAAATACCTCGTATATAGGAAATCAATGTCATTACTCCTCTTTCTGATTGTCCCATCCATCATAACATATCGATCTTTTCAATGCAACCGCTAATCGAACAAATATTCTGTCTGTCCATTGACGGGGGGCGCGAAGGCCGATATAATAGGGGCAGACACACGTTTTCACCATCTATTTTTCATGGGAGGCATACATGATCACAGCGGAACACACCTTTTTCCCCCAGTCTTCCTACCCCATCGACCGCATCGGCAGCCCGGAACAGCTGCTGTTCTTCGATATCGAGACCACCGGCTTCTCCGGCGCCTCCTCAAACCTCTACCTCATCGGGGCCGCCTCCGTCCGAGACGGGGCCTGGCACCTGATCCAGTGGTTTGCGGACCGGCCGGGGAGCGAGGAGGAGATTCTCCAGGCCTTCTTCTCCTATCTGGAGCCCTTCGGCGCCCTGGTCCATTTCAACGGGGACACCTTCGACATCCCCTATCTGAAAAAGCGCTGCCAGATTCTGGGGCTCCCCTGCCCCTTGGACCGGCTGAAGAGCGTGGACATCTACAAGAGGATCCGCCCCATGAAGAAGCTCTTGGGGCTGGACAGTCTGAAGCAGAAGGCGGTGGAGAAATTTCTGGGGATCTCCCGGGAAGATGTGTACACTGGCGGGCAGCTGATTCAGGTCTACGAGGATTACCTGGAAACCGGGGACGAGGAGCGGCTCCGCCTCCTTCTCCTGCACAACGAGGACGATCTGAAGGGGATGCCAAAGCTTCTCCCCATCCTCGCCTACCCGGATTTTCTCTCCGGCCCCTTCTCCCCCG
>DXEU01000034.1 GCA_019114845.1 Candidatus Lachnoclostridium stercoripullorum | reverse complement strand
GGCCGCAGCACGTGGTCGCTGTAGGGCGTCCGCTTTCCCTGGATCCCCCACTCGCTGCCGTAGTAGATGGACGGAATGCCGGGCAGGGAAAAGAGCAGGGTGTAGAGCGGAGCCAGATGGGCTGGGTTGGTCAGCTTGCTGGTCAGCCGGTCCTCGTCGTGGTTGTCCGCAAAGGTGTAGAGGCGGATCCCGCTCTCCGGGAGCCGCCGGATGGTGTGGGCAATCTCAAAATAGTTGCGGTCGTTGTGGGCGGACCAGAAGGCCTTGTGGAGGGCGTAGTTGGTGACGGAGTGGAGCATGTCGTCCCGCACCCAGCGGTCGTACTCCCCGTGGATCACCTCGCCCATGAGCCAGAAATCCTCCTTCACGGAGGGGGCTGCCGCCCGCAGCTCCCGCATAAAGTCAAAGTCCAGCACGTTGGCGCAGTCCAGGCGCAGGCCGTCGATATCGAAGGTGTCCGCCCAGAAGCGGACGGTGTCCAGGAGGTAATTCTTCACCTCCGGATTCTTCAGATTCAGGCAGGGGAGATTGAACTGTCCCTGCCAGGCGTCGTAGCAGAAGGGGTCGCCCATGGGGCTCTGCCCCTGGAAGGAGACGCCCCGGTACCAGTCCCTGTAGGGGGAATCCCATCCCCGCTCCTGGATATCCCGGAAGGCGAAAAACTCCCTGCCCGTGTGGTTGAAGACCGCGTCGATCACCACCCGGATGCCGGCCCTGTGGCAGGCGTCCACAAAGTCCCGAAATTCCCCGTTGGTGCCCAGCCTCCGATCCACCAGGCGGAGATCCCTGGTGTCGTAGCCGTGGGTGGAGGACTCAAACAGGGGCCCTATGTACAGGGCGCTGAAGCCCAGATCCTCCAAATAGGGGATCCAGGCGTCCAGCTGGTCGAAACGGGACTCGGCAGGCCCCCGGTTTTCAAAGGGGGCGCCGGTGGCTCCCAGAGGATACAGATGATAAAATACAGCAGATTCATACCATGGTCTCATGGCCGTTTCCTCCTTGAAGCGCTGTGCTGGGAATGTCCGCCTGCGGCGGACGCACGCACTTTTTTAAAGTTTCTGAGGAGGAACTGGTACTTCAGCTGCGCGGCGTTCAGCTCGTAGATGAAGCAGTCGATCAGCATGGGATCCACCGCCTGCTCAAAACGGCTGCGGGCCGCGTCCATGGCGTCCCGGGTCTGTTCGATCTCCCGGCGCAGCTGCAGCTCCTCCCTCAAAAGCTCTCTGTCTCTGAATGATTGAAATGGCTTCACATTCCCGCCTCCCTGTTCTGAATAGTCTCACAGAGTTAGTATCTGCCGGGAATGGAAATATATTCATTTTACCACCGGGCGATGGAGGCAGTCAACAAAAAGGGATTGACAATTCTCCGGAAATGGGTCATAATAAGCACACGTTCCGCATCCCGGTCGGGGTGCATTTCAGATTCTTTTTTCAGCCGTTTCAGGCAAAGGATTCCCACAGAGAGAAGAGAGAGAGGGGGGTACTGTTTTATTGAACACAGATTGGGTGCTGTGTCTTTTTCTGGCTATTTTTGGCCTTTGGGACCTGAGGACACGGAAGATTCCCAGATTTGCGACGCTGGCGGCCCTGGCGGCCGGGCTGATTCTGTGCCGGGGGAGGATGCTCTTCGGGGTTTTGGCGGGCGCTCTGTTTTTCCCCCTGTTCCTCCTTCGGATGCTGGGGGCGGCGGACGTGAAGGTCATCGCCGTCATCGCCGGCTTTCTGGGGCCGGCGCGGGGCACGCGGGCGGTGGCGGCCGGCCTTGTGCTGGGGGCGGTCTGGTCCCTTTTTAAACTGATCCGCGGCGGGATCCTGCTGCGGCGAATTTCTTATTTCACAGCCTACATCAGGCGAATGATCACCATGGACATCTATGAACCTTATTACCGCAGGGAGCGGGACGGGGAGGAGCTGGGGATTCCCCTGGCGTCCTGCCTGGCGGCGGGAACCGCCCTCTGCCTGCTTTTGGAAGCCGGAGGATGGTTTTAGGCCGGCGGAGAGGAGAATGCATGAGAAAAATTATGGCGGTGTGGGATGCCAACCCCCTGTACGCGGAGAGGCTGGCGGATTTTGCCAACGAGAGGGGGAGAATCCCCTTCCGGGCGGTGGCCTTCGCCTCGGCGGAGCGGCTGAAGGAGTATGCGGGGAAGCACAGCGTGGAGATTCTGCTGGCCGGCTGGGAGGTGCCCCAGGAGGAGCTGAAGGAGATCCGGGCCAGGCAGATCATCTACCTGGGGGAGGAGAGGCGGGCGGATCCGTCCAGACTCCCGTCGGTGTACAAGTACCAGAATTCGGACCGCCTGATGCGGGAGGTGATGGCCTGCTACGAGGGGGCGGAGGGGGAGGAGTCCGTGTCCATCGCCGGGAGAGGGCGGATCATAGGCGTCTATTCCCCCGTGGGGCGGTGCCGCAAGACGGCCCTGGCCCTGACCCTGGCCCAGGTGTGGAAGGAGGAGGAGAGAACCCTCCTCGTCACCCTGGAGGACTGCTCCGGGCTGCAGGAGATGACGGGAGAGACCTACGGGGAATGCCTCTCCGACCTCCTCTACCGCTACCGCCACGGGGGAAGCTGCTGGGAGAGGATCGGCGCCTTCGTCTACACCTGGGGAAACGTGGACTACATCCCCCCGGCCAGATACCCGGAAGACCTGGAGGGGGTGAGCGGGGTGGAGCTGGCCGGCTTCCTGGAGGACCTGGCGGCGGAGTCCGGCTACGGCGTGATCGTGGTGGATGTGGGCCAGATGGGACGCCAGGCGGCGGAGATTCTGGAGTCCTGCGACGCGGTGTACATGCCGGTTCTGGAGGACTGGGTATCCCGGGCCAAGGTAAAGGAGTTTGAGACCTATCTGGAGAAATCCGGCCGGGAGGGAGTGCTCGCCATGCTGGAGAAATTAAAGCTTCCGGCGGGGGCGAGGACGCTGTCCGGGGAGAACTACCCGGAGCAGCTTCTGTGGGGGGAGCTGGGTGATTACGCCCGCCGCCTGATGAGAGGGGGTAGGGACCGTGGGGAAGAATGACACGGAGCGATGGGATTTTCTGAAGCGAAAGGTGAGGTCCAGGCTGGAGGATTACCGCCAGATCGAGGACGAGGAGCTCTACAGCGTCATAGACGGGGAGATCGAGGAGCTGGGAAAGGCAGAATTTTTCCCCCTGCCGGAGCGGCTGGAACTCAGGGAGCGGCTGTTTGACTCCTTCCGCAGGCTGGGGATTCTCCAGGAGATGATGGACCGGAAGGACATCACGGAGATCATGGTAAACGGGAAGGACCGGATCTTTGTGGAGCAGAACGGGCGGCTTGGCCGGTGGGACGGCTGTTTTGAGTCGGAGGAGCAGCTGGAGGACAC
>DXEU01000033.1 GCA_019114845.1 Candidatus Lachnoclostridium stercoripullorum | reverse complement strand
ACATCTACATGGTCTACCAAAAGGGCAGTTTCTCCAAAGCTGCTCAGGCTCTTTACATGACTCAGCCCGCTCTGAGCATCGCCGTCCAGCGAGTGGAAAATGAGATTGGCATGCCCCTCTTCCGCCGAGATCACCAGCCTCTGGAACTGACAGAGGCCGGCAAAATCTACATTGCCAAAATCCGTGAAATCCAGTTTTTGGAATACCAATTGGAACAGCAGCTCGGAGATCTCTCCCACCTAAAAACCGGCCGGCTCCGCCTAGGCGGCTCCCATTACATCAATTCCTACATTCTTCCCCCAGTCCTGACCGCCTACCGTGAAAAATGGCCCGGCATCCGGCTGGAGCTGAAGGAGGCCGGCTCTGGGGAGCTTCTCCCCATGGTGAAGGACAATCTCATCGACCTGACCTTCAACTGCACCCCATCCCCCAAAGATCCTCTGCATCGGATTCCCGCCTTTGAGGACAGGATTCTTCTGGCCATCCCAGCCTCCTTTCCTGTCAATCGGCAGCTGGCCGGCCAAGCCATGACCGCTGCCGACGTGTTAAAAGGCCTTCATCTGACGGAGGCTGTGCCGGCAGCTGACATCTCCTGCCTTTCTGACACGCCTCTCCTACTGCTGACACCAGGCAACAACCTTCACACCCGGGCCATCTCTATTTTTCAGAGCCAAGGCATCACCCTTCAGGTGATCATGGAGGTTTCCCAGCTGGTCACAGCCTTCCATTTATGCAGCGCAGGCATAGGCGCCACCTTGATCAGCGACCGGCTGATCACCACCCCCAATGACCGAGTTCTGTACTACCGGTTGGACTCCCCTCTGGCTTCCCGGCAATTCGATATGGTCATTCCCGGGAAAACCTACGTGTCCGTGGCCCAGAAAGCCTTCGTCGAGCTGTTCACCGATTATTACCGGCCTCTGGGACGCTGAACCGTCCCTACAGGGGAAATACAGTCATAACCCAGAAGATATTCACTGCCGACAGGAAGATGGCCGGAATGATGGATTGTTTTAACTGGGTCTGTACATTGTAGCCGCCCACCTCCATGATCATGGGAATGCTGGCGGTGGCCATAGGAGTCATAAAAGCGGTACAACAGGCCGCTGCCACCAGGATGGCGGGGCCTACGCAGCTCACCCCCATGCTCTTGCAGGCCAGGATGGCGATGGGCTGAAAAATGGCCATCACTGTCCGGTTCTGCATCACTTGGGTCAGCAAGAAGGGCACTAGATAGAATACCGCCCCCACTAGGTAGGGATTCTTCAGCTGATCCGCCACTCCGGCGATAGCTCCGCCGATGATTTCACCGCCTCCGGTGTTGGCGAGGGCGGTTCCCATGCAGAGGCTGCCTGCGATGAGGAAACCCAGATCCATAGGGAGTGCCGCAAAAGCCTCTTTGCTGGAGAGAACCCCTGTCAGCACCATGAGAAAAGCGCCGATGAGCACGATTTCCCAGGACGCCAGAGAAGCCAGCCCCACATGAGTCAGCATACGATTGATGGGAGCGTTAAACAGGAGGGCGACGGTTACCAAAAAGAAAATAACATACCCGCATTTCTCCTGAAAAGGCGCCAGAGGCGGCCGATTGCTCTTCACCGCAAACTCTTCCCCGCTCTTGGTATCTGTCACCGGCTGGTCCGGCGAAAATCGGAATCCCACGAAGGTGGTATAGAGCGCCAGGGTCAGCAAGCTGGGAAACCGTCCTTTAAACATGTCCATCACTCCCAACTGATACTGGGCATAGTCGTTGGCGGCGATGTATCCGTTTACCTCCGCGTACATGGATAAGCCGCCTCCCATGGGGAGAATACCGCAGGCGGCGATGCACACCAGACCGACGGAGAAGATCACCTTGCTGGGATGAATCTTCAGTTCCTCGCAGGTTGCCGTCACCAGCGGGGCCATAATGCAGAATGCTGCGGCTGCTCCGCCCATGAAGGTGGCTGCCAGGATGGACGCTATGGTAAATCCCAACATCACCTTGATCATGCTCCCCTTCGCCATGGCGCTGACGCTCCGGCCGATGATTTTCACCGCCTGAGTGCGCTTGAATCCCGCCGACACCACAAACATGCTGAGCACCAGAACCACGTTGCTGTTGGAAAGATTTCCCAGGGCCTCCTGCGGCGTGATGCAGCCGGTGATGAGAAATAAAATCATGCTCATGCAGGCCACGGTTCCCAAGGAATACTTTCCCCATATGTATCCGGCCACTGTGATCAGGCAGATAACCAGACAAACTGTCAGTAAATTCATAGTTTTTCCCCCACATTTTATTTTTCTCTTTTGCTAGTTGTTCTCCCCAATTCGCCTTCCCCGATAGCAGACCTTTCCATCCTCATCTCGACAGAAATTGCAGAAGAACTGATCGTAGCTGATCCAGCTCTCCTCTGGATAGTTGGCATGGACCATATGATCCACGATGCCCACGGTAAACATGGGTACTCCCTGGCTGTCCGGATAGCAGTACCAGGTGATGGGATCGTCCCTCCAGATCTGCACTCTGGACTTGTCCAGTTGGTAGCGGCGGAATTTTTCCTCGATCATGTCTTTAAATGTCTCGGAAATCGTAAAGGGCACATCTGGAATCTGAGCCGTACCTGCAGTCAGCCGGTCCTTCTCGCCGAAAATCATAGCAGATGGCGGCGCATCGAGGGAGCGCTCTCCCCGCACCGTGGACCGGGCCGGCGTATAGAGGCCAGACCATGACACCGTAGCGGCAAACAGTTCTCCGGCAAACTCACAGAGGGTATCTGCCATCATGCCGCCGGAGCTCTGTCCGCAGGCGTAGATTCTCCCCTTGTCCACCGGAAGACGTTTTTCCATATCCTCCAGCATGGTGCGAATAAACCGAATATCATCAATGGACTTCCCGTCCAGGGAGCCAGACCAGGAGGCTACATTTCTCAGGCCGCCTTTCTTCTGCTGGTAAACCCCGGCCTGAGGACAGGCCACGATGAACTTTCTGCGGTTGGCCACCTGGTACATATTGGAGATGTCAAAGAAGGTCTCCGCCGTGCCTCCCCGGCCATGCATGACCACCACCACCGGCCACTTTTGATCCGGCGTGCAGCATTTCGGCACGTATTCGTACCACTCCCTAGTCAGTCCATCCACCTCCATGGTTTTTCTTACAGCACCGCACAGCAGCGGATCCTTGAAATAGCGGAGATTTTTCCTCTCCTGGCCTCTGTGCCTTCTAGCCAGACCAATATAACTCCACATCTGTTCCAGACGGGCAAGGCTGCATGCAGTATCTCCCACCGTCACCCGAACCTGGGCGATCATCTCCTCGTCCATCTCCAGAGTCTGGCGAATGGGCGCCGGCATCCAGATGTAGTCCGCATCCTTCGTGGAGAATACCTCTTCGCCCGAACGGTTGTTGGCTCTCCACCAGGAAGCAGCCGACACACTGGCCCCCTCCCACCGGCTCACCACCATCCACACGGGAAGCTGGGTCCTCTCCGCCGCAATCTGCAGTTCTCCATCGCCCATACCCGCCGCTTCTTTATTTAATGTGATTTCCTCCAGGCTGGTCTGCAGATCCCCCATGGTCATGAGTCCGCTCCACTCGCTGCTCATCCTGCAGGCTGCCTGCTGGGCCACATCCGCCCCGTCCCCGATGCCGCAGGCGTAGAAATTGTCCTGCATGGTCACATAGTAATCTCTGGCCTGAGCTTCCACATACACGGCATTCATAAAATCCGCATCCGCGCCCGATAGATTCCAGGCCGCGTTTTCTGGGATCATCACAAAAAGAAACAGCTTCTTCTCATCTGCAAATTCCTTCAGGCCAGAACGCTCTATGTATTCCAGTCCGTCCTCCCCAGATGGCGGAGCCACCACCAGACAGGGACTGCAGCTCGCCGTTTTCTCCGGGATATAGGTAATAAATTCCCGTTTCTGTCCCTGAACTTCCACGCTCTGTTTAAAGCATCCATCCACCAGTGTCCGTCCCAGATCAGTCGGATCCACCGGCAGCGCAGACATATCTTCCGGAAAACATTTTAAATCCATTTTTGCCATATCCATCCTTCTCCTCTCGTACATTTTTGTATATATTTACAGT
>DXEU01000032.1 GCA_019114845.1 Candidatus Lachnoclostridium stercoripullorum | reverse complement strand
GCGGCGCACTTTGAGGACGCCAAGCTGATGGCGGACAGCCGGGAGTTTGTCACCTACACCGGCTACCTGGACGGGGAGAAGGTGAGCGTCACCTCCACCGGCATCGGCGGCCCGTCGGCCTCCATCGCCATGCAGGAGCTGGTGGCCTGCGGGGCGGACACCTTTCTCAGGGTGGGCACCTGCGGCGGCATGGACCTGAATGTGAAGGGCGGCGACATCGTCATCGCCACCGGGGCCATCCGCATGGAGGGAACCAGCAAGGAGTACGCCCCCATCGAGTTCCCGGCGGTGGCGGATCTGGATATTGTCAACGCAATGGTGGCGTCCGCCAAGGATTTGGGGTATAATTACCATACAGGCATTGTAGAGTGCAAAGATTCCTTCTACGGACAGCATTCCCCGGAGACCATGCCGGTGAGCTACGAGCTGCTGAACAAGTGGCAGGCGTGGCTGCGCTTGGGCTGCAAGGCCTCGGAGATGGAGTCCGCCGCCCTGTTCGTGGTGGCCAGCTATCTGGGAGTGCGCTGCGGATCCAACTTCCTGGTGGTGGGCAACCAGGAGCGGGAGGCAGCCGGCCTGGAAAACGTCATCTGCCACGACACGGAGGCGCCCATCCGGGTTGCCATCGGGGCGATCCGCAGGCTGATCGCCCAGGACAGAGAGGGAAAATAACGGAAAGTTGAGGAGACGCGTATGAAAAAATACAGACGGATTTTTACGGTGGTGCTGGACTCCCTGGGAGTGGGACAGGCGCCGGATTCCCCCCAGTACGGGGATGTGGGGGTGGACACCCTGGGACATATTTCGGAGAAGATGGAGAGCTTTCACATCCCCAACCTTCAGAAGCTGGGGATCGCCAACCTTCACCCCTTAAAGCAGGTGGCCCCGGCGGAGCACCCCATGGCGCGCTTTGCAAAGCTCCAGGAGAAGAGTTTGGGCAAGGACACCATGACCGGCCACTGGGAGATGATGGGGCTCTACATCACCCAGCCCTTTAAGACCTTCACCGACACCGGTTTCCCGCCGGAGCTGATCGAAGAGCTGGAGAAGCGCACCGGCCGCAAGATCATCGGAAATAAGAGCGCCAGCGGCACGGAGATCCTGGACGAGCTGGCGGAGGAGGAGATCAACGAGGGACACCTCATCGTGTACACCTCCGCCGACAGCGTGCTGCAGATCTGCGGCAACGAGGAGACCATGGGGCTGGAGACCCTGTACAAATACTGTGAGATCGCCAGGGAGCTGACCATGAAGGAGGAGTGGAAGGTGGGCCGTGTCATCGCCAGACCCTATGTGGGGAGGAAGAAGGGCGAGTTCAAACGCACCGCCAACCGCCACGACTATGCGTTAAAGCCCTACGGAAAGACGGCCCTGGACGCCCTGAAGGCGGCGGGATACCAGACCATCTCCGTGGGCAAAATCTACGATATCTTTGACGGGGAGGGGCTGACGGAGTCCAACAAGTCCAAGAGCTCCGTCCACGGTATGGAGCAGACCATCGAGATCGCCAAGAGGGATTTTGAGGGCCTCTGCTTCACCAACCTGGTGGATTTTGACGCCCTGTGGGGACACAGGAGAAATCCCATCGGCTACGGGGAGGAGATCGAGCGCTTTGACGAGAAGCTGGGGGAGCTGCTGCCCCTGCTGAGGGAGGACGACCTGCTGATTCTGACGGCGGACCACGGAAATGATCCCACCTACACGGGCACGGACCACACCAGGGAGCTGGTTCCCTTTATCGCCTACAGCCCGTCCATGAAGGATGGCGGCCCCATCGAGGGAGCGGACACCTTCGCGGTGATCGGAGCCACCATCGCCGACAACTTTGAGGTGGAGATGCCGGAGGGAACCATCGGCTACTCCATCCTGGACCGGCTGGTATAGCATGAGCGGCACGCATTTGCCGGAATGTGCCCCTTAAAGGAGTGAGAAGATGGATAAGAGAGAGATTTTAAAGCGGCTGGATCACACCCTGCTGAAGCAGGACGCCGTCTGGGAACAGATAAAAGAGATCTGCGACGAGGGCATGAAGTACGGCGTGGCCTCCGTCTGCATTCCCCCCAGCTTTGTGCGGCGGGCGGCGGAGTACATGGGCGGGCGCCTGCCCGTCTGCACGGTGATCGGCTTTCCCAACGGCTACGCGACCACGGCGGTCAAGGTGTTTGAGACGGAGGACGCGGTGAGAAACGGCGCCGATGAGATCGACATGGTCATCGACATCGGCATGGTGAAAGAGAGAGACTACGGCGGCGTACTGGAGGAAATCCGGGCGGTGCGCAGGGCCTGCCAGGGGAAGATCCTCAAGGTGATCATCGAGACCTGCCTTTTGACGGATGAGGAGAAGGTGGAGATGTGCCGGGTGGTGACGGAGTCCGGGGCGGACTATATCAAGACGTCCACCGGCTTTGCCTCCGGAGGAGCCACCTTCGCTGACGTGAAGCTGATGCGGGAGCATGTGGGAGCCCAGGTGAAGGTGAAAGCCGCGGGAGGTATCTCCTCTGCGGCGGATGCGGAACGATTTATTGAGCTGGGAGCAGACCGGCTGGGGACCAGCCGCCTGATCCGGCTGCTGGAGGAAGCGTGAGCCTTATGACAGAGATGGTGCTTTTTTACACGCCGGAGAACACGGAGCGGACGAGAAAGCTGAAGGGAATCTTCGTGCGGCTGGGAGTCCGCATCCGCAACATTTCCCCGGAGCAGATGGGGGAAACGGTGGGATTCTTAGCGGGACTTGAGGGATATGGACCGGCGGAGGCGAAGGAGGATTTCCCGGCGCCGGAGGAGGAGATGCTGGTGATGAAGAATTTCACCAGCCGGAAGATCGACGAGCTGATTCAGGCCATTCGAAAAGCGGGGCTCAAAAAGATTGAGCTGAAGGCGGTGGTGACGCCCACCAACGCGGGATGGACATTTTACAAATTGTATGAGGAGATCCGCGAGGAGAGGCGGCAGGTGCTGGAGCAGGCGGAGAAGAGCCGGGAAAACGCACCGGAAGCCTGAGAGCGGTCAGGGAGGAGGAAGGGCTGTGTTAAAAGATTTGCTGAAGAAGAGCCGGTCAATCCGGAGATTTTACGAGGAGGATGAGGTGCCGGAGGAGATGATCCGGGACTGGGTGGACAACGCCAGGTATACGCCGTCCACGGCCAACGGGCAGACGTTAAAATTCCGCATCTGCACCTCCCAGGAGGATAAGGAGATCATTTTCCCCAATTTGAAATGGGCCGGCGCCCTGCCGGACTGGGATGGCCCGGAGCCGGGGGAGCGGCCGGCTGCCTACGTGCTGATCTTTGACGATCTGTCCCTGGCCAAAAACCGGCCGGTGGACACGGGGATCTGCGCCCAGACCATCATGCTGTCGGCGGCGGAGGCCGGGTACGGCGGCTGTATTCTGGCCAGCGTAAACCGGCCGGAGGTCATGAGGGGGCTGGGAATCGACCAGGAGAGATATGCCCTGGCCCTGGTGCTGGCCATCGGCAGGCCCAAGGAGACGGTGATGCTGGTTCCCGTGGGGGAGGACGGCAGCACGAAATACTACCGGGATCCGGATGGAATCCACTATGTGCCCAAGAGAGGGCTGGATGAGATCTTGATTTGAAATAGAAGGTTTTAAAGGGCTGTCTCATCAGACGGCCCTTCGACGATTACAAACAGTATTTTTTACGACTCAATCGTATCACCTGCCTCTCGGAATGCAAGGGCAATCTCATAGT
>DXEU01000031.1 GCA_019114845.1 Candidatus Lachnoclostridium stercoripullorum | reverse complement strand
CCCCCGCCATTTTTCCCGGTTTTGCGGCGGTATCCGGCCCCATCCCCGGGCGGACGGGCGTTACATTTCTCATTACTTTCTATTTTCAGTCCCAGTTTTGGATAATATACATATACGGTGTTCAACGCTTTAATAGAATTGAAGGAGTGATGCAGATGGTCAGTTATGACAGGCTTTGGGAGACTATGAAAAAAGCGAACATAAGCCAGTACCGGCTCATAAAATATTATGGAGTCAGCGCCGGGCAGATCGGCAGGCTGAAGAAAAACATGTATGTCTCCACCCACACTATTGACGTGCTGTGCAACATCCTCCGCTGCAATGTGGAAGACGTCATGGAGGTGAAGCTGGATTCCGAACAGCCATGATCTTCCCGTCTCTTCCGGGAGAGCTGCCTAGGCAGCCTCCCGGTTTTTTCTGCGCGGGAGGGCAGCGGCCGCCCCGTCAGGCGCCTGCCCTCACCGTCTGGGATAGACGTATCTCCCGTTTTTCCTGGTCTGTTTTCCGTACTGGATGGCCTCCTTCGGGCACCGGTTCAGGCAGCCCATGCAGAAGGCGCACTGCTCCTTCTTCCAGGACGGGCGGCCGTTCTCCATGCGGATGGCGTTCACCGGGCAGAAATCGGCGCACTGGCCGCAGCCCACGCAGGTGTCGTCCACGGTGAAGCGGGCCGTCTTTCTCCCGTTGCGGTAGAGGGTCTGCATGGAGGCGCTGAGCATCAGGGCCTTCACCCCCGACTCCTCCCCCGAACCTCTCTTCTGGATCTCTCCCAGGATTTCCTCCAAGCGTCTGTCCGCCTGTTCGAGGATCTTTTCCGCCTCCTCCTTCCCCGGAGCCTTGAACATGGGCACAAAATTGTCCGGCATCACCAGGGAAAATACGGCGTCCACCGGGATTCCCACCCGCTTTCCCACCGATTTCAGCTGGCGGTCCGCCGCCCCGATCCCGCTGCCGCAGGTGATCACCGCCCACACATAGGGCTTCTCCCCCGACAGCTTCAGCCGGTTCAGAAAGCTCACCACCACCGTGGGCAGTCCCCAGTAGTACACGGGGAACACCAGCCCCAGCGTCTCATTCTCCCCGATTCGGCACTCATACTCCCTCGTCTTCATCACATCCGCCATGCTCCGCACATCCTCCCCCAGCATCCGGGAAAAGAAGCCTGCGGCCGCCTGGGAATTGCCTGTCCCTGTAAAATAGTAAATCATCGTCGGTCCTCCCTGTGTCTCAACTCTCCAAAAATTTTCTCACAGCCCGGTTGAACTCCCGGCTGTTCTCTCTGGCCACAAAATGACTGCCCTCGATGAGCGCAAGCTCTCCCCGGGGCAGGGCGGCTGCCATCCGCCTGGTGTGGCTCTCCTTTATCATATCATCTGTCCCGGCGATGACAAGGGCTGGAGCCGCAATTTTTTTCAAACTTTCCCACCGGATATGGGGTTCCCTGGCCATCAGCCGGAAGAGATCCCTCTTTTTCGCCGCTCCCGGCGAGAAAACGGCCAGAAGGCGGAGGAACTCATACTCCAGCTCCGTGGCCAGCCACACCCCCGTTTTCATCCCCGACGGGTAGAGATTCGCCCCGTTCACGATCAATTTCTCCACGCAGGACGGGTATCTCAGGGCGAACAGGAGGGCGATATTTCCCCCGTCGCTGAACCCCAGGATCGCGGCCCGGGCAATCCCCCTCCCGTCCAGAAAGTCCTTCAGGTCCTCGGCAAACTGATCAAGGGAGAATGGGGCCGTCCCCCTGGGGCTCCTCCCGTGCCCCCGGGTGTCCACCGCCAGCACCCGGAAATCCCTGGAAAATTCCTCCATCTGCCGGGCAAAATACGTCCCGTCCTCCCCGTTTCCGTGGAGCAGGACCAGCGGAGTCCCATTTCCCCGCTCCTCCCAGTAAAGGCTGATCTCCATCTCACTCCTCCTTCCGTCCCAAATCAGGCGCATCCCACAGAAAAAAGCCGGATGAGGGGCGTTCCGCCGCCGTCTCACCCAGCCTGTCTCCTGTCACTGTCCGCCTTCGGCCAGCACATGATCGTATCGCTCTTTCAGTTTCTCAAACACCTCGTCGCTGACCGCGTGCTCCACCAGGCAGGCGTCCCGCCCGGCCACCGACTCATCCACCCCCAGCTGCATGAACATCCGCTGGAAAAATACGTGCTTCTCGTACACGGCCCTTGCAAGCTCCTCGCCGTCCTCCGTCAGATGAAGCACCCCATCCTCCTCCTTCACCACCAGCTTTTTCTCCCGCAGCGCCTTCATGGCGCCGGAGACGCTGGGCTTGGAGACCTGCAGCTGTTCCGCCACATCGATGGAATGTACCTGTCCCATCTCCATCTGCAAGCGATAGATGGCCTCCAGGTAGTCCTCCAGTGATTTTCCTAATCTCTGCGTACCGTCTCACCCTCTCCATATAATACTCTGATACTTCCAGATTTATTATAGCAAAACGGCGCCGTTTAAACAACCGGATTTATCTAGGAGCGGACATCACTCGTCGAAAATGCTGACGATCTCCCCGTCCAGAATCCGGTTCATATTTTTCACCGCGCAGAAGTTTCCGCACATGGAGCAGGTGTCCTCCTTCTCCGGCTTGGCGGACGCCCGGTAGGCCCTGGCCTTCTCCGGGTCCATGGACAAATCAAACATGGCCTCCCAGTCCAGCTTCTTCCTCGCCAAGCTCATGCGGTCGTCCCAGTCCCTGGCTCCCCGGACTCCCTTGGCGATGTCCGCCGCGTGGGCCGCGATCTTGGAGGCGATGATTCCCTCCTTCACATCCGCCTCGTCCGGCAGGCGCAGGTGCTCCGCCGGCGTCACGTAGCAGAGGAAGGACGCCCCCGCCGCCGCGGCCACCGCCCCGCCGATGGCCGCCGTGATGTGGTCGTAGCCGGGGGCTACGTCCGTCACCAGCGGCCCCAGCACGTAGAAGGGCGCTCCCTTGCAGATGGTCTGCTGCAGCTTCATGTTGGCGGCGATCTGATCTAAGGGCATGTGCCCCGGCCCCTCGATGATCACCTGCACATCCCTCGCCCAGGCCCTGGCCGTCAGCTCTCCCAGGGTCACCAGCTCCTCGATCTGGGAAATGTCCGAGGCGTCCGCCAGGCAGCCGGGCCGGCAGGCGTCCCCCAAGCTCAGGGTCACATCGTACTCCCGGCAGATGTCCAGGATCCGGTCAAACTGGGCGTAGAACGGGTTCTCCTCCCCGGTCATCTCCATCCAGGCAAAGATGATGGAGCCGCCCCGGGACACGATGTTGGTGAGGCGCTTCGCCTGTTTGAAGCGCTCCGCCGTCCGGCGGTTGATGCCCACGTGGATGGTCATAAAATCCACCCCGTCCTTGGCGTGCATCTCCACGATCTGCAGCCACTCCTCCGCGGTGATCTCCCTCAGGGGCTTGTGGTAGTAGACCACGGCGTCGTAGATGGGCACTGTCCCGATGATGGCCGGGCACTCCGCCGTGAGCTTGCGGCGGAAGGTGCGGGTGTCTCCCCAGGAGCTCAAATCCATGATGGACTCCGCCCCCATCTCCACCGCCCGGTTCACCTTGGACAGCTCCATATCCAGGTCCTTGCAGTCCCTGGATGTGCCCAGATTGACATTGATCTTCGTCTTTAACATGGAGCCGATGCCGTTGGGCTCCAGGCAGGTGTGCAGGCGGTTGGCGGGGATGGCCACCTTCCCCTCCGCCACCAGCTTCATCAGCTCCTCCGGTGCAAACTGCTCCTTCTTCGCCACGGCCTCCATCTCCCTGGTGAGAATTCCCTGTCTGGCCGCGTCCATCTGTGTCGTGTAACTCATGATACTGTTCTCCTCTCCCCGCGGGAGTCCCCGCAGTCTTTTCTATGAATTTCATGTAATAGGGAACGAAGTTTCCTATTAAACGAAAAGATCCGCGCCGTGTAAGGTGCGGATCTCTGATGATCTCTGTCGCGTATTTCCCTACGTTGGCATTACCCAAATCAGGTTATCGGTCGAAGTTTGATGACTTCCTCTCAGCCCGCTCACGAGCTCCCCGCTGTTATTCTGTTTGTCTGTCAGGCGTTCTCCGCCGGAGTCCCCGCGCTCTCCTGGG
>DXEU01000030.1 GCA_019114845.1 Candidatus Lachnoclostridium stercoripullorum | reverse complement strand
GCCCGTTTCAGCTGCTCCATTTTCAGATGAAAATACACCTGGATGATCCGCACGGAGAGCATGGTGAGAAAGATGGGCAGCACCAGATAGAAAAAATGGCGCCGCTTCAGCTTTTTCCACTCCCGCTCCAGATCGATTCCCAGACCTCTCTTCATGGCAACTCCCCCTATGACATACTCATGAGCGTTTTCATGACAAACGCATAGATTTCCTGGTTTTTATCCTTCCATTTGCTGCACATGGCCTCCGCCTGCTCCTTGTCCGGCACGGACAGGTCCAGCTGGATCAGGGGGGATTTTCCCTCCCGCACTTCGCAGTGGACGATGTAGTCCTGGCTGGTGGACTTGTAAAAATCTGCGATGGTGCTCACCTCGTTGCGGAGGCGGAAACGGTTCTCCTTTAGGTACTGGTCCATGTCCTCCACAATCACCGGGGAGATCTGCTTCCCGAAGAAGGAGAGCGTCTCCTCCCCCTCCGTGGTGATCTCGTAGCGGGTGCTGTTGTGGCTGGCCTCCTTTTTCAGCAGGCCGGCCTCCAGAAGCTCGCTCAAGGCCTGCTGGAGCGTGAAGTATGTGGTGTACTCGTGGTCCAGGAAAAAGGAGGTGAGCTGGGAGTTGGTGAGGGGAAAATTCACCTGCTTGAGCATGTACAGCGTCATCAATTTGTACAGTGTGATCGGGTCAGTCAGCATGGGAGTTCTAAATGTGCTCCTTCACTGCCTTGCTGACCGCGTCAGCCACCCGCGGGTCGAAGGCCTCCGGCAGGATATTGTCCCCGTTTAGATCCGCATCGTCCACCAGTCCGGCGATGGCTTCGGCGGCGGCCAGCTTCATCTCCTCGGTGATGGCGGAGGCGCGTCCCTCCAGGGCGCCCTTGAAGATGCCCGGGAACACCACCACGTTGTTCACCTGGTTGGGAAAATCCGAGCGGCCGGTGCCCACCACCCTGGCTCCAGCCTCCTTGGCCAGATCCGGCATGATCTCCGGCACGGGGTTTGCCATGGCAAACAGAATGGCGTCACGGTTCATGGAGGCCACCATCTCCTTGGTCACGATGCCGGGGGCGGAGACGCCGATGAAGATGTCCGCTCCCTTCATGGCGTCCGCCAGGGAGCCGGTGAGATGGTCCGGGTTGGTGACGTCCATCATCTTCTCCTGCATCCAGTTGAGCCCGTCCATCCCCTTGCAGAGGATGCCGGCGCGGTCGCAGAGGGTGATATTCTCAAAGCCGTAGGTGAGCAGCAGGCGGGAGATGGCGATGCCGGCGCTTCCTGCGCCGTTGACCACCACCCGGCACGCCTCCTTCTTCTTGCCTGTGACTTTCAGGGCGTTGATGATGCCCGCCAGCACCACGATGGCGGTGCCGTGCTGGTCGTCGTGGAAGACGGGGATGTCGAGGATCTCCTTCAGGCGCTCCTCGATCTCAAAGCAGCGGGGGGCGGAGATGTCCTCCAGGTTGATGCCCCCGAAGCCGGGAGCCATCCAGGTGACGGCT
Source organism: Candidatus Lachnoclostridium stercoripullorum (assembly GCA_019114845.1). GTDB lineage: Bacteria > Bacillota > Clostridia > Lachnospirales > Lachnospiraceae > Lachnoclostridium_A > Lachnoclostridium_A stercoripullorum. The sequence goes on along the minus strand of DXEU01000030.1, from coordinate 28,109 downwards.
TTGATGATCTCCTCCGTGTCCTGGGTGTCCAGGCAGATGGGCACGGCGTTGACGCCGCCGAACTCCTTGAAGAGCACGGCCTTTCCCTCCATCACCGGCATGGCGGCGTAGGGGCCGATGTTGCCCAGGCCCAGCACGGCGCTGCCGTCGGAGACTACGGCGATGGTGTTGGACTTCCAGGTGTAGTTGTAGGCTTCGTCTTTATCTCCGGCGATCACGCGGCAGGGCTCTGCCACGCCGGGGGTGTAGGCCAGCGCCAGATCCTCCCTGGTGGCCACTTTGGCTTTGGAGACGGTCTCCAGTTTTCCCTGCCATTCCCGGTGAAGGAGCAGGGCTTTTTCGTTGGTTGTCATAATTCCTCCAATCTGCAGGGCAAAACCCCTGCGGTTTTGCAGAAATAAACTGCAGAACTGATACAAAACTGATACTAATTATCATAGCAAGTTTAGGGTTTTAAATCAAGGAGAAATATGCTAGAATAGATGGGACAAAAAAGGACAGAAAATGACAGAGAAGGACAGGTACAGGTGGTAGGATGAGAGAGAGAATCAACCGGTTGGCCAGGGGAATTGTGGATACGGAGAGTCCGGAGTGCGTGTGCAGGCCGGCGGCGATTGAGGAGGCGGTCCGCGCGGGGGAAACTGCGCGGGGCGAATTTTTTGTTCTCAGCGGAAACGGGCTGACAGTGAAGGGATTGGTCTACTCCACGGACGGCCGGGTGAGGATCCCGGACAACTCCTTCGGGGGACTGAGGAGCCGCGTCACCTACGAGGTGGATTCGGAGCAGCTGACGGACGGGGAGGAGATCCGGGGAGAGCTCTGCCTGGTGACCAACGCCGGGGAGAGGCGGCTTCCCTATGTGTTCCGGGCGGAGGCGGGAGCCTCCGTCCGCGCCCTGGCCGGGCTCAAGCGCCCGATGGATTTCGCCAGGCTTGCCAGGGAGGACATGGATCTGGCCTGCCGCCTGTTTGATTATCAGGACTTTGTGACCGCGCCGTTTATGCAGGGGACCAGAGCCCGGGCCGTCTACGAGGGCCTAAAGGGCGGCAGGGACCGGGCGGGGGCCGTGGAGGAGTTTATGGTGGCCATGGACATGAAGCCGGCGGTGGAGATCCACGTGAAGGAGGAGACCCGCAAGTACCAGGAGCACGTGGCCGCCTTTGACGACGTCCTGGTGATCCGCAAGAAGAACTGGGGTTATGTGAAGCTCTCCGTGGAGACGGAGGGGGAGTTCCTGACGGCCGCCAGAGAGAGGCTGACGGACAGGGACTTTAAGAACGGCGAGTATGCCCTGTCCTTCCACATCGACCCGGACCGGATGCACCGGGGACGGAACCTGGGATGCATCACCATCCGGGGAATCCGGGGGGAGTCCAGGGTCTATATTGTGGCGGAGGGCCATGAGCAGGAGGAGCTGCAGGGGATGGAGCGATTGGCCAGGCGCCAGGAGTTCCAGAAGTACCTTGCGCTGCGGCTGGACTACGCGTGCGGCAGGGGGGCGGCGGAGCCGCTGGCCCAGGCCATGGCCGGCGAGCTTTTGAAGCTGCGCAGCGCTGCCGGGAGCGAGCCCCTCACGGACCTTCTGACGGCGGAGGCGGTTCTCATGTGCGGGAGGCGGGACCAGGCCGCCGGGATCTTGGAGGAGTGCCGCGGGCCGGTGTGGGAGAGACGGAGCCAGGACCCGGAGCTCTACTGCTTCTACCAGTATCTGGTAATGGAGACGGAGCAGAAGCCGGGGCAGCTGGAGGCTCTGGTCCGCCTGCTCCACAGCTATACGGATGAGTCCAGGAAGCATTTCTTCCTGTTTTACCTGCTCCTAAAGCTGGACGACAGCCTGTACGACAACCCAGGGCTGCTGTTCGAGGGCATGAGGGAGTATTTTAACTGCGGCTGCGCCAGCCCGTTTCTCTACATCGAGGCCTGCCGCCTGCTGGGGAGAGAGCCCACCCTGCTGCGGGAGGTGGATTCCTTTGCAGTTCACGCCCTGCGCCTGGGGGCAAAGCGCGGCCTGGTGGGCAGGGAGCTGGCCCTCAGGACGGCGGATCTGGCCGTGAACGCCAGGGGCTACCACCGCCTCTGCGTGCGGCTGCTGGAGGAGCTCTACGAGAAATATCCGGAGGAGGAGATCCTGTCGGCGGTGTGCAGCATGCTGATCCGGGGCAGCCAGGTCTCCTCCAGGGCGTTTCTCTGGTACGAGAGGGGGATTGAGGCGGGTTTAAGCCTGACGAGGCTCTACGAGTACTATCTGGCCTCCCTGCCGGACAATTACGGGCATCTGATGCCCAGGGAGGCGCTCTTATATTTCTCCTACGCCAGGGATCTGGACGAGGAGGCGAAGAGCAGGCTCTACCGGAATATTCTGCTGTACATGAAGCCGGACACGCCCCTCTACCGGGAGTATGAGAGGGATATGGAGCAGTTCGCCGTGGACCAGGTGTTCAAGTCCCGGATCAATGGCCGCCTGGCGGTTCTCTATGAGCACATGCTCTACAGGGATATGATCGACATTCCCCTGGCCAGAATTCTGCCGGTCCTGTTAAAATCCTACCGGATCGAGTGCCGCAATCCCCGCATGAACTACGTGATCGTCTGCCACGAGGAGCTGGACGCGGAGGAGGCCTACCCCCTCCACGGCGGCGTGGCCTACGTGCCCCTGTTCTCCGAGAGGAATGTGCTGGTCTTTCAGGACGGCTACGGCTGCCGGTATATGGATGTGAGCTGCTTAAAGACCCGGGTGATGAACCGGCCGGACCTGGAGAGCCGGTGCTTTGAGGTGTACCCGGAGCATCCCATGCTGCTGATGATGGAGGTGCGCAGGGTGCTGGAGGGCAGCATCGGCGGGGAGAAGGATATCGCCGTGCTGGAGCAGGCTCTGGAGCAGGAGCGGTTAAACCCCCTCTACAGGCGGCTGATCCTAAACCGGATGATCGCCTACTACGACCACCTCCCCGGGGAGGGAAACGGCATGGAAAAGGGGCTGGGATATCTGCTGCGCACGGACTGCAAAACCCTCACCAGGGAGCAGAGAAAGCGCACGGCCAGTATCTTCATCCGCCGGGGCTACTGGGTGGAGGCCTGGGAGATTCTGCGGGTCTACGGCTGGGAGGGCCAGGATCCCTCCCTCCTGGGAAAGCTGTGTGAGAAGATCATTCTGCAGAATCTCTTCGACGAGGACGAGAAGCTCCTGAGAATGGCGGCGGACGTCTTTGACGCCGGCAAGGCGGACAGCGTGATCCTGGACTATCTCTGCGAGCACTACAACGGGACCACGGAGAAGATGTACCGCATCCTGGAGGCGGCTGCGGGCACCGATGTGGAGACCTACGACCTGGAGGAGCGCCTTCTGGGGCAGATGCTGTTCACCTCCTGCACGGAGCATATGGACCGGGTGTTTGAGCTGTACGTGGATCGGAAACGGTCGTCGGAGGCCCTGGTGAAGGCATTTTTCACCCTGCGGAGCATGGAGTACTTTATGGGCAGAGCCCCCATGACGGAGCAGGTGAGCGGCTATCTGGAGAAAAATGTGTCGGGAGTTGTTGAAAAGGATCGGGTGCCTGTGATATACTTATTGGCCTTGACCAGATACTACGCGTCCTGTCCCTCCCTCACCCCGGAGCAGAGAAAGCTGTGCCGCGCTCTGACGGACGAGCTCCTGCGGGGGGGAATGGTGTTCCCCTACATGCAGAAGCTGGCGGCCCACATCTCCATGCCGGAGGATATCACCTCCAAGGTGATGGTCCAGTACAACGGCAGGAGGGACTCGAAGCCGGTGATGCGCAGCCGGATTCTGCCGGAGGAGACGGAGTACAGGAGCGATGAGATGCGGCGGGTGTACCAGGGCATCTTTGTGAAGCAGATGGTGCTCTTTGACGGGGAAGTCCTGGAGTACGAGATTTTTGACGAGGGGCGTTCTGGAAGCGGCCCTCGCCAGAGGGGAAAGATTGACGCCGCCCCCGCGGACAGCCCGGGGGAGAGCCGCTTCTCAAGCCTCAACCACATGGGAATCTGCCTGAAAAAAGGCGACATGGACGGGCTGAAGCGGGAGATGAGAAATTATTTGATTAAGACCGGAACGGTGGAAACAATGTTTGACCTGATGTGACCGGCTTGAAGGAGATGGAGAAGATGGAAGAGCTGGTGATCGGCATTGACCTGTGCGATACGTACACGAAAATCTGCTGTTTTGAGGAGGAGAAGGCCTGGACGGTCCCCACGGTGATCTGCAAGAAGAAGGAGACGGACCAGTGGTTTGTGGGGAAGGAGGCCTACGGCCTCATGCTGACGGGGACGGGAGTGATGGTGGACAAACTGGTGAGCCTGGCCTCCAAAGGGGGGACGGCCACCATCGAGGGGGTCTGCTACAGCGCCGGGGAACTCCTGGAGAGATTTCTGGAGAAGGTGCTGGAATTCCCCAAGAGAGAGTACGGGGCGGAGAAAATCGCCCAGCTGGCGGTGGCCCTCTCCCGGGTGGACAGCGCCGTCATAGACGCCCTCTTAAAGTGCGCGGATGCGCTGAAGCTGCCCAGGCAGAGGCTGCACATCATCAGCCACACGGAGGGCTTTGTGTACTACGCCATGAGTCAGAAGAAGGAGGTGTGGGCCACCCAGGTGGGCCTGTTCGACCTCTCCGACGAGGGATTGTTTTACTATGAGCTGAAGGCCCAGAGAGGGATCCGGGGGATGGTGGTGCAGGCGGAGGGCCGCCCCATGGAGGAGTCCTTCAACCTGGATATCCTGGAGAACGCGTCCGGGGCCAGGATGGCGGATCGGATTCTCTGCTCCTGCGGGGAGAGACTGCTGCAGAAGAAGCTGTTCTCCGCCGTGTTCCTCACGGGGAAGGGGTTTGAGAAGCTGGACTGGGCGGATAATTTCCGAAAATTCCTCTGCTCCAAGCGGAAGGTCTATGGGGAGAGCGAGCTGTTCGCCAGGGGAGCGGCCTACTACGCCGCGGATTTTAAGCGCCCGAAGACGGCCTACCCCTTTGCCTGCATCTGCGAGGGGAGGCTGAAAGCCACGGTCGCCATGGCGGTGCGGCAGAAGGAGAGGGAGATTCAGCTGGTGATGGCCTCCGCGGGGGACAGCTGGTACGACGCCAGGTCCAGCGTGGAGGTGATCGCGGAGGGGCAGGACTATGTGGACCTGACCATCACCCCCCTGGATGTGAAGAAGAAGAGGACGGTGAGGATTCCCCTGGAGGGATTCCCGGATCGCCCGGACAGGACCACCCGGCTGGGGGTGTCTGTGGGATTTCTGGACGAAAATACCATGGCGGTGGCCATTGAGGACAAGGGCTTCGGGGAGCTGTTCCCCGCCACCGACGCCGTGGTGCGCAGGGAGGTGCGGATGTGAGTTTACTGCTGTGCAGACAGGAGGCGGTGAAGCGCCCCTATTACGTGGAGGCCCTGGATGTCCATCTGTACTCCTCCCAGGAGCTGTGCTATGTGATCTACCACCATCCGCTCCTGGTGATGGAGGATTTCGTGGACGAGAGTCTGACGGGATTTATCCGGGATGAGCTGAATATGGAGTTCTTGGCGGAGAAGCTGGAGAAATGGGCCGCCAGCGGGGAGAACCCCGACGAGATGCTGTTCGCCATTCTCTCCGAGTGCGCCTACTACCGGCCCGGGGAGATCAGCCAGTACCGGCAGCAGGTGGCAGCCCTGCGCAAAAAGCCGGCGGCGGAGTTTCAGAAGGAGCGGGCGGACTACCTGTTCGGCATCGGCCAGTACGGGAGGGCGGCGCAGCTCTACAGGAGCCTGCTGGAGAACCCGGAGTATCAGGGGCAGGAGGACGCCTTCGCGGGGGCGGTCTGGAACAATCTGGGGGCCGCCTACTCCCGGCTGTTTCAGACGGCGAAGGCCTACGACGCCTTTGAGAAGGCCTACGGCTGCCGGAAGGACGGGAGCCTGGTCAAAAAGATGTACATGCTCTCCAAGCTGAATCCCAGGCTGGAGGACCGCCTTCCCGCCCTGGACGAGGAGAAGAAAAGGGCGTGGTCCAAGGAGTTTGAGAAGGCCGAGGCCGAGGCGGCCCAGTCCAGGGCCGTGCTGAAGCTGGAGCAGATGTTCGGCCGGGGGGAGACCGGCCGGAACGAGGAGGCGGCCAGGCTGGTGAAGAAGTGGAAAAAAGAATACCGGAGCATGGTGTGACGACGGAGACGGGAAGTGCGATGAAGACGGGAAGTGCGATGAAGCCGGAAAAAGGGCTGCATCGCACTTTTTACATTTTTTCACAAAAAAAGTATTGCAAATTTTTCGGGGTTGTGTATAATAGAGAACAATTAATCAAAAAACACAGGGAATCAGAGAAAAGCGACGACGAGGAAAAGTATTCAGACGATTTGCTTTCAGAGAGCCGCCGGGAGCTGCGAGGCGGTACAGGCGTCTGAGGAAAGTCACCTCCGAGCAGCCCGCTGAAATCGTTGGAGAGTAGGAGGGGACGGCCGACATCCGTTATCGTGTTGCTGTACTGGACCTGGCGGATCGCCGCCCGGGAGGTATGGACTGAGCGGCCTGCCCCGCATGCAGGCAAGAAGAGTGGTACCGCAGAGGAGTATTTTAAGCCTTTGTCTCTTGGCATACAGGAGACAGGGGCTTTTGTTATTTTACAGGATTCTTTCTTCCTGCGAGGATGACAGGGACTCCGGTGCCGCCGGCTTTCAAAATATGGTTTGAGGAGGAAGAGAAGATGAGAAGCGACAATGTAAAAAAAGGGGCGGAGAGAACGCCCAACCGCAGTCTGTTCTATGCTCTCGGGTATACGGATGAGGAGCTGGAGCGCCCGCTGATCGGCGTGGTCAGCGCATTCAGCGAGATCGTCCCGGGGCATATGCATCTGGACAAGGTGGCCCAGGCGGCCAAGGACGGCGTCCGTCTGGCGGGGGGAACCCCCATTCTGGTGCCGGCCATCGGCGTCTGCGACGGCATCGCCATGGGACATCAGGGAATGAAATACTCCCTTCCCAGCAGAGAACTCATCTGCGATTCCATCGAGACCATGGCGCAGGCCCACTGCTTTGACGGCCTGGTGCTGGTGCCCAACTGCGACAAGATTGTCCCCGCCATGCTCATGGCGGCGGCGAGGCTGAATATCCCCTCCATCGTCATCAGCGGCGGTCCTATGCTGGCGGGACGCCAGGGAGGGAGAAAGGTGAGCCTCTCCCAGATGTTCGAGGCGGTGGGCGGATTTAAGTCCGGGCTCATCGACCAGGAGACCCTGGACGACTATACCCAGCACACCTGCCCCGGCTGCGGAAGCTGCGCCGGCATGTACACGGCCAACAGCATGAACTGCCTGTCGGAGGCCATCGGCATGGCTCTCCCCGGCAACGGAACCATCCCGGCGGTCTACGCCGCCAGGATCCAGCTGGCAAAGCACGCCGGCATGAAGGTGATGGAGCTGGTGGAGAAGGACATCAAGCCCAGAGACATCCTCACCCCGGCGGCATTTGAGAACGCCCTGGCCACGGACATGGCCTTGGGATGCAGCACCAACAGCGTCCTGCACCTTTTGGCCATCGCCAACGAGGCGGGGGTTCCCATGGATCTGGAGACCATCAACAAGGTCAGCGCCAGAACCCCCAACTACTGTCACCTGGCGCCGGCAGGCCCCACCCACATCGAGGACCTCTACGAGGCCGGCGGGGTTCCGGCGGTGATGAAGCAGCTGGCGGATCAGGGATTGCTGCACACGGATCTTTTGACGGCCACGGGGAAGACCGTGGGCGAGAACCTGGCGGGGGCGGTCAACCGCAACCCGGAGGCCATCCGGCCGGTGGACAACCCCTACAGCCGCACCGGCGGAATCGCCATTCTGTGGGGTAACATCGCCAAGGACGGCTGCGTGGTGAAGCGCAGCGCGGTGGCCGACGAGATGCTGGTTCACGAGGGCCCAGCCAGAGTGTTTGACGGCGAGGAGGAGGCCATCACCGCCATCTACGAGGGACAGATTCACCCGGGAGACGTGGTGGTGATCCGCTATGAGGGCCCCAAGGGCGGACCTGGCATGAGGGAGATGTTAAATCCCACCAGCGCCCTGGCCGGCATGAAGCTGGACAAATCGGTGGCCCTGATCACCGACGGCCGCTTCTCCGGGGCGTCCAGAGGCGCATCCATCGGGCATGTGAGCCCGGAGGCGGCGGAGGGCGGCGACATCGCCCTGGTGCAGGAGGGAGACAGAATCTCCATCAATATCCCGGAGGGCAAGCTGAACGTCCTGGTGGACGAGGAGGAGCTGGCGGAGAGACGGGCTGCCTGGAAGGCTCCCGCGCCTAGGGAGACCGCGGGATGGCTGGGACGCTACGCCAGACTGGTGAGCAGCGCCAACACGGGGGCGGTGCTGAAATAGTACGAAGGGAGTTAAGCAAAAAGATATGAGATTGACAGGAGCAGATATTATCGCTGAGGTGCTCATGGAGCAGGGGGTAGACACCATCTTCGGTTATCCGGGAGGAGCCGTTTTAAATATTTATGATGCACTCTACAAATACAGCGACCGCATCCGCCATGTGATGACGGCCCACGAGCAGGGGGCGGCCCACGCGGCGGACGGATACGCAAGGATCACGGGAAAGACCGGCGTGGTGCTCTCCACCAGCGGTCCGGGGGCGACCAACCTGGTGACGGGAATCGCCACGGCCTATATGGACAGCATCCCCATGGTGGCCATCACCGGCAACGTGGGAACCGGGCAGATCGGAAAGGACAGCTTCCAGGAGGTGTACATCACCGGAATCACCATGCCCATCACCAAGCACAACTACACGGTGCGGGATGTGAACAAGCTGGCGGACACCCTCAGGGACGCCTTCCGCATCGCCCAGAGCGGCCGCAAGGGGCCGGTTCTGGTGGACATCCCCAAGGACGTGACGGCTGCCACGGCGGAATTTGAACACAAGCCGGCGGGAAAATTCAGGTATATCACCAACGTGGAGGAGGATAAGATCCGCCGGGCGGCGGAGGCCATCAACCAGGCGGAGCGCCCGGTACTCTACTTCGGCGGCGGCGTGGTCGCCTCCGGGGCGGGGGAGGATCTGCGGGAACTGGTGCGCAAGGCGGACATCCCGGCTGCCTACACCCTGATGGCTGCCGGAGTCATGGGGTATGAGGATCCCCACAATCTGGGACTGCTGGGGATGCACGGGGGGCTGGTGAGCAACCTGGCGGTGGATCAGGCGGATCTGGTGCTGGCCTTCGGCACCCGCTTCGACGACCGGGTGGCCTCAGACACCTCCAAGTTCGCCAGGAACGCCAGGGTGATCCACATCGACATCGACCCCAGCGAGGTGAACAAAAATGTGCGGGTGGACGACAGCCTGGTGGGAGATGCCGGGGACATCATCCGGGCCCTTCTCCCATACGTGGAGGAGAGGCGCCACGAGGAGTGGATGAACTGGATCAATGAGAAGAAAAAAGCGGACTATCAGCCGGTGGACGACGACCGGGTGATCCGCCCCCATCAGCTGATGGGAACCCTGTGCCGCATGGCCGGGGAGGACGCGGTGTACGTGACGGATGTGGGCCAGCACCAGATGTGGGCGGCCCAGTACATCCACCACGTGAAGCCCGGAAGCTTCATCACCAGCGGCGGCCTGGGAACCATGGGCTACGGCTACGGGGCGGCCATCGGAGCCACCCTGGGCTGCGAGGGAAAGCGCCGGGTGATTCACATCACCGGGGACGGTTCCTTCCATATGAATATGAACGAGGCCTGCACGGCGGTGAGCTACCATCTCCCCATCATCACGGTGATCATGAACAACCAGGTGCTGGGCATGGTGAGGCAGTGGCAGACGGCGTTCTACGACAAGCGCTACTCCAGCACCGATCCCCACAGGAAGACCAATTTCGCCAAGGTGGCGGAGGGCTTCGGCGCGAAGGGATTTCACTGCGAGACCCTGGCTGAGTTTGAGGCGGCCATGGAGCAGGCCCTGAAGGAGGACGGCCCGGTCTGGATCGACTGCACCATCGACAAGGACGAGAAGGTGCTGCCCATGATCCCGGCGGGGGCCAGTGTGGATGAGATTATGCTGAACTGACGGCGGGGAGGTAGAAGAAATGGCAAAAAATGTTATCAGCATCCTGGTGGACAACCACGCGGGAGTGCTCACGAGAGTGTCGTCCATGTTTGGACGGAGAGGCTTCAATATCGACAGCCTGACGGTATCCGCCACCAGCGATCCTGACATCTCCCGCATCACCGTGGTGGTGGACGCGGATGAGAACGTGCTGGAGCAGATCATCAAGCAGACGGCCAGACTGGAGGAGACCCGGGATATCTTTGTGCTGAAGAGGGAGAACAGCCTTTTCAGGGAGCTTCTCCTGGTGAAGGTGGCGGCGGATGAGACCACCCGCTCCCCCATCCGGGAGATCGCCGGGATCTACAAGGCCAAGATCATCGACCTGTCCGTGGGGAGCATGGTCATGGAGCTCACGGGGGAGCCGGAGAAGATTGACGCATTTTTAAAGATTCTGGCGGGATACCGGATCCTGGAGATGTGCCGCACCGGCATCACCGCCCTGGAGCGGGGCGGACAGGAGTCGGCGCCGGTGGGATTTTAGGCGGCGTTTTCCGAAGAGCAAGGGATACGGGAATGCATCCCCGGCCTGTCCGGGGATTCAGATAGATAAAAATCACTAAAATAGAAAAGGAGACGAGAGCGATGGTAAAGAAATATTATGACAGCGACTGCAATCTGGGAGTATTGGACGGAAGAAAGGTGGCCGTGATCGGCTACGGCAGCCAGGGACATGCCCATGCATTGAACCTGCACGAGAGCGGCGTGGATGTGATCGTGGGCCTGAGAAAGGATTCCCAGAGCTGGGTCAAGGCGGAGGCGGCCGGCCTCACGGTGATGGAGGTTCCGGAGGCAGCCAAGGCGGCGGACGTGGTGATGATGCTGGTGCCCGATGAGATTTCCGCCGACATCTACAACAGCCAGGTGGCCCCCTATATGACAGAGGGAAATACCCTGATGTTTGCCCACGGCTTCAACATCCACTTTAAGCTGGTGAACCCGGCCAAGAACCTGGATGTGATCATGGTCGCCCCCAAGGGACCGGGCCACGTGGTGAGAAGCACCTACACCGAGGGACAGGGCGTTCCCAGCCTGATCGCTGTCTATCAGGATTACACCGGAAGGGCGAAGGATACGGCTCTGGCCTACGCGTCCGGCATCGGCGCCGGCAGGGCGGGAATCCTGGAGACCACCTTCAAGGAGGAGACGGAGACAGACCTCTTCGGAGAGCAGGCAGTGCTCTGCGGCGGCGTGACCGAGCTGATGAAGGCCGGATTTGAGACTCTGGTGGAGGCAGGATATGAGCCGGAGATGGCGTACTTCGAGTGCATCCACGAGATGAAGCTGATCGTGGATCTGATCAACAAGGGCGGCTTCGGCATGATGCGCTACTCCATCTCCAACACGGCCGAGTACGGCGACTACCGCACCGGCAAGAGACTGATCACTGAGGAGACCAGAAAAGAGATGAAGAAGGTTCTGACGGAGATCCAGGACGGCACCTTCGCCAGCGAGTTCATGACGGAGTTCTCCCCCAACGGCGGACGCAAGATCAAATTCCTGGCCCGCAGAAGAATGGAGAGCGAGCATCTGCTTGAGAAAGTGGGCGCTGAGCTGAGAAAGATGATGAGCTGGTTAAAGTAATACAGACAGACATACAAAGGGGAGTGCTGCAAAATGGAAATCGAAAGATTTTGCAACACTCCCTTTCACATCGGCGGACAGGGCCTATGACGGCCGCTACCCCAGGGATTTGAGCTGTTCGATGAGCTGCTTGGCGGTGCGGGGGCTGCGTCCGCCGCTGCGGATGGCGTAGCTCTCCGCCTTGCGGATGAGCTCCTCCCGGTCGATCTTTAAGTCGTAGAGGGACGCCAGGTCCTGGACGATCTGCAGGTAGAGGTCCTTGTCCGGCCGGGAGAAGGTGACGGTGAGGCCGAAGCGGGCGGAGAGGCTCAAGAGCTCCTGCATGGTGTCGGCCAGATGGAGATCGTCCCCTTCCCGGTCCGCAAAGCTCTCCTTGATCAGGTGTCTCCGGTTGGAGGTGGCGTAGACGATGAGGTTGGGACTGTGGCTGTTGACGCTGCCCTCCAGGATGGCCTTCAGGGCGGCGAAATCGTTGTCGTTGGAGGAGAAACTCAGGTCGTCGATGAAGAGGATGAACTTTAAGGGGTTGGAGCTTAAGGAGTCCATCAGATCCGGGATCTGGTAGAGCTGGTTCTTTTTCACCTCGATGAGCCGCAGGCCCCGGTCCGCATACTCGTTGGCGATGGCCTTCACCGTGCTGCTCTTGCCGGTGCCGGCGTCCCCGTAGAGGAGGGCGTTGACCGCCGGCCGCCCCTCGATGAGGGCCAGGGTGTTGGCGATGATCTTGCTCCGCTCCGCCTCGTAGCCGGAGAGCTCGGAGAGGCGCTGGGGGTCCGGATGGCGCACCGGCACCAGATGGCTGTCGGCCACGGTGAACACGTGGTATTTGGCGTAGATTCCGTAGCCATTTTTGGGCAGGTCGGCCAGGGCCTCCCGGTAGGAGGCATAGAAATCGGCCTCGGAGGTCTTCCAGGCGGGGAGGAGGGCTGCCTCGGGAGCCCGGCTTCTGAGGTCGGAGCCGTCGAAGGCGGCCAGCTGCTGCAGGAAGGAAAGTTCCCGCTCCAGAGTCTCCTCCAGCAGGGGAGAGCGGCGGGAGCGGCCGCCGGTGACATAGAAATTTTCATCCTCCAGGACGGCGTTCAAGAGATAGGCGCTGAAATCGTCCGTCCTGGAAAACAGGGCGGCGGCGAATTCGCAGTAGGCGTCCACGAAGGGGGAGCCGGAGGCGGGATCGGAGTCTAAAAGGCTTAAGAGCCTGGAGATGACCGGATCCTGCAGAAGATTTCTAAATATGACCAGGCTGTGAAGGCCTGAGGAGAGATCGCGCGTTGATTTCATAGATAATACCTCCTGTATCTTGCGGGCCAGAAGCGTTTGGCCCGGTATCGTTTGCATGATTGTAGTATAGCGGTTTGAGGCGGGAGATGCAAGTGCCGGCGGAAAAGAAAAGCAGAAGCCGGGAGAGGAAAGGGATGATAAGAGATGGAGAATTTGACATTGGATAAAGTGTACCACGCGGCCTACGTGCTGAAATCTGTGGCCAGGAAGACGGACCTCATCGGGGCAGCCGGGCTGTGCCCGGGGTGCGACCTTTACCTGAAGACGGAGAATCTGCAGGTGACGGGGAGCTTTAAGGTGAGGGGTGCCTACTATAAGATCAGCCAGCTGACGGAGGAGGAGAAGTCCAAGGGCGTCATCGCCAGCAGCGCGGGCAACCATGCCCAGGGCGTGGCCCTGGCCGCCAGGGAGAACGGCATTCCCTGCGTGATCTGCATGCCGGACGGGGCGCCCATCAGCAAGGTGGAGGCCACCAAGGCCTACGGGGCGAAGGTCTGCCTGGTGAAGGGGGCCTACGACGACGCCTACGAGTACGCCTGCCAGCTGCAGGAGAAGGAGGGGTACACGTTTATCCATCCCTTCAACGACCCGCAGGTCATCGCCGGCCAGGGAACCATCGGGCTGGAGATTCTGGACCAGCTGCCGGACGTGGACGTGGTGCTGGTGCCCGTGGGAGGCGGCGGCCTCATCAGCGGGGTGGCCTACGCCATCAAGAAGCTTCGCCCCGGCTGCAAGGTCTACGGGGTGCAGGCGGCGGGGGCCCCGTCCATGGAGGAGTCCTTAAAGAGCCATGAGGCCATCACCCTGGACGCCGTCTCCACCTTCGCCGACGGCATCGCCGTGAAGCACCCGGGGGATGTGACCTTCGACCTGGTGAGCCGGTACGTGGACGGGGTGGTGACGGTGACGGACGACGAGACCGCCTGCGCCATCCTGGCTCTGATGGAGAAGCAGAAGCTGGTGACGGAGGGAGCCGGGGCGGTGGCGGTGGCCGCCGCCATGTTCGGCAAGGTGGATTTGAAGGGGAAAAAGGCGGTCTGCCTTCTCTCCGGCGGAAACATCGACGTGAACATTCTCAGCCGAGTGATCACCCGGGGCCTGACCATCGCCGGCAGAAACAGCACCCTGATGCTCCAGCTGGAGGACAAGCCGGGACAGTTAAAGGACGTGAGCGAGATCATCAGCCGCAACGGCGGAAACGTGGTCCGCGTCCACTACAACCAGGCGGACCCCAATCTGGCCATCACCAGCTGCTACCTGACAGTGAGCATGGAGACCAGGGACCACGAGCAGGTGGAGGAGATCCGGAGAGACCTCACCAGGTCCGGCTTCCAGGTGGTGTCCCACAGCTGACCGTTTCCGGCGGGAGGATTTCCTTCCTGAGGCGAAGTTTCCGGCGGGAGGATTTCCTCCCTGGGGAGTTCCCTGGCGGGGGATGCCTTGCCTGACCCGGATGGAAAATGGGGATTGTGGAGAGGTCCCCTCCTGTGGTATAGTGGAGGCGGCCGCTTGCGGCCGGAAAGGACGGATCATATATGAAAAATGACCTGCTGACCATCGGCAGCTTCACCGTACACGGCTACGGGCTCATGATCGGGATCGGAATCATCGCCGCCTACTGGGCGGCGGATTTCCGCGCCAAGCGGTATCACCTGGACCCGGATCATCTCTTCTGGATTTTGATCTGGGGCGTGGGAGGCGGACTGCTGGGGGCAAAGCTTCTATATTATATCACCATCTGGAGAGAGATCCTGGCGGATCCCAGCCGGCTTCTGGACGTGACGGGGGGATTTGTGGTCTACGGCGGCATCATCGCCGGCATCGCCGCCGGCTATGTGTACTGCCGGGCGAGGAAGATCAGTTTCCTGAGGTATCTGGATCTGGTGGCCCCGTCGGTGGCCCTGGCCCAGGGCTTTGGGCGGATCGGCTGCTTTCTGGCGGGCTGCTGCTATGGGATGGAGTGGAGCGGGCCCTGCGCTGTCACCTTCACGGAATCCCACTACGCCCCCAACGGAATTCCCCTGTTTCCCTCCCAGCTGGTGTCCAGCGGGCTGGACTTCCTCCACTTCTTCCTGCTCTGCTTTCTGGCCAGGAGGAACCGGGAGCCGGGGCGGATTGGCGCCTTCTACCTGCTGTTCTACAGCGCCGGGCGCTTCTGCATCGAATTTTTCCGAGGAGATCTGGAGCGGGGACAGGTGGGGAGTCTCTCCACCTCCCAGTTCATCTCTCTGTTTACGGCGGCGGTGGGTTTGGGAATCCTGTTTTTTCTGGGAAGGAGGAGAAAAGTTTGAAAGATACCTATGAACTGACGGTCTGTGGGGTGGAGCGCACTCTGCCGCTGATCCCCATAGACGAAAACAGCGCCTACGCCAGCTTTGTGGTCATCGGGGACACGGAGCTGGTGGAGAGGGCGGCGAAGGAGCTGGCGGGGCAGATTCCGCCGGTGGACGTGGTGATGACGGCGGAGGCCAAGGGGATCGCCCTGGCCTACGAGATCAGCCGGCTCCTGCACATGAAGGAATTTATCGTGGCCCGAAAGAGCGTGAAGTCCTACATGAGAAATCCCATCAGCGCCAGCGTCCACTCCATCACCACCCAGGGGGAGCAGCACATTTACCTGGATGAGACAGATATTCAGAAGGTGGCCGGCAGGCGGGTCTGCATTGTGGACGACGTGATTTCCACCGGGGAGTCCCTGCGCGCCGTGGAGGAGCTGGCCAAAAAGGCCGGCGGAGACGTGGTCTGCAGGGCGGCCATCCTGGCGGAGGGAAAGGCGGCGGAGCGAACGGACATCCTGTTTCTGGGAAAGCTGCCCCTGTTTGAGAGGATGGAGGACGGAGACTATATGCCTGTGACGGAGGATCGGACATGAGTATACTGAACGTAGAGCACTTGAGCCACGGCTTCGGGGACAGGGCAATTTTTCAGGATGTGTCTTTCCGCCTGCTGAAGGGGGAGCACATCGGCCTTGTGGGGGCCAACGGAGAGGGAAAATCCACGTTTATGAACATCATCACCGGCAAGCTGCAGCCGGACGAGGGAAAGGTGGAGTGGGCAAAGCATGTGCGGGTGGGCTACCTGGACCAGCACGCGGTGCTGGAGAAGGGCATGACCATCCGGGACGTGCTGAAGAGCGCCTTCGCCTTCCTCTTTGAGATGGAGGAGCGGATGAACGTCATCTGCGGACAGATGGGGGAGGCATCCGAGGGGGAGCTGGAGGAGATGATGGAGGAGCTGGGTACCATCCAGGATCTCCTCATGGCCCACGATTTCTACGTGATCGACTCCAAGGTGGAGGAGATCGGCCGGGCCTTCGGCCTGGATGAGCTGGGCCTGGACAAGGATGTGACGGAGCTCTCCGGCGGTCAGAGGACGAAGGTGCTGCTGGCCAAGCTTCTCCTGGAAAAACCGGACATTCTCCTGCTGGACGAGCCCACCAACTACCTGGATGTGCAGCACATAGAGTGGCTGAAGCGGTATCTCCAGGAGTACGAGAACGCGTTCATCCTGATTTCCCACGACATTCCGTTTTTAAACAGCGTCATCAATCTGATCTACCACATGGAGAACCAGAGGCTGGACCGGTACGTGGGGGATTACGACAAATTCCAGGAGGTCTACGCCATGAAGCGCTCCCAGCTGGAGGCCGCCTACAAGCGCCAGCAGCAGGAGATCGCGGACCTGCAGGATTTTGTGGCCCGCAACAAGGCCAGGGTGGCCACCAGGAACATGGCCATGTCCCGGCAGAAGAAGCTGGACAAGATGGAGGTCATCGAGCTGGCGAAGGAGAAGCCAAAGCCGGAGTTCCATTTTCTGGAAGCCAGGACGTCCGGCAAAATGATTTTTGAGACGAAGGAGCTGGTGATCGGCTATGATGAGCCCTTATCCCGCCCCTTAAATTTTGCCATGGAGCGGGGGGAGAAGGTGGTGCTGACCGGGGCCAACGGCATCGGCAAGACGACGCTGCTCAAAAGCCTGCTGGGGCTGATTCCCGCGCTTGCGGGGACGGTGGAGCAGGGGGACTACCTCTCCATC
This sequence comes from Candidatus Lachnoclostridium stercoripullorum, assembly GCA_019114845.1. GTDB lineage: Bacteria > Bacillota > Clostridia > Lachnospirales > Lachnospiraceae > Lachnoclostridium_A > Lachnoclostridium_A stercoripullorum. The sequence continues at coordinate 11,137 of DXEU01000030.1, read as the reverse complement.
GGCTATTTTGAGCAGGAGATGGCGCCGGGAAATACCACCACCTGCATCGAGGAGATCTGGAAGGAATTTCCCTCCTATACCCAGTACCAGGTGCGGTCAGCCCTGGCAAAATGCGGCCTCACCACCAAGAACATTGAGAGCCAGGTGCGTGTCCTCTCCGGCGGAGAGCAGGCCAAGGTGCGCCTGTGCAAGCTGATGAACCGGGAGACCAACGTGCTCCTGCTGGACGAGCCCACCAACCATCTGGATGTGGACGCCAAGGAGGAGTTAAAGCGGGCCCTGGGCGTCTATAAGGGCAGTATCCTGCTGATCTGCCATGAGCCGGAGTTTTACCGGGAATTTGCCACCCGGGTGATGGACTGCTCCCAGTGGGCGCTGCGGGTGTAGCTCTCCTCATTTTACAGAAATTATACAGAACCGGGATGATAAACTTTACAATTCTTCCTTAGAATGGAAATCGAACAATAAATGTACAGATTTGTACAGAACCATTCAGGAGGCAGAATATGAGAAAAAGAAGAATCATCTCGGCTCTTTTAGCGGGCGTAATGGTGGTTGGCGCCGGACAGGCGTGGGCGGCCACCGTTCACTACAACGACTCCAGCGTGACTGGAAATGCGGAGGAGTGGAATTCCTACGTGGCGGGCTGGGATACTCTGGCAAATGACTATACACAGGTTTCCCTCACACCCGGCTGTGCGGCGACGGAGGTGAACTTCGCGTGGTACAACGAGGGAACCGAGGGAAGCCCGGTGGTCTATTTCGGCACGGATGCCCAGAACATGCAGGCTTACAACGGCACCTCCAGCACCGTGGACTCCAGCCTGACCGGCGGAAAAGCTTACTGCTACAACTATGTGACGGTGACCGGCCTTCAGGAGAACACCACCTACTACTATGCGGTGAGCAAGGGCGGAGTGGTTGGCCCCACCGAGACCTACAAGACCGGCGACTTTGACAGCGTGAACATCCTCTACGTGGGCGATCCCCAGGTGGGCGCTTCCAAGGGACAGCCCCAGGGCAGCGAGACCCTGAAGGAGGGAACTGGAGCCGCCAACACCGCAGCACGCAACGACGGTTTTGCCTGGGACCGCACCCTGGACATCGCTGTTGCCCAGAACCCCAACTTAAACTTCATGATCTCCGCCGGCGACCAGGTGAACAACACCGGCAACGCCAAGGAGGAGGAGTATGCGGCTTATCTGTCCGCCAGCGCTTTAAAGAGCCTGCCCACAGCCACCACCATCGGCAACCATGACTCCTTAAACGCCGACTATTCTTACCATTTCAACAACCCCAACCCCACCGGTCTCGGCATGACCCAGGCGGGCGGAGACTACTACTACGGCTACGGCCCCGGCCTCTTCATCGTGCTGAACACCAACAACTACAACGCGGCTGAGCACGAGCAGGCCATCGCCCAGGCGGTTGCGGCGTATCCCGACGCCCAGTGGCGCGTGGTGACCATCCACCAGGATATCTACGGCTCCGGCCTGGATCACTCCGACACCGACGGCATGATTCTGAGAACCCAGCTGACCCCCATCTTCGACAAGTACGACATCGATGTGGTGCTCCAGGGACACGATCACACCTACAGCCGCTCCAAGATGCTCTACGGAGACCAGCAGTCCCACAGCAGCTATGAGTTCCGCCTCAATGAGGCCGGCGACGACTATGACTGGGACAACGCCTACAACAAGGAGACCGGCGAGAAGATCAGCCTGTATCCCGATGCAGCGGACGCCGCCGCTGTGGAGGCCAAGAACCGTTTCACCGAGGATAACAACTGCTACACCATCGAGTCCGCCGGCGAGATGACGGTGACCGATCCCCAGGGAACCCTCTACATGACTGCCAACTCTGCCTCCGGCTCCAAGTACTATGAGCTGACGGCTGTACAGCAGGACTACATCGCCAACAGAAGCCAGAACTGGCTGCCCAGCTACTCTGTGATCAACATGGATTCCGACGATTTCAGCATCACCACCTACCAGATCACGGACAACGGCACGGTGGAGACCATCGACAACACGTTCACCATCCACAAGACCACAGACAGATAACAGGGACGAAGGACAACAGTTGAGGCATTCATGGCAGAAAAGATTTACAGCCATATCGGCAAAATAATTATTGCGGCTCTCGTCGTCGTCATCACCGCAGGTTTGATCATCCGCCTGAACGGGGTGACGAAGACGGAGTTGGTAAACCGCACCGGTCAGACCTTTGAGACCGGTGTGGTTGTTGAGATTTTACAGGACAATGTGCAGGAGGACGGCACCCGGGTGGGCCAGCAGACGGTGGTGGTCCACATGACCAGCGGGGAGAAGCAGGGGGAGGACCTGGTGACCACCAGCAACTCCGGCTACCTCTTCGGCGCCCCCTGCCAGGTGGGGATGAAGGTGGTGGTGATGCAGAGCGTGTCCGGGGACACGGTGATCACCACCGTATACTCCATCGACCGCAAGGAAGTGATCCTGGGCTTTGCGGCCCTCTACATCGCGGCCCTCTGCCTGGTGGGCGGGACCAAGGGCCTGCGGGGCGCCCTGGGGCTGCTCTACACCTTCGGGGCCATCATTTACATTTACCTTCCTCTGGTGTACCTGGGGTATTCCCCCTTCTGGGTGTCGGTGTTCATCTGCGTGATCACCACCCTGGTCACCATGCTGCTCATCGGCGGATTTGCCAGAAAGACCATCTGCGCCACCCTGGGCACCATGGCGGGGGTGATCATCGCCGGGGCGGCGGCCACCATTTTCTCCCATATGACCGGCATCACCGGCTGGAATGTGTCGGACATCGAGAGCCTGATGACCCTGCAGCAGGTGAACGGCATCCAGGTGGGCGGGCTCTTGTTCTCGGGGCTGCTCATCAGCGCCCTGGGGGCGGTGATGGATGTGGCCATGTCCATCTCCAGCTCCATGCAGGAGCTTTACGACCAGAACCCGTCCATGAGCCGCCTGGAGCTGATGCGTGCCGGCATGCGGGTGGGCCGGGACATGATGGGCACGGACTCCAACACTTTGATTCTGGCCTTTGCGGGAGGCAGCCTGTCCATGCTGGTGCTGGACTACGCCTACGACCTCCCCTACCTGCAGATCATCAACTCCAACAACATCGGAATCGCGGTGATGCAGGGGCTCTCCGGCAGCTTCGGAATCGTCCTCAGCGTGCCGGCCACGGTGGTGATGGCGGCCTACATCTACAAGAGACCCAGAAATAAGGAAAAAGTGTTGTAATTCCAACAGATTTAATTCGCCTTTGCTGTTATAGTATCTCCAGCGCGGGGGAATACTTCCCGCAGGCAGAAAGGAGATTGACAGCGATGGAAAATAAAATGTTCTGTTATCAGTGCCAGGAGACGGCGGGCTGCAAGGGCTGCACGGTGTCCGGGGTGTGCGGAAAGGGGCCGGAGACGGCAGCGCTCCAGGACGGGCTGATTTACTCCACCAAGGGCCTGGCTCAGATGCTGACGATTCTGAGAAAAAACGGCGCTCCAGTCCGGGAGGAGTGGAACGATCTGGTGAGGGAAAATCTGTTTATCACCATCACCAACGCCAACTTTGACGATGAGAGAATTCGCCGTCAGATTATAAAGACACAGGAGCTGAAGAGAGAGCTGAGTCAGGAGAAGTCAATCCGGGAAGCGGCGTCGGAGAGCAGACTCTCGGAGGCGGCCCGTTGGACGGCGGCAGAGACCTCCCATCCCGGTATGGGGGTGCTGGCGGAGGAAAATGAGGATATCCGCAGCCTGCGGGAGCTGATCACCTACGGGGTAAAAGGGATGGCCGCCTATTTAAAGCACGCGGCTGCTTTGGGCTACCGCAGCGGCGAGCTGGACGGGTTTATGCAGAAAGCCCTGGCAGCAGTGCTGGACGACCGCTTGGACGCGGATGCCCTGACTCACCTTACCCTGGAGACAGGAAAATACGGGGTGGAGGCCATGGCCCTTCTGGACCGAGCCAACACGGAGACCTACGGCAATCCGGAGATCACGAAGGTGGAGATCGGGGTGCGGAACCGTCCGGCAATCCTCGTGTCCGGCCACGACCTGAGGGATCTGGAGATGCTGTTAGAACAGACGGAGGGAACGGGGGTGGATGTCTACACTCACTCGGAGATGCTGCCCGCCCACTACTACCCGGCGTTCAAGAAGTATGAGCATTTTGCCGGAAACTACGGAAACGCCTGGTGGAGGCAGAGGGAGGAGTTTGAGGCCTTCCACGGCCCGGTGCTCCTGACCACCAACTGCCTGGTGCCGCCCAGGGACAGTTACAAAGACCGGATTTACACCACCGGCGCCGCCGGCTATCCCGGCTGCCGACACATCCCCGGGGAGGCGGGGGAGGAGAAGGATTTCTCTGAGCTGATCCGCCATGCGAAGGAATGTGATCCGCCCGCGGAGCTGGAGAGAGGGGAGATCACCGGCGGCTTTGCCCATCACCAGGTTCTGGCTCTGGCGGACAAGATTGTGGAGGCGGTGAAATCCGGCGCCATCCGCAAGTTCGTGGTGATGGCCGGCTGCGACGGCAGAAACCGCTCCCGGGAGTACTACACGGAGTTTGCCAAGGCCCTTCCCGGGGACGCCGTGATCCTCACCGCCGGCTGCGCAAAATATCGCTACAACAAGCTGGATCTGGGAGACATCGGAGGCATCCCGAGGGTGTTGGATGCGGGGCAGTGCAACGACTCCTATTCCCTGGCGGTGATCGCCCTGAAATTAAAAGAGGTCTTGGGGCTGGACGACGTCAACGACCTGCCCATCGTCTACAATATTGCCTGGTATGAGCAGAAGGCGGTGATCGTGCTTCTGGCCCTGCTCTATCTGGGAGTGAAGAACATTCATCTGGGGCCGACCCTTCCGGCGTTTCTCTCCCCCGGGGTGGCGAAGGTGCTGACGGAGCAGTTTGGCATCGCCGGCATCACCACGGCGGAGGAGGACATAAAGAGCCTCCTGGCCTGAGAAAAACGGCTTCAGACGCCGCAGGGATTTCGTAAACGGACTCTTAACTTGCCTTTTCCAGGCGATTGTAGTATACTTGAAAGCAGCAGAAATCAATACAGAACGTCGAGTGCCGGCCTGCCGGCAGCGGGAGAACCAATTTTTTGGGGTGAATTCATGCAGGTGATAGAGAACCTTCTTTCTCGAACCCGTCAGCTAATCTCGTAGACATGGAAGGATTCCGTATGGGCAGAATACGCTTTTTTGCCGTGCTTAATACAAATCTTCAGGGAGTGTTGCATTTTGCGCACTCCCTTTCTGTATTGTACACCGACGCTTGCAATTGATTTCGCACAGGATGAACAGGAGGTGTCATACATCTATGATTGAATTCAAACACGTATCTAAGGTTTTTCACGGACACAAAATCATCGACGACATCAGCTTTGTGATCGAGGACGGGGAGTTTGTGGTGCTTCTGGGGGAGAGCGGCTGCGGCAAGACCACTACCCTGAAGATGATCAACAAGCTGATCGTCCCCAGCTCCGGCACGGTGGAGATCGGCGGCCAGGACATCGGAAAGATGGATCCCATCGCCCTCAGGAGGCGGATGGGGTATGTGATCCAGCAAATCGGCCTCTTTCCCCACATGACGGTGAGGGAGAACATCGAGATCATCGCGAAGATGAACAACAGGGATAAGGACAGGCTGGAGGCGAATGCCAGAAAGCTCATGGAGATGGTGAACCTGGACCCGGACCAGTATCTGGATGTGTACCCGTCGGAGATGTCCGGCGGCCAGCAGCAGAGGGCCGGGGTGGTGCGGGCCTTTATGACGGATCCGGAGATCGTCCTCATGGATGAGCCGTTTTCCGCCCTGGATCCCATCACCAGGACGCAGATCCAGAACGCCCTCATAGACATGCAGGCGGCGCTGAAACGCACCATCGTGTTTGTGACCCACGACATGGACGAGGCCATCCGCCTGGCGGACCGGATCTGCATCATGGATCACGGGACCATTGTCCAGTTTGACACGCCGGAGAATATTTTAAAATATCCGGCCAACGATTTTGTGCGCAGCTTTATCGGCCCCAACCGCATCTGGACGTCCCCGGAATTTATCCGCACCAGGGATATCATGATCTCCGACCCGGTGTGCTGCCACCCCAAGCTCCCGGCGTTCAAGTGCATCGAGACCATGGGCAGAAGGCGGGTGGACACTCTGATGGTGACGGACCACAACAAGCGCATTTACGGGGTGCTCTTCGCGGAATCCCTCATCGGGATTCAGGATCTGAAGAAGCCGGCGGAGGAGCTGATGGATCCCAATTTTACCTCCGTGCTGCCGGACAGCTCCATCGTGGATCTGCTGAAGCTGTTTGACGAGAAGCATCTGTCCACCCTTCCCGTGGTGGACAGCCAGGGAATCATAGAGGGGCTGGTCACCAGGAGTACTTTGGTGAATACCCTGAGCCGGCAGTTTATCCCGGCAGAAAGGGGGAATGAGACATGCTGAGAGAGCTGATTCAGTATTTTTCCGTGTCGGGGGATGAGGTGCTTGCCCTGCTGATGGAGCACATTCAGCTGACGGCCCTGGCCCTCTTGGCGGCCATCGCCATCGGGATTCCCCTGGGAATCCTGATCTCCTATGTAAAACCTGCCAGCAAGCCGGTCCTGGCCTTCGCCAACCTGGTGCAGGCCATCCCCAGCATGGCTCTTTTGGGCCTGGCCATCCCCATCCTGGGAATCGGGATGAAGCCGGCGGTGTTTCTGGTGGTGATCTATTCCCTTCTGCCCATCATCAAGAATACATATGCCGGCCTGATGAACATCAGCCCCCAGATGCTGGAGGCGGCGGAGGGCATCGGGCTGACTCGAAAACAGATTCTCTTTAAGGTTCAGATCCCCATGGCCCTGCCGGTGATCATGACCGGCGTGCGCATTTCCGCCGTCTCCGCCGTGGGCCTGATGACCCTGGCGGCCTACGTGGGCGGCGGCGGACTGGGGGATCTGGTCTTCTCCGGAATCCGCCTGGTGAACAATGTGAAGATTCTGGCCGGTGCCATCCCCGCCTGCATTCTGGCTCTGCTGGTGGATCGGGTGTTTGCGGCGGTGGAGGTGCTGGTGACGCCGGTGAGCCTCCTGCCGGGGGAGAGCAAGCAGCAGAAGAAGAGGCGCAAGGGGCGTGAGAAGGTGGTGGCGGGGGCCGCGCTGGTCCTGGTGGCCGCCCTCATCGGCGTCACTGTGTTCCGCCCGGCCAAGAAGAGCGATCTGCGCATCGCCAGCATGGATTTCTCGGAGAATGAGATTCTGGCCTACATGCTCTCGGAGGCCATAGAGACGAAGCTGGGGCTGTCCGTGGACACCGTGCTGGATCTGGGCGGCTCCTCCGTGTGCGTCACCGCCATCAACAGCGGGGAGATTGACGGGTACATCGAGTACACGGGAACCATCTACGTGAGCATCCTGGATCAGCCGGCCATCTCCGACGTGGAGAAGGTCTACGAGGATTCCAAGGCGGGGATGAAGGATCTCTACGGCCTGGAGGTTTTAAATTCCCTCAATGTGAACAACACCTACACCCTCTCCACCACCAGGGAGATCGCCGACAAATACGGCCTTGAAACCATCAGCGATCTGCGAAAGTGGAACGGCCAGCTCCGCGCCACCACGACCCTGACATTTCTGAACCGGGAGGACGGCCTCCCCGGGGTGAAGGAACTCTACGGCCTGGAGTTTGCCAGCGAGACGGGAGTGGACGGGGCCCCCAGATACACGGCCCTCATGAGCGGGGAGGGGGATCTGATCGACGCCTACTCCACCGACGGCCTGCTGAAGAAGTTTGAGCTGGTGGTGCTGGAGGACGATCTGGGCGCATTCCCGCCCTACTACGCGGTGCCGGTGTTCCGCGGGGAGATCATGGAACAGTATCCGGAGATCGGAGAGGTCTCCCAGGCCCTGGGGGATGTTCTCACCACCGACCGCATGGCAGAGCTGAACTACCTGGTGGACGAGGAGGACCAGAATCCCAGGGATGTGGCCCACAATTTTCTCGTGGAATATGCGCCGGAGCTGGCGGGGGTCTGAGAAAAGGCGGAATCCGCCGCCCGACGAGATAAGAATTATGTGCGGCGGAAGGTCTTGACAAACCACCCCAAACTCTATATGATAGGGAGGAATAGTGACAGGCTGGGAAGAAGAGGAGTACGCCCGTATGACCCTGCAGAGAGGAGCGCCCATCGGCTGGGAGGCGCCCGGGGAGGACAGGCGGAAGGTGGCTTCGGAGCCGGGCGGTGAAAGAGCGCACCGGAAGGGGTGGACCCGGACGGACAGACGTTTCCCGTAGCCGTTCCCGACTGGTCCCCGTTACAGGGCCGCAAGAGACCGCAGGCGGCGAGGCCGGCGGTGAACAAAGGTGGTACCGCGATCTGATCGCCCTTTGCGCACACAGTGTGCGCAGAGGGCGTTTTTTTTGGAGAGGAGGGCATATGGAGAGGAGACGTTCCGGCCGAAGGCAGGCGGACAGCTGTGAGACCTGCGAGAACTACGTCTACGACGAGGAGTTTGAATACTATGTGTGCACGGCCAGCCTGGATGAGGACGACATGGCCCGCTTTATGGGGAGCCAGAGATTTGACTGCCCCTACTACCGGTTAAACGACGAGTACCGCATTGTGAGAAGGCAGATGTAGGAAGAAAGGAGATAAGTATGAAAGAACTGGAGAAGACGTATTCCCCCGGCGAGATTGAGAGCCGCCTCTATCAGAAGTGGCTGGAAAAGAAGTATTTTCACGCGGACGCGGAGGAGGGAAGGAGAAAGGACAAAAAGCCCTTTACCATCGTGATGCCCCCGCCCAACGTGACGGGACAGCTGCACATGGGACACGCCCTGGACAACACCATGCAGGATATTCTGATCCGCTACAAGAGAATGCAGGGCTATGAGGCTCTCTGGCAGCCGGGCACCGACCACGCGGCCATCGCCACGGAGGTGAAGGTGATCAACAAGCTGAAGGACGAGGGCATCGACAAGCATGACCTGGGCCGGGAGGGCTTCCTGAAGGAGGCCTGGAAGTGGAAAGAGGAGTATGAGAACCGCATCATCAGCCAGATGTACAAGATGGGCGTCTCCGCCGACTGGGACCGGATGCGCTTCACCATGGATGAGGGCTGTTCCCGCGCAGTGCAGGAGGTATTTATCAAGCTCTACGAGAAGGGATATATCTACAAGGGGTCCCGGATCATCAACTGGTGCCCGGTGTGTCAGACCTCCATCTCCGACGCGGAGGTGATCCATGAGGAGCAGAACGGCTTCTTCTGGCACATCAACTACCCCATCGTGGGGGAGGAGGGCCGCTTTGTGGAGATCGCCACCACCCGCCCGGAGACCATGCTGGGAGATACGGCTGTGGCGGTAAATCCCGACGATGAGCGCTACAAGGACCTCATCGGAAAGATGCTGAAGCTCCCCCTCACGGACCGGGAGATCCCGGTGATCGCCGACGAGTACGTGGACAAGGAGTTTGGAACGGGCTGCGTGAAGATCACCCCCGCCCACGACCCCAACGACTTTGAGGTGGGCCGCCGCCACAATCTGCCGGAGATCTGCATGATGAACGACGACGCCACCATCAGCGTGCCCGGAAAATATTTCGGCATGGACCGCTACGAGGCCAGAAAGGCCATGGTGGAAGATCTGAAGGAGCAGGGACTTCTGGTGAAGGTGGTTCCCCACGCCCACAACGTGGGCACCCACGACCGCTGCAAGACCACGGTGGAGCCCATGGTGAAGCAGCAGTGGTTTGTGAAGATGGAGGAGATGGCGAAGCCGGCCATCGAAGCCCTGAAGAACGGCGACCTGAAATTTGTGCCGGAGAATTTCGGCAAGACCTATCTCCACTGGCTGGAGGGGATCAAGGACTGGTGCATCTCCAGACAGCTGTGGTGGGGACACCGGATTCCGGCCTACTACTGCGACGACTGCGGGGAGATGGTGGTATCCCGGGAGATGCCGGAGAAATGTCCCAAGTGCGGCTGCACCCATCTGACCCAGGACGAGGACACCCTGGACACCTGGTTCTCCTCCGCTCTGTGGCCCTTCTCCACCCTGGGATGGCCGGATCAGACGCCGGAGATGGAGTATTTCTACCCCACCAACGTGCTGGTGACCGGCTACGACATCATCTTCTTCTGGGTGGTGCGAATGGTGTTCTCCGCCCTGGAGCAGACGGGGACAGTGCCCTTTGACACGGTGCTGATCCACGGCCTGGTGCGGGATTCCCAGGGCCGGAAGATGAGCAAATCCTTAGGCAACGGCATCGATCCCCTGGAGGTGGTGGAGAAGTACGGCGCCGACGCTCTGCGCATGACCCTGATGACGGGAAATGCCCCCGGCAACGACATGCGCTTCTACTGGGAGAGAGTGGAGGCCAGCCGAAATTTTGCCAACAAGGTGTGGAACGCCAGCCGCTTCATCATGATGAACCTGGAGAAGGCCCCGGCGGCCAAGGCGGAGCTCTCCGACCTGACCATGGCGGATCGCTGGATTCTCTCCAAGGTGAACCGCCTGGCGAGGGAAGTGACGGAGAACATGGACAAGTACGAGCTGGGAATCGCGCTCCAGAAGGTGTACGACTTCATCTGGGAGGAATTCTGCGACTGGTACATCGAGATGGTGAAGCCCAGACTTTGGGGAGACGGGGACGCCACCACGGCGGCCGCCATCTGGACCCTGAAGACCGTGCTCATCCAGTCCTTAAAGCTGCTCCACCCCTTCATGCCCTTCATCACCGAGGAGATCTTCTGCAATCTCCAGGATGAGGAGGAGTCCATTATGATCTCCTCCTGGCCGGAGTACCGGGAGGACTGGAATTTCGGTGAGGCGGAGAAGGACGTGGAGATCATCAAGGAGGCTGTGCGGGCCATCCGCGGCGTGAGAACCTCCATGAACGTGCCCCCCAGCAAGAAGGCGAAGGTGTACGTGGTCTCCGCCAACGCGGATCTGCTGGCGGTGTTCGAGCGCAGCCGGGTGTTCTTTGCCACCCTGGGCTATGCCAGCGAGGTCTTCCTCCAGAAGGACAAGGCCGGCATCGGCGAGGACGCGGTGTCCGCGGTGATCCCCCAGGCCAACATCTACCTGCCCTTCGCGGAGCTGGTGGACATTGAGAAGGAGATCGAGCGCTTAAAGGG
>DXEU01000029.1 GCA_019114845.1 Candidatus Lachnoclostridium stercoripullorum | reverse complement strand
GCAGATCAGACTGATCGGCTGATTGGGATTGCACTGAGGCAAAAGAAGCTATGATATTTGACAGGGTCTCCTCCTTTTGCTACAATAAACCCGTGCAAAGGAATACTTTGGAAAGGACTAGATAAAACATGAAAAAACTGGTAGTCTTGCTGCCTGTGCTGTCCGGCGTTCTCTGGGGGAGCGCCGGCGTCTTTGTGCGGGATTTGACGGAAATGGGAATGGACGACTACACCCTGCTCTCATCGAGGATGATTGTGGCGGCGGCGGCGGTGTTTCTGGGGATCTGCCTTTACGACCGCTCCCTGTTAAAGATCCGGCCGAAAGACCTGTGGATCTTTCTGGGGGGCGGAGTGCTGGGAATGCTGGGGCTGAGCTTCTGCTACAACATCGCCATCAGCCAGCTGACCCTGTCCCTGGCGGCGGTGCTCTTAAGCCTGTCCCCGGTGTTCGTGCTGCTTCTGTCGGCGGTCCTCTTTCGGGAGAAGGTGACCGGCAGGAAGGTGGGCTGCATGGCCGCCGCCCTGGCGGGATGCGCCCTGGCCAGCGGCGTGCTGGAGAGCGCCTCCGGGATGCAGTGGACGGTGTCCGGCATCCTCATCGGCCTCATGGGGGCCTTCTTCTACGGCCTCTACAGCATTTTCACCAAGGTGGCCATGGAGCGGGGGTACCACTCCTTCACCATCATCCTCTACTGCATGGCGGTGGTGGCCCTGGTGCTTTTGCCCTTCACGGACTGGGAGTTTCTGGGGCGGACGGTGACGGAGGGCGGCCCGTCCATGTGGCTGTTCATGCTGCTCCACTCCCTGTGCACCTCCGTCCTCCCCTACGTGTGCTACACCCTGGGGTTAAAATTCATGGACGCGGGGAAGGCGTCCATCCTGGCGGCCTGCGAGCCGGTGGCGGCCATGGTGTTCGGCATCCTGTTTTTCAGGGAAATGCCCACGGCTCTTTCCCTGGCGGGCCTGTGCCTGACGGTGCTGGCCCTGATTTTCCTCAGCATGCCTGAAAAGGAGCGGGCCTAAGGCGATATGAACGGCAATCTGGAATACTACAAAGTGTTTTATTATGTGGAGAAAATGGGGAGCATCACGGCGGCCTCCGAGGCCCTGTGCATCTCCCAGCCGGCGGTGAGCCAGGCGGTAAAGCAGCTGGAGCGCTCTCTGGACACCATCCTCTTTATCCGCACCGCCAAGGGAGTGCGGTTGACGGAGGAGGGGAGGACCCTGGCGTCCTACGTGGAGCGGGGGATGGAGAACTTTATCAAGGGGGAGGAGGCCCTGGAGCGTCTGAAGAACCTGGAGATGGGGGATGTGCGCATCGGGGCCAGCGACATGACCCTTCGGTTCTACCTCCTCCCGTACCTGGAGCGGTTTCACGAGGAGTATCCCGGCATCCACGTGAACGTCTCCAACGGCCCCACGCCGGAGACCATCGGCCTGTTGGAGCGGGGGGACATCGACTTCGCCGTGGTGAGCACCCCCTTCGAGCTGGCCCCCGGCTTCCAGGCCCAGCCGGTGAAGACCATCCGCAACATCTTCGTGGCCGGGAACCATTTCTCCCACCTGAGGGGGAGGAAGCTGGACTATAGCTGCCTGCTGGAAAATCCCTGCATTTTCCTGGAGAAGCGCACCAGCACCCGGGCCTTCATGGACGATTTCCTGGCAAAGAAGGGCATCGCCCCCAAGCCGGAGTTTGACTTGGCCATCAGCGACATGGTGGTGCAGTTCGCCATCCGCAACCTGGGGATCGGCTGCGTGGAGGAGGAGTTCGCCCTGGGAGCTCTGGAGCGGGGGGAGGTCTTCCGCCTGGAGTTTGAGGAGGAGATGCCCGAGCGGCAGTTCTGCCTGGTGACCGGCAGCCGGGAGCTGATCTCCATCCCCGGCCGGCGGATGCTGGAGATGATGGAGAAGGGCGGAGAAAACCTCTTATAATGTAAAATTATGTTTCATATAATAAAGATTGATTTTACTTATGCGAAGATTTGTAGTAAAGTAGTACTGTAATGTTGATTCCCATGTGAGGAATTCACTCAAAGGAGGAAATAATCAATGGTTAGAGCAATTGTTGGAGCAAACTGGGGAGATGAGGGCAAGGGCAAGATCACCGATATGCTTGCCAAGGAGTCCGATATCATCGTCCGTTTCCAGGGAGGAAGCAACGCCGGCCACACCATCATCAACAACTATGGCCGCTTTGCCCTTCATCTGCTTCCGTCCGGCGTATTCTACGATCACACCACCAGCGTCATCGGCAACGGTGTGGCCCTCAACATTCCCTATCTGGTGAAGGAGATCCAGTCTCTGGTGGAACAGGGCGTTCCCATGCCCAAGATTCTGGTGTCCGACCGCGCCCAGATCCTGATGCCCTATCACGTACTGTTTGACCAGTATGAGGAGGAGCGCCTGGGCGGCAAATCCTTCGGCTCCACGAAGTCCGGAATTGCTCCCTTCTATTCTGATAAATACGCCAAGATCGGCTTCCAGGTCAGCGAGCTGTTCGGCGAGGAGGAGTTAAAGGAGAAGGTGTACCGGGTGTGCGAGACCAAGAACGTACTCTTGGAGCACCTGTACCACAAGCCCCTGCTGAACCCTGAGGAGGTCTACGAGACCCTGATCAGCTACCGGGATATGGTGGCCCCCTACGTGTGCGACGTCTCCAGATTCCTGAACGAGGCCCTGAAGGATGGAAAGACCGTCCTGCTGGAGGGCCAGCTGGGTTCCTTAAAGGACCCGGATCACGGAATCTACCCCATGGTGACCTCTTCCTCCACCCTGGCCGCCTACGGCGCCATCGGCGCGGGCATCCCGCCCTATGAGATCAAGGACATCATCACCGTGGTGAAGGCATATTCCAGCGCCGTGGGCGCAGGCGCCTTCGTCAGCGAGATCTTCGGCGACGAGGCCGAGGAGCTGAGAAAGAGAGGCGGGGACCACGGAGAGTACGGCGCCACCACCGGCCGCCCCAGAAGAGTGGGCTGGTTTGACGCGGTGGCCACCCGCTACGGCTGCCGGATCCAGGGCGCCACGGAGGTGGCTCTCACCGTGCTGGACGTGCTGGGATACCTGGATGAGATCCCGGTGTGCGTGGGCTACGAGATCGACGGGAAGGTGACCAAGGACTTCCCCACCACCACAAAGCTGGAGAAGGCGAAGCCGGTGATCGAGAAGCTGCCCGGCTGGAAGTGCAACATCCGGGGCATCCGCAAATATGAGGATCTGCCGGAGAACTGCAGAAAGTACGTGGAGTTTGTGGAGAAGGAGATCGGAACGCCCATCACCATGGTTTCCAACGGACCGGGACGGGACGAGATCATCTACAGATAAAATATTGATAACAGAATGTGCCGCATAATCGAAACATTATGCGGCACGTCTTTTACTCGCTCTTTTTTTGAAACGCCTTCATCGCCAGCTGCACCACGTAGATGAAAACGGGCACGGCGATGCTGGCAAAGAGGGTGGCCATGAGAAGTCCCATGGTGTGTTCGCTGCCGGTGACGGCCAGAATCAGGGTGGCCAGGTAGAGGGCGGCCAGGATCAGCGCGCCGGCCAGGGCCAGAACCCTGCGGGCCTTCGAGGGCCGGGGAGAAGTGTCCCCGGGGCGGGAAGAATTCATGATAAAATTACCTCCTGATGGTGTGAATTGGGCGGGACTTGGGAGAGTTCCTCCCAGGTGCCCTCTATTGTAGCACAGATCCGGGGGAAAGGGAAGAACGGAGGAGAGATAGGTGAGAGACTGCGATCTGCTCATAGAAAACGGCACGGTGATGACAGACTACAGGACGCTGCACGCCGGGATGGACGTGGCGGTGAAGGATGGGAGAATCCTGGCGGTGACTCCCCACGGGGAGGAGGAGTGGAAGGCCGGGGAGGTGATCTCCGGGAAGGACCTGGCCGTCATGCCGGGACTCATGGACAGCCACATGCACACGGGACAGCAGCTGTTGAAGGGTCTGGTGCTGGACGCCAAGCCCATCATCTGGACCCGGGTGATGCTCCCCTTCGAGAGCACCCTGACGCCGGAGAAGATGCGCCTCTCCGCCAGCCTGGCGGCCCTGGAGATGATCCGCTCCGGCACCACCGGCTTCGTGGAGTCCGGCGGCTACTTCATGGACGAGGCGGCGGCGGTCTACCGGGAGAGCGGCCTGCGGGGGCGCCTCTCCTGGTCCACCATGGACGAGGAGGGGCTGCCCGCCTCCATCGCCATGGACGCGGAGGAGGCCATCCGCCTCTCCGACCGGCTGTACGGGGACTGGGACGGCCAGGGGAATCTGAAGGTCTACTACTCCCTGCGGGCCCTAAATTCCTGCTCCGACCACCTGGTGAGCCTGGCGGCGGAGCACGCCGGGGAGCGGGGAGCCGTGCTCCAGGCCCACATGAACGAGTACCCCGGCGAGGTGGAGGGGATCGTCCGCCGGGAGGGGGTGCGGCCCTACGTGTACCTGGAGCGGATGGGAGTGCTCTCGGACCGCTTTCTGGGGGCTCACAGCCTGCTCCTGTCGGAGGAGGAGCGGGAGCTCATAGGGGAGCGGGGCGTGCGCCTCTGCCACTGCCCCTTCAGCAACTGCGGGAAAGCCCTCCCCGACACCCCGGCCCTTTTGGGACAGGGGATCGTCCCGGGCTTCGGCTCCGACGGGGCGGCCCACGCCGGCCTCAGCCTGTGGGGGGAGATGCGGATCTTTCGGTCCGTGATGAACATCTGCTATGGAGTTCCGGCGGCCAACCCCGCCGTCATGCCGGCGGAGACCCTGTTTCAGATGATGTACGAGGGCGGGGCGGCGGCCCTGGACGAGGCGGGGCGCTGCGGGAGGATCCAGCCGGGCTTTCACGCCGACCTGATCACTGTGGACTTAAAGAGCCCCCGCCTCATCCCCAGCGGCAACCTCCTCCACACCCTCTTCGAGTGCGGGGAGCCGGGGGACGTGAGGGATGTGCTGGTGGGGGGAAAATTCCTCATGAGAAACCGGGAGATTCTGGCCCTGGACGAGGAGAGGATTCTCCGGGAGGCCAGGGACTATATGGAGAAATGAAAAGTGTGCGCTCCTGCGCACACTCGCGCCGGAGCGCGGTTGCGTCAGCAACCGATTTCCTTAAGCGCGGAGTGCGCATCCACAGCGGAGCGTTTTTTATTTAATAGGGAACGAAGTTTCCTATTAAATAAAAATGAGGAGGCGTTACGCCTCCTCTGCCAGTTCCTCCCACCGGGCGTACAGCTCTTCCAGCCGCCCGGCGATGGAGGTCTTCTCGTCGTTGATCTCCCGCACCCGCTGGTGGTCCGTGTAGACCTCCTCCAGGGTCAGCTGCTCATCCAGCTCGCCGTCCCGCGCCTCCAGGGAGGAGATCTCCTCCTCCGTCTTTTTCAGTTCATTCTGCAGCTTCCGCTTCCTGGCCTGCTCCTCCTTCTGGGACTTCCAGTCCAGCTTCACCTCGGAGACGGCCTCCTTCGCCTCCTCCTTCTTCTTCTCGCCTCCCTGCAGGCTCTCCATCACGTCCTTTTTCTCCAGATAGTAGTCATAGTTCCCGATGTAGTTGATGAGGGATTGATTCTTCAAATCCAGGATGCGGGTGGCCGTCCGGTTGATGAAATACCGGTCGTGGGAGACGTAGAGCACCGTCCCCGTGTAGTGGATCAGGGCGTCCTCCAGGATCTCCTTGGAGGTGATGTCCAGGTGGTTGGTGGGCTCGTCCAGGATGAGAAAATTGGCCTCCGACAGCATCAGCTTCGCCAGGGAGACCCGGCCCCGCTCGCCGCCGCTCAGATCCCCGATGCGCTTGAACACGTCGTCTCCGGTGAAGAGGAAGGCCGCCAGCACGCTGCGGATCTGGGTGTTGTCCATGTTGGGGTAGGTGTCCTGGAGCTCGTCAAAGAGAGTCTTCTCCATGTGGAGGACCTGGTGCTCCTGGTCGTAGTAGCCGATGTGGACCCGGGATCCCAGGCGGATCTCCCCGGCGTCCGGCTCCACCAGGCGGTTTAAGATCTTTAAAATGGTGGTCTTGCCGGTGCCATTGCTGCCGATGAGGGCCACCCGCTCCCCCCGCTTGATGTCCATGTCCACGTTCTCAAAGAGAAGCTGGGGGCCGAAGGCCTTCTTTAGGCCCCGCACCGTCAGCACGTCGTTGCCGCTGAGGATGTTCGGCTCCAGGCGGATGTGCATCTCGTCGTTGATCTCCGCGGGCTTCTCCAGCCGGTCCATCTTCTCCAGCAACTTCTCCCGGCTCTCCGCCCGCTTGATGGACTTCTCCCGGTTGAAGGACTTTAACTTGGCGATGACCTCCTCCTGGTGGCGGATCTCCTGCTGCTGGTTGAGCCAGGCCTTCATCTTGGCCTCCCGCAGCATGGCCCGCTTCTGGCTGTAGGCGGTGTAATTGCCCTGAAATACCGTGGCCCGCCCCCCGTCCAGCTCGATGATCTTGGTCACCACCCGGTCCAGGAAATACCGGTCGTGGGCCACGATGAGGACAGCCCCGGGGTAATTGATGAGGTAGGTCTCCAGCCAGGCGATGGACTCCATGTCCAGGTGGTTGGTGGGCTCGTCCAGCATGATCACGTCCGGGCGGGAGAGCAGGAGCTTGCCCAGAAAGACCCGGGTCTTCTGCCCGCCGGAGAGGGTGGAGATGGGCTTGGAGAATTCCTCCTCCTCAAAGCCCAGGCCCTTTAGCACCCCGGTGATCTCGCTCTTCCAGGCGTAGCCGTTGGCGTCCTCAAACTCGTGGTTTAAGCGGCTGTAGAGGGAGAGCATGTCCTCCAGCTCCTGGCCGGAGGCCCCCTTCATGGCCTGCTCCAGGCCGCGGATTTTCTCCTCCATGTCGATGAGGGGCTGCTTCACCTTCTTTAGCTCCTCGAAAATGGTCCGCTGGCTGGTGAGATCCTGGTGCTGGGCCAGGTACCCCAGGGTCTTCCCCTTGGCCAGAACCGCCTCGCCGGAGTCGGCGGGCAGCTCGCCGGTGATCATCTTTAACAGGGTGGATTTGCCCGCCCCGTTGATGCCCACGATGGCCGCCTTCTCGTGATCCTCTATATGGAAGGAAGCGTCGGCGATCACCGACTTGCTCCCGAATGCCTTGCTCAAATGACTGCATGATAAAATCATGGATCTTCCTCCTTGTACTGTGGTTCCGCCGGAAAGGCGGAAGACGGCTGCGCGCAGCCAGATTAAGTATAATATAGGATGGCGAACATTTCAAGAATGTCGAAAATTTAACAAAGTATTTGACATTGGTGTCTGAAATGTTTATAATAGTTTTGATAATTCTTAACAATATTGACTAAATAATAACAGAGGAGAGACAGGCAGTGGAAAAACAGATATCAAAGGCGGTCATCTCCAGACTGCCAAGGTATTACCGTTATTTGGGAGAACTGATCGAGGACGGGGTGGAGCGGATTTCCTCCAATGAGCTGAGTCAGAGAATGCACGTGACGGCTTCCCAGATCCGCCAAGATCTCAACAATTTCGGCGGCTTCGGCCAGCAGGGCTACGGCTACAACGTCCGCCATCTCTACACGGAGATCGCCAAGATCCTGGGCATCGACCGGCAGCACAGCGTGATCATCATCGGCGCCGGCAACCTGGGGCAGGCCATCGCCAACTATGCCAACTTTGAGAAGAGAGGCTTCGTGATCAAGGGAATGTTCGACATCAATCCCAGGCTCATCGGCCTGGTGGTGCGGGGCATCGAGATCCGGGGCATTGAAGAACTGGAGACATTTATAAAGGAAAACAATGTGCAGATTGCCGCCCTCACCATCCCCAAGACCAAGGCGCCGGAGATCGCCGAGCGGGTGATCCGGGCCGGGGTGAAGGGCATCTGGAACTTCGCCCACGTGGACCTGGCGGTTCCGGATGACGTGGTGGTGGAGAACGTCCACCTGTCGGAGAGCCTGATGCGGCTCTGCTACCGGGTGTGCAGCTTGCAGGACAGAGAGAGCGGGGAAGAGAAGGATTCATGATCGTCGGCGTGGGAACGGATATGGTTGAGATCGGAAGAATGGAGAAGGCCTGCGGGCGGCCATCCTTCTTAGACCGCGTCTTTACGGAGGAAGAGCGCCGGCAGGCCGGGGGAAAGATTTCCCGGCTGGCCGGCGATTTTGCTGTGAAGGAGGCGGTCTCCAAGGTCCTGGGGACGGGATTTCGGGGGTTTTGGCCCTCGGACGTGGAGGTCCTGCGGGACGAGCTGGGAAAGCCCTGGGTCCGCCTTCTGGGTCCGGCCCAGAGGCTGGCGAGGGAGAGAGGAATTGACAGGATCCATGTGTCCATCACAAACACGGAGGTCTACGCCCTGGCGTTTGCGGTGGGGGAAGGAGAGCAGGTATGAGATATCTGGTGCGGGGAACGCAGATGAAGGAGATTGACCGCTACACCATCGAGGAGATCGGAATTCCCTCCCTGGTGCTCATGGAGCGGGCGGCCCTGGCGGTGGCCCATGAGGCACACCTGGCGGCGGGGCCTTATGGGCGGATCTTGGCGGCAGCCGGACTTGGCAACAACGGGGCCGACGCCGTGGCGGCGGCCCGGATGTTGAAGGAGATGGGGCATCCCGTGTCGGTGATCCTGGTGGGGGATCCCGGGCGGGGCACCCCGGAGTTAAAGCTCCAGCTCTCCATCGCAGAGAAGCTTGACATCCCCGTCGAGACCTTCCGCGACTTTATCCCCGGCCCCTGCCAGGTGCTGGTGGACGGCGTGTTCGGCGTGGGGTTAAACCGGCCGGTGACGGGGGTGTACGGGGATTTCCTCCGCTTTTTGGGGGAGATCCAGGCGGACACGGTGGTGGCCGTGGACGTGCCCTCCGGCGTCAGCTCTGAGACCGGGGCCATCCTGGGTCCGGCCCTGCGGGCGGACGTGACGGTCACCTTCGGCTACGAGAAGCTGGGAACGGCCCTGTACCCGGGAAAGGACTACCGGGGGCGCCTGGTGGTGGCGGACGCCGGATTTCCGGCGGAGGCGGCCAGCCGCCTGGGGGATCTGGCCTTCACCTACGAGAAGGAGGATTTAAGCCGCCTGCCGGCCCGGCCGGCGTACTCCAACAAGGGGACCTTCGGCAAGGTGCTCATCGCCGGCGGCAGGAAGAACATGGCGGGGGCGGCCTATCTGGCGGCCCTGGCGGCCTACCGCACCGGGGCTGGCCTGGTGAAGATCCTCACCCCGGAGCCCAACCGGGAGATCCTCCAGACCCTGCTGCCGGAGGCAGTGCTGGTTCCCTGGGAGGAGGGAAATCTCCGGGAGGAGGTGGTGGAGCAGCTGTGCAGGGAGGCATCCTCGGTGGTGCTGGGACCGGGCCTGGGCCAGGACGAGATGGCGAGGGACCTGGTGCGCATGGTTTTAAGCTCCGCCTGCTCCCCGGTGGTGCTGGACGCCGACGGGCTGAACGCCGTGGCGGCCTGCGGGGACCTGACCCGGTATTACACGGAAAACATCGTCATCACCCCCCATGTGCTGGAGATGGCCAGACTGCTGGGCGCCCCGGCGGGGGAGGTGCAGCGGGATCTGGCGGGGACGGCCCTGGACTACGCGGGGCGGTTCGGGATCACCTGCGTGCTGAAGGACGCGGCCACGGTGGTGGCCGGCAGGGACGGAAGCCTGTACGTCAACAGCAGCGGCTGCTCCGCCATGGCCAAGGGCGGCTCCGGGGACGTGCTGGCGGGAGTCATCGGCAGTCTCCTGGCCCAGGGCATGGAGGAGGAGCAGGCCGCGGCCCTGGGGGTCTATCTCCACGGGCTGGCGGGAGAGCGGGCCGCAGAGGCGCTCGGCTGCCGGGCGGTGCTGGCCCGGGATCTGGCCAACCACCTGTGAAGACCATATAATAGGAAGTAAACGGCGCGGAAAGTAAACAGCGCGGGAAGTAAATGACAAGGAAGTAAATGACAAGGAAGTAAATGACTATGAATAAAATGGAGCAGTACGAGAGAGGCTACGTAAAAATTGACCTGGACGCTCTGGAGTCCAACATGCAGGCCATCCGCCGGCGGGTGGGGGAGAACCGGGACATCGGCATCATGGGCATCGTGAAGGCCGACGGCTACGGCCACGGGGCTGTGCCGGTGGCCAAGACCATCGAGCCCTACGTGGCGGGATACGGGGTGGCCACCATCGACGAGGCCCTGATTCTCAGGCGCCACGGGATCCAGAAGCCCATCCTGGTGCTGGGGGTGACGCCCCAGATGCGGTTCGACGACCTGTTAAACTGCAATATCTCCCCGGCCATCTTCCAGTACGAGAAGGCGGAGCGCCTCTCCAAGCGGGCCAGGATCCTGGGGAAGAAGGGGCGGATCCACATCGCCGTGGACACGGGCATGAGCCGCATCGGCCTGGCCCCCAACGAGGAGTCGGCGGACATGGTGCGGCGGATCAGCCGTCTGCCCGGCATCGAGATCACCGGCATTTTCACCCACTTCGCCAAGGCGGACGAGACGGACAAGGGGAGCGCCAGACATCAGCTGGAGCTGTACAGCCATTTCCTGGACCTCTTAAAGGAGCGGGGGGTGGAGATCCCCATCAAGCACTGTGCCAACAGCGCGGGCATCATCGACATGGACGAGTCCCACTTCAACATGGTGCGGGCGGGGATCGTCATGTGCGGTCTCTACCCCTCCGACGAGGTGGAGAAGGAGAACATCTCCCTCACTCCGGCCCTGGAGTGGAAGAGCGAGGTGGTCTACGTGAAGACGGTGCCGGCGGGAACCCCCGTCAGCTACGGCTGGACCTGCTTTACAGAGCGGGAGACGGTGATCGCCACGGTGCCGGTGGGATACGCCGACGGCTATCTGCGCAACCTCTCCAACCGGGCGGACGTGCTGATCCGGGGAAAGCGGGCCAGAATCCTGGGCCGGATCTGCATGGACCAGATGATGGTAGACGTGACGGACATCCCCGACGTGGAGGAGGGGGATCCGGTCACCCTCATCGGCCGGGACGGGGCGGAGCAGATCACCGTGGAGGAGCTGGCGGAGAGAAGCGGCGGCTTCCACTACGAGATCATCTGCGGCATCGGCATGCGGGTGCCCCGGGTGTACATGAGAAAGGGAAAGATCGCGGGCACCAAGGACTACTTCGGCGACGAATATTTCGGCTTCGACTGAGAGACCAGGGAGCGCTCTTTGTCATAAGATGATAGTGTACAGGGAAATTCCGGCGGGCGCCTGCGTCTGCCGGAATAGATTTTCCGGAACCGGTCAATACTGGTGGTAGAAAATCTTATGACGGAGTGTGAAAACGTGATTATCAGACGAGGAGATATCTATTATGCAGACTTGAGACCGGTGGTGGGATCGGAGCAGGGCGGCGTGCGGCCGGTGCTGATCATCCAGAACGACATCGGCAACCGCCACAGCCCCACGGTGATCTGCGCCGCCATCACTTCCCGGATGAACAAGGCGAAGCTGCCCACCCACGTGGAGCTGGACAAGGGCAGATGCTCCATGGTGAAGGACTCGGTGATCCTCCTTGAGCAGCTGCGGACCATCGACAAGCAGCGGCTGCGGGAGAAGATCTGCCACATCGACGGGGAGCTGCAGGAGAAGGTGGACTGCGCGCTGATGGTCAGTCTGGAACTTTCTACATAGTCCACATTGACGAACGGCGGCAGATTTGCTATGATAAATAACAGTGAGAGGGCATTCCGTATGCCCTTTCTTTATGGCAGGAAATGCCGCAATCAACACCACAGATAAAAAGGAGAGAGACGGAACATGGACGACGGTTATTCGGGCATACAGATTTTCGCGCTGCTGGCGCTGGTGATCCTCACGGCGGTCTGCCACGGCTTCTGGGCAGCCATGGAGCACATCAGCGAGAGCGACTTGGAGGAGCATGCGGAGGAGGGCGACAAGAAGGCGGCCAGGCTTTTGGAGATGGAGAAGCACCTCACCCGGTACATCAACACCACCCTGGTCTTCACCTGCCTGACGGCGCTGCTGGTGGGGGCCATCCTCTCCGGCAGGACGTTCTGGGGGGACAGAAGCGCCCTCTACGCCGCAGCGGAGGCCCTGATCTACATCATCATCCTCACGTCCCTGGGCATGGTGATCCCCAGGCGGTGGGCGGAGCGGGAGCCGGAGACCTGGGCCAGGGCTGTGTCCGGCCCCATGGACATCCTGGCGGTGATCTGCTCCCCCCTGACAGCCCTGATCACCGGCGTCAGCTTCGTATTTTTGAAGATCGCCGGCATCGACCTCTTCACCAGCGACGGCAACGTGACGGAGGAGGACATCATGTCCATGGTCAACGAGGGCCATGAGCAGGGCGTGCTGGAGGCCAGGGAGGCGGAGATGATCACCAACATCTTCGAGCTGGGGGACAAGCAGGCGGAGGACGTGATGACCCACCGGAAAAATGTGGTGCTGCTGGACGGCAGCCTTCCCCTGAAGGAGGCCATCCATTTCATCCTCTCCGAGGGCAACCACTCCCGCTTCCCCGTGTACGGCGAGGACATGGACGACATTCTGGGTGTCATCCACCTGCGGGACGTGATGGTCTGCTCGGAGAAGGAGACCTACGAGGACATCCCCATCCGGGAGATCCCCGGCCTGATGATGGAGGCCAACTTCGTGCCGGAGAGCCGGAGCGTGGACGCCCTGTTCAGGGACATGCAGTCCCGGAAGGTGCACATGGTGATCGTGGTGGACGAGTACGGCCAGATGTCCGGCATCGTGACCATGGAGGACATCCTGGAGGAGATCGTGGGCAACATCCTGGACGAGTACGACCGTGAGGAGGAGATGATCCGGCCCATGGGCGAAAATACCTTCCTCTTAAACGGCATGGCCCCCCTGGAGGACGTGGAGGAGGCCCTGGGCATCGAGTTCGACGAGGAGGAGTCGGAGGACTATGACACCTTAAACGGCTTCCTCACCGCAAAGCTGGATCGGATCCCCGGGGAGGAGGAGCGCCCGGTGATCTCCTGCGAGGGCTACGACTTCCACGTGGAGAAGGTGGAGAACAACCGGATCACCCTGGTGCGGGCGGTGCGCCGCCCTGGGGCCCAGGCGGAGAGCGGCCAGGAGAACTAAGCGTGCCCGGAGAGGGGATATAGGGCAGCACAGCCGCCGCCTGGCCGCCCGGAGAGGCGGCTGGAGGCCGGTTTGGGGCTTGCAAGCCAGAAAAAATGGTGGTAAGATATTAAAGATGTGTCCGCCTCAGGGCGGAGAGGGACAAAAAGAAGAATACAGAGGAGAGATAGTATGTCAGGACATTCCAAATTTGCGAATATCAAACATAAGAAGGAAAAAAATGACGCGGCCAAGGGCAAGATCTTCACCGTCATCGGAAGAGAGATCGCCGTGGCAGTGAAAGAGGGCGGCCCCGATCCGGCCAACAACAGCAAGCTCCGCGACGTCATCGCCAAGGCCAAGGCCAACAACATGCCAAACGACACCATCGACCGGGGCATCAAGAAGGCCGCCGGAGACGCCAACTCCGTGAACTACGAGACCATCACCTACGAGGGCTACGGCCCCAGCGGCGTGGCCATCATCGTGGACACCCTGACGGACAACAAGAACCGCACGGCGGCCAACGTGAGAAATGCCTTCACCAAGGGCGGCGGCAACGTGGGCACCACCGGCTGCGTGTCCTACATGTTTGACAAGAAGGGCCAGATCATCATCGACAAGGAAGAGTGCGAGATGGACGGCGACGAGCTGATGATGCTGGCGCTGGACGCCGGCGCCGAGGACTTCTCCGAGGAGGAGGACAGCTTCGAGGTGCTGACGGATCCCGACAGCTTCAGCGCGGTGCGCGAGGCCCTGGAGCAGGCCGGCGTTCCCATGGCTGAGGCGGATGTGACCATGATCCCCCAGACCTGGGTGGAGCTCACCGACGAGGAGGACATCAAGAAGATCAACCGGATCCTGGATCTGCTGGACGAGGACGACGACGTCCAGGCCACCTACCACAACTGGGACGAATAAGCAGCAAACTCCTTTCTAAAACATCTTGATTGATGTTTGGAAAGGAGTTTGTGCGTTATGGATAGGGCCGGAAGCCTGTTTGAAGACAAGAATGGGGAGAGCTACGAATTGCGGGATGCGTTCGCCGCGTACATGCGTTTCGGCGGGATGCCGGGGATCGCAGATATTGGACTTGACCAGGAGAAAGCGCTGCTGCTCCTGGACGGCATTTACTC
>DXEU01000028.1 GCA_019114845.1 Candidatus Lachnoclostridium stercoripullorum | reverse complement strand
GGCTGTCGCCGAAGGCGATGCACTGCCTGGAGTCCAGCCCCAGGAGATGGGACAGCTCTCCCCGGTGGTGGTCCATAGACGGGCACTCGATGAAGGCGTCCCGGCTGAGGCCGATGTTGTTGAAAACCTGGAACATCTCGTCGGATTTGTTGTACAGATAGCTGTGGTCGTTGTATTTCAGCAGCAGCCCGCAGCCGTAGGCTTTTGAGATTTCCACCACCGTTTTGGTCTGGTCGAAGGTGAAGCGGTAGGAGCACACTTCCCGGCCCAGCAGCGGGTAGGAGCGGCCGGAGGCGATGATGATGACCGTTCCGTCCTCCTTCAGCCGGCGGACCGCCTTC
Organism: Candidatus Lachnoclostridium stercoripullorum; assembly: GCA_019114845.1. Lineage (GTDB taxonomy): Bacteria > Bacillota > Clostridia > Lachnospirales > Lachnospiraceae > Lachnoclostridium_A > Lachnoclostridium_A stercoripullorum. The sequence continues at coordinate 5,428 of DXEU01000028.1, read as the reverse complement.
ACAGTGGAATCGTGAATTTTCTTATCGTGATAATCAAGTAAAGTACCGTCAACATCGAAAACAGCAGCCTGGATCTTTGACATATGATTTTCCTCCAAAAAAACACAGTATTTCCCTGCTCACGGCCCCTGTGTGCCGTGGGTAGTGTTCAAGCTTTCCTGTCTCGAGAAGTGAAAGGGGAAATACAATAACGCATATATTGGTAAATGTCAAGAGCGGAGAGGGAAAAATCGGCTGCGGTGCAACAAACTTTAAAATATGTGCAACCGAGGAGCACATCTGTATGGAAAGAGGGATTGAATTATGAAAATTATCGACGCACACCTGCATTTTCTCCCCGGGGAGCCGGGGTATTTCAGCGAGATCGCCGCGGCGGCGGGACACGAGAATACGGAGGAGCACCTGCGCCGGGAGTACGGGCGCCTGGGAATCGTGGGCGGCGTGGTCATGGGCAACGGCAGCATGGCGGAGGAGGCGTACCGCCATTATCCGGAATATCTGCGCTACTGCGTGGGGCTGGACGTCCAGAGCCAGTGCGGGGAGGACGGGGAGATCCCCTCTTCTGTGTGGGATCAGATGGAGGCCCAGTTGAAGCGGAAAAACTGTGTGGGCATCAAGCTCTATCCGGGTTACAATCCCTGGTATATCACGGAGCCCATGTACGGTCCCTGCTATGAGCTGGCGGAGGCGTACGGGAAACCGGTGGCCGTCCACACGGGGGAGACGGCGGGGATCGGAGCCATCCTAAAGTACAGCCATCCGCTGACGGTGGATGAGGCAGCTGCCCTCCACCCGGGAGTGCGGTTTGTCATGTGCCACTACGGCAACCCCTGGCTGCCGGACGCAGCCTGCACGGTGCGGAAAAATGAAAATGTGACCGCCGACCTCTCCGGCCTGCTGGAGGGGAAGATTGTGGTGGACGAATTTTTCCGGGAGGAGAAGGGCTACACGGATTATCTGGAGACCTGGATCAAGTACATGGGGGATTACAGCAAGCTCATGTACGGAACCGACTGGCCCCTGGCCAACCTGGAAAATTACATCCAGTTTACGAAGCGCCTGATCCTGGAAAAGCACTGGGAGGCGGTGTTTGCGGGCAACGCGGCCCGGGTCTACGGCCTGGAGGACTGGATCGGCGTTTGAAGCGCGGCGGGAATGGCCGCCATTTGATGAAAAACTTCTTGCAACCTTTCGGCACCTGTGCTATGGTATATAACAGTTGTTTCCTAAAGGGAAGCAATCTCTCTGGAGAGTCTCCGTGTGAGCGCCGAAGGTGTAAGGCAGGAAGGGAAAAGAACCTGCTGTATCTCTCAGGCAAAAGGACAGGGTGTTGTGAACTTTCTCAGAGAGCTGATATGCGAATATCAGCTTTTTTCATTTAATAGGAAACTTCGTTCCCTATTAAATGAAAACGCTCCGCTGTGGATGCGCACTCCGCGCTTAAGGAAATTGGTTGCTGATGCAACCGCACTCCGGCGCGAGTGTGCGCAGGAGGGCACACTTTTTTTGTTGTCTGAATGTGCGCTGTATGAGGACAAATGTATATAAAATGCGGACATTCCGGCAAAATTCCGCTGAGGGCGGACAAAATACTTTTTAAGAGAAACAGGAGGAAGAGAAAATGGAAACAATGAGTCAGCTGGTGAGTCAGGCCAGCGATTATCTGTGGAATGTGATTCTGATCATTCTGCTCTGCGGAACGGGGATCTATTACACCATCCGTCTGCGGTTTATCCAGGTGCGGAAGTTCAGGGAGGGCTGCAGGCTGGTGTTCGGACATATGACCATGAAGGGCGAGAAGGGCGAGGCGGGGGAGATGACCCCCTTCCAGTCGGTGGCCACGGCCATCGCGGCCCAGGTGGGAACGGGAAATCTCACCGGCGCGGCCACAGCCCTCATCAGCGGAGGTCCGGGGGCCATCTTTTGGATGTGGATGAGCGCATTCTTCGGCATGGCGACCATCTACTCGGAGGCGGTGCTGGCCCAGGAGTACAAGACGGTGGAGCACGGGGAGGTGACCGGCGGACCGGTGTACTACATCCGGGCGGCCTTCAAGGGAACCTTCGGAAAATTTCTGGCCGGCTGCTTTGCGGTCCTGATCGTGCTGGCTCTGGGATTTATGGGCAACATGGTGCAGTCCAACTCCATCGGCGCGGCCTTCTCCGAGGTCTTTGAGTCCCGGGGAATCCAGGTGGAGCCCATCTGGATCGGCGTGATCCTGGCGGCGATCTGCGCCTTTATCTTTCTGGGCGGCGTGGACCGCCTGGCATCGGTGGTGGAGAAGCTGGTGCCCTTCATGGCTGGAATCTACATCGTGGGCAGCCTGATTCTCATCGGCCTCCACATCACAGCCCTGCCGGGAGCCCTGAAAATGATCTTCGTGGGCGCCTTCAACCCCTCGGCGGTGGGGGGAGCGGCCCTGGGCATCACCGTGCGGGAGGCCATCCGCTTCGGCGTGGCCAGGGGATTGTTCTCCAACGAGGCGGGCATGGGATCTACCCCCCACGCCCACGCCAGGGCGAAGGCCAAAAATCCCCACGAGCAGGGGCTGGCGGCCATCGTCAGCGTGTTTGTGGACACCTTTATCGTCCTGAACCTGACGGTGTTCTCCATCCTGACCACTGGGGCCATTGAGACGGGCAAGAACGGAACGGCCCTCACCCAGGCGGCTTTCGCCACCAGCTTCCCGGCGGTGGGAGATATCTTTGTGGCGATTTGCCTGCGGTTCTTCGCCTTCTCCACCATCCTGGGCTGGCAGTTCTTCGGCCTGGTGAATGTGAAATACCTGTTCGGCGAGAAGGCCGGCATGGTGTACTCCCTTCTGGTGGTGGTGTTCGTGGTGATCGGCTCCGCCCTGAAGCTGGATCTGGTGTGGGCTCTGTCAGATTTCTTCAACGGACTGATGGTGATCCCCAACGCCATCGCCCTCTGGGCCCTCAGCGGAGTGGTGGTGAGAATCTGCCGGAAATACCAGGATCAGAAGGTGAGCTGACCTGGTGATACCGGTTGCAAACCTGCCGAAAATCCAGTATGATAGAGGGACAAAAAGAGAAGAGGCAGGTTATTACATATATGAGCATTTATGAGAGTTTAAATCCCATGCAGCGAGAAGCGGTCCTGTCCACGGAGGGGCCGCTTCTTGTGCTGGCGGGGGCGGGATCCGGCAAGACCCGCGTCCTCACCCACCGGGTGGCCTATCTCATCGAGGAGATGGGGGTGGCGCCCTGGAACATTATGGCCATCACCTTCACCAACAAGGCGGCGGGGGAGATGCGGGAGCGGGTGGACCGGCTGGTGAGCCACGGGGCGGAGGCAGTCTGGGTCAGCACCTTCCACTCCTCCTGCGTGCGGATCCTGCGCAGGCATATCCAGTACCTGGGGTTTGACACGGATTTCTCCATCTACGACACGGACGACCAGAAGACGGTGATGAAGCAAGTGATAAAGGCTCTGGAACTGGACCCGAAACAGTACCGGGAGCGGGCCCTTTTAAGCCAGATCTCCGCCGCCAAGGATCAGCTGATCTCCCCGGAGGAATTCGAGCTGAACGCCGCCGGGGACTACCGCCTGCGGCAGACGGCCAGGATCTACCGGGAGTATCAGAACCAGCTGAAGAAGAACAACGCCCTGGACTTTGACGATCTGATTGTGAAGGCGGTGGAGCTTCTGGAGGAGAGCAGGGAGGTGCGGGAGTACTACCAGGAGCGGTTTAAATATGTGATGGTGGACGAATATCAGGATACCAACTACGCCCAGTTCAAGCTGGTGAGCCTGCTGGCGGGCAAATACCGCAACCTCTGCGTGGTGGGGGACGACGACCAGTCCATCTACCGCTTCCGGGGGGCGGACATCAAAAATATCCTGAGCTTTGAGGAGACATTTCCCGGGGCGAAGGTGGTGCGCCTGGAGCAGAATTACCGCTCCACCGGCCATATCCTGCATGCGGCCAACGAGGTGATCCGCCACAATGAAGGGCGGAAGGAGAAGAAACTCTGGACGGAGAACGGGGAGGGGGAGAAAGTCCGTTTCCGCCAGTACGATCAGGCCTACGAGGAGGCGGACGGAGTGGTGAAGGAGATCCGGGACGGCGGCTGGGACTATAAGGACTGCGCCGTGCTGTACCGCACCAACGCCCAGTCCCGTCTGCTGGAGGAGAAATGCCTTCTCTACAACATCCCCTACCGCCTGGTGGGCGGGGTCAACTTCTACCAGAGACGGGAGATCAAGGATATCCTCTCCTACTTAAAGACCATCGCCAACGGCAGGGACGACCTGGCGGTGATGCGGATCATCAACGTCCCCAAGCGGGGAATCGGGGCCGCGTCGGTGAACCGGGCGGAGATCTTCGCCTCCGCCAACGGCTACTCCATGTACAGCGCCCTAGCCCGGGTGAAGGCCATCCCCGGGATGGGCAGGGCTGCGGGGAAGATCCAGGAGTTTGTGGACCTGATCGAAGATTTCCGGGAAAAATTGTCCGCTGGTGAGTATGATCTGGCCGGCCTGATCGAGGATGTGCTGGAGAGGAGCGGCTATAGGGCCAGCCTGGAGGAGGAGGGGGAGGTGGAAGCCCAGACCCGCCTGGAAAACATCGAAGAGCTGGTGAACAAGGCGGCGGCCTACGAGGCGGCGGCCGAAGAACCCAGCCTTGGGGCCTTCCTGGAGGAGGTGGCCCTGGTGGCGGACGTGGACACCATGGAGGACACGGACGACCGGGTGACCCTCATGACCCTTCACAGCGCCAAGGGCCTGGAATTTGACAATGTGTGGATGTGCGGCATGGAGGATGGACTCTTCCCCAGCATGATGGCCATCAACTCCGAGGACCCGGTATCCGCCATCGAGGAGGAGCGCCGCCTCTGCTATGTGGGAATCACCCGGGCCAGGAAGCGCCTGACCCTGACGGCGGCCAGGCAGCGGATGGTGAACGGGGAGACCCGCTGGCACAAGATCAGCCGGTTTGTGGACGAGATCCCGGAGGAGGAGCTGGAGGCGTCCAGGCTGGAGTCAAAGAACTTTGGCCGCACCATCTCCCTTGACGATGGGGACATGCCCTGGAACCGCCCGGCCCGGCCGGCGGGGGTGAGCACCTTCGGAAGGGGGGAGAACGCCTACGCCTCCCGGACGGCGGCCTTCTCCCAGGGAACTGCCCCGGCCTTCGGCAAAGCCTTTACCGTGGCCAAGGCGGACCGCCTGGACTACGAGGTGGGGGACCGGGTTCGCCATATCAAATTCGGCGACGGCACGGTGAAGGAGATCAAGGACGGAGGCAAGGACTACGAGGTGACGGTGGAATTTGATACCATGGGTCAGAAGCGCATGTTTGCCTCCTTCGCGAAGCTGAAAAAGCTGTAAATCCGGGGAGAATTTTTGCTTTTTGCTCATAATTTTGAAAAATTTAAGTAAAATAAGATAGTAAACCGCAGAAAAG
>DXEU01000004.1 GCA_019114845.1 Candidatus Lachnoclostridium stercoripullorum | reverse complement strand
CTGTGAGACCGCAGGTTTCACAGCCGGGGCGCCTTTTTCTCTCCCCGCCGCCCCCGCCGCGGCGGGGGCACACAATCCAAAAATCTTTTCCATCCATCAAAGAAATCTGGCTTTTTCTTTCCGCCAAAACTTGCTATAATAAAAGAAAGCTGTGGAGTCTGCCGGGAAGAAGCGGCTTTATGGGTTTAATAATGTAAATCAGGAGGGCAAAAACATGAGAATTTTAGTTACGGGGGGAGCCGGGTATATCGGAAGCCACACCTGCCTGGAGCTGCTGAACCAGGGGCATGAGGTGGTCGTGGCGGACAACCTCTGCAATTCCTGCGAGGAGGCGTTAAACCGGGTCAAAGAGCTGACGGGAAAGGATCTGACCTTCTACAAGGTGGACCTGCTGGACAAGGAAGGCCTGGACCAGATGTTTGACCAGGAGAAGATTGACGCCGTTATCCATTTCGCCGGCCTGAAGGCAGTGGGCGAGTCTGTGGCCAAGCCCCTGGAGTATTACCACAATAACATCACCGGTACCTTAAATCTCTGCGATTCCATGAGAAATCACGGGGTGAAGAAGATCATCTTCAGCTCTTCCGCCACCGTGTACGGGGATCCGGCGTTTGTGCCCATCACTGAGGACTGCCCCAAAGGAAAGATCACCAATCCCTACGGCCAGACCAAGAGCATGCTGGAGCAGGTGCTCACCGATCTCCATGTGGCAGATCCGGAGTGGAACGTGATTCTGCTGCGCTATTTCAACCCTGTGGGCGCCCACGAGAGCGGCCGCATCGGCGAGGACCCCACCGGTATCCCCAACAACCTGACCCCCTACATCACCCAGGTGGCAGTGGGCAAGCTGAAGGAGGTCAATGTCTTCGGAAATGACTACGACACTCCCGACGGAACCGGCGTCAGAGACTACATCCATGTGATGGATCTGGCGGACGGCCACGTGAAGGCCCTGAAGAAATTTGCGGACAAGCCGGACGTGTACATTTATAACCTGGGCACCGGCCGCGGCTACAGCGTGCTGGAGATGATCCACTCCTTCTCCAAGGCAGTGGGCCACGAGATCCCCTATGTGATCAAGCCCAGAAGACCTGGCGACATCGCCACCTGCTACGCGGATGCCACCAAGGCGAAGGAGGAGCTGGGCTGGGTGGCCAAGAGAGGCGTGGACGAGATGTGCCGCGACGCCTGGAGATGGCAGTCCCAGAACCCCAACGGCTACAGAGGATAATTTTATAGTGCTGGATACAGCGAGGGAGTGTGCGAGATCGTCTCACACTCCCTTTTCTTTTGACATTCTCCGCCACTATGGTAAAATTAAATTGGGTATACTGGTACTGACCAGAAAAAACATGAAGATACGAGAGGAACAGACATGAGTTTAGAATTTAAGCCCATTGAGGCGACAGACCTGATAAAAATAACCCCCTTCGTAGGGCTGAGGCCCAACAAGGCCTGCGACAGCGTGGCTCTGGACAGTTTTCTGTGGAGAGAATACTACCATGTGCAGTTTGCCATCAGCGGGGGGAAGGCGGTGCAGTGGCTCATGGAGCTGGACGGCGAGCCCTACAGCGCCATGCCCCTGTGCAGGCAGGAGGATCTGGAGAGCAGCTTCTGCGAGATCGTTGACTACTTTAACCAGGTTTTGAAAAAGCCCCTGCGGATTTACCTGGCGGACGAGGAGGCGGTTCAGTATCTGAATCTGGACCCGGCCCGCTTCGAGGTGAAGGAGCAGGAGGATTTAAAGGATTATCTCTACGACGGCGAGGCGCTGCGCACCCTGGCGGGGAAAAAGCTCCACAAAAAGAAGAACAATTACAACGCTTTTGTGAAGGCCTACGAGGGCCGGATTGAATACCGGAAGCTGTGCTGCTCCGACCGGGAGGACGTCTGGAAATTCCTGGATTTCTGGAGGCAGCAGAAGGGGGACGATGTGGAGGAGCACCTGGACTATGAGGTCCGGGGCATCCACGACATCCTGAAGAACTGCTCGGAGATGGCCGTGGAGATGGGGGGCGTCTATGTGGACGGCCGGATGGAGGCGTTCACCATCGGCAGCTTCAATCCCCTGGAGAATATGGCTGTGATCCACATTGAGAAGGCAAACCCGGAGATGCGCGGGCTCTACCAGTACATCAACCGGGAATTCCTGGTTCACGCCTTCCCCGACGTTGCCCTGGTGAACCGGGAGGACGATATGGGGCTGGAGGGACTGAGAAAGGCAAAAATGTCCTACAACCCCATCGCATTCGCGAGGAAATACAGTGTGACGCAGATTGATTTTTGAGGTGAACTGTGAGATACCTGAATCAGGAAGAGAAGAAGAACAGCCGGGAGCTCTGGGAGGAGGCCTTTCCCGAGGACTCCCGGTCCTTTGACGATTACTATTTCGAGGAGAAACTCCGGGACAACCGGATTCTGGCCGAGGAGCGGGGCGGGAACATCATCGCCATGGTTCAGCTGAACCCCTACAAGGTCCGGCTGCGGGAGCGGATCTGCAGCCTCTCCTACATCGTGGGGGTGGCCACCCGGGCGGATGAGCGGCATCGCGGCCACATGCGCCGCCTGCTCCTGCGGATGCTTGAGGACATGAACCGGGAGAACGTCCCCTTCACCTTCCTCATGCCGGCGGCGGAGGCCATCTACCGCCCCTTTGATTTCCGGTTTATTTACGATCAGCCCCACCTGCGGTTTGGGGACGGCAGCCGGGCCGGGGAGGCGCCGGCCGAGGAGACGGCCTCCGCGTCCGGGGAGGCATCGCCGGCGGGAGTCGCCTGGGAGGAGATCCCGCTGCCCCTGACTGCCCAGGCGGCGGAGGAGATCTCCCGCTGGCAGATGGAAAATCTGACGGGGCGGTTTGAGGTCTGCACCGTCCGGGACGAGGCCTACGTCCGCCGCCAGATGCTGGAGCTGGCCAGCGAGGCCGGCTGCCTGGGTATCTGCCGGGACAGGGCGGGGAACATCCTGGGCATGGAGAGCTGGTGGGGATTTGAGAAGCGGGAGCAGCGCTTCCTGTACGCGGTCCCCGGGCTGGCGGAGGAGGCCAGACCTGCGACCCCGGCCATCATGGCCCGGATCGTCAATCTGAGAGAGTTTGTGAAATCCATCTCCCTGGAGGAGACGGCCCCAGCCTCGGAGATGGATTTTATAATAGAAGTGAAGGACGGGCTGATCCCGGAGAATGACGGCGTATTTCGCTGGAGCCTGGACCGCCTGGGATCCCGGTTGGAGCTTTCCGGGGAGCGGCCGGAGTTCTCGGCGGATATCGGTACGCTCTGCCAATGGCTGTTCGGGTACAAAATCCCCGGCGGCCTGCCGGAGCGGGGAGGCTGGATCCGCCCGCTGAGAGGCGTATTTCTGGACGAGGCCGTGTAGGAGAGGAGCGTGCATATGGAACCGGTTATGCAGCTGAAGAGCTGGATCGAGGAGAGCAAAAATATTGTATTTTTCGGCGGGGCCGGGGTGTCCACGGAGAGCGGAATCCCGGACTTCAGGAGCCAGGACGGCCTGTACCATCAGCAGTACGATTACCCGCCGGAGCAGATTTTGAGCCACACCTTTTTTGTGCGGAAGCCGGAGGAATTCTTCCGCTTCTACAGGAACAAGATGCTGGCCCCGGACGCCCGCCCCAACAGAGCCCATCTGGCCCTGGCGGAGCTGGAGCGGGCGGGCCGCTTAAAGGCGGTGATTACCCAGAACATCGACGGCCTGCACCAGGCCGCCGGCAGCCGGGAGGTGCTGGAACTCCACGGCTCTGTCCTGAGAAATCACTGCATGCGCTGCGGGAAATTTTACGGCATGGACGCCATTTTAAATTCCGTCGGCGTTCCCAAGTGCAGCTGCGGAGGCGTCATCAAGCCGGACGTGGTTCTCTACGAGGAAGGGCTGGATATGGACACACTGAACCGGGCGGTGAACTACATAAGCCGGACGGACGTCCTCATCGTGGGGGGCACATCTCTGACCGTCTACCCGGCAGCCGGGCTGATCGACTACTACCGGGGGCGGAAGCTGGTGCTGATCAACCGGGACGCCACCCCGCTGGACGGCCAGGCGGATCTGGTGATCGCCGGGAAGATCGGGGAGGTCCTGGGAGAGGCAGTGGGACTGTAAATCATTAAGCATATAAATATAGAAGGAGGTTTAACAAATGTACACAGCGTCAGAACACAGATATGATGGGATGAAGTACCGCAGATGCGGCCGCAGCGGCCTGCTCCTCCCGGAGGTTTCCCTGGGACTCTGGCAGAATTTCGGGCTGGAGCAGCCCCTGGAGGACCAGAAGAAGATTCTGTTTGCGGCCTTCGACGCCGGCGTGACCCATTTTGACCTGGCCAACAACTACGGAAACCCCGCCAACGGCATGGCGGAGGAGAATTTCGGCCGGGTGCTCCGGGACGAGTTCAAGCCCTACCGGGACGAGATGGTGATCGCCACCAAGGCCGGGTTCGATATGTGGCCCGGCCCCTACGGCAACTGGGGGTCCAGAAAGTACCTCATGGCCAGCCTGGACCAGAGCTTGAGGCGGATGGGCCTGGATTACGTGGATATTTTCTACCACCACCGCCCGGATCCGGAGACGCCCCTGGAGGAGACCATGGGAGCCCTGAGCGACATCGTGAGACAGGGAAAGGCCCTGTACGCCGGCATCTCCAACTACGGGCCGGAGGACACGGAGAAGGCCGTTGCCATCCTGCGGGCCAACGGCACCCCCTGCCTGATCCACCAGGTGCGCTACAATCTATTTGAGCGGGCGCCGGAGCAGGGATTGTTCCCGGTTCTGAAGCGGGAGGGCGTGGGCTGCATCTGCTTCAGCCCCCTCGCCCAGGGCGTGCTCACCGGAAAGTATCTGGGCGGCATCAAGGATGGATACCGGGCCGCGAGAGCCGGATCCACCCTGAAGGAGCGCTACCTCTCCCCGGCGCAGCAGCGCATGGTGGAGCAGCTGTCGGAGCTGGCGGCGGAGCGGGGACAGACCATGGCCCAGATGGCCCTCTCCTGGGTGCTCCGGCGCGGGGAGGTCACCTCCGTGCTCATCGGCGCCAGCAGGCCGGCGCAGCTCATGGAGAATCTGACCGCCATGGAGAAGACGACGTTTACCGAGGAGGAGGAGAGCCGGATCGGAGCGATCCTGGAGGGAACATGGAAGAGCGAGTAAAGTACGAAGTAGGGGATATTGTCAAATTGAAGAAGCCCCATCCCTGCGGGAGCAGGGAGTGGAAAATCCTGCGGGTGGGGGCGGATTTCAGGCTGGAATGCCTGGGATGCGGCCATCAGGTGATGATGGCCAGACCCCTGGTGGAAAAGAGCGTCAGAGGCCTGAGAAAACCGGAAAAAACGCCGGAAAAATCGTGAAAAACCCCTTGATTTCGCGAAAAATTTCTGGTATTATAGTAACCCGTGACAACCATAAATCCTTGCTCCTGTACTGAAAACAGGGGCCAGAGACCACAAGGAGGTAAAGAAACATGAACAAGTACGAGTTAGCAG
>DXEU01000027.1 GCA_019114845.1 Candidatus Lachnoclostridium stercoripullorum | reverse complement strand
CTCAGCCTTGGTGATAATCCCTATATTGGGACATCACCCAGATATCCCATATTAAAGCGGCAGGGATACAAAGTTCTGATTCTCGAAAAAAGCCTGGTCTTTTACAAAATTAGTGAACCTGCGAAAGAAGTGGTAATTTACGCTGTTGTAGATCAGCGCCAGGATTATCTGAATATACTGCGCGGGTTGTGAGATATGGCTTTTTTGAAAATGGAAGAGCCTTTCAAGACAGCGAAAAACGGGGCGTGTCAGCGCCCCGTTCACAAATCACTCCACCAGTCCTCCCAGAGCCTCCAGCAGCTCCTTCGCCCTCTCCATCATGGCGTCGCAGTCCTTGTTCTTATTTCTCTGGTCGATGAAATGGATCACCGGTGCCTCGCCGGCCTGGAATTTCAAATCACCCCGGTATCTCGCCACCAGTTCGGGAATCCCCTCAACCTTGAGTTTCGCCTTGGGGTACATGGTCAGCCGCACCTCCTGGCGGTTGATGTACACCTCCGTCACATAGGCCCTGTGGGCCTCCGCCTTCAGGGCGGCGATGCGCAGGAGGTTCTCCACCGGCCGGGGGATGTCCCCGAAGCGGTCCAACAGCTCATCCTGCATATCCATGTACTCATCCTCATTCTCAATGCCGGAGATCCGCTTGTAAATATCCAGCTTTTGATACTCGTTCCGGATGTAGGAGGGCGGAATGTAGGCGTCGATGTCGCAGTCCACGGAGGTCTCGAACTCCTCCTCCTCCGGCTGTCCGCCCTTTAAGGCCTGCACCGCCTGGTTCAGCAGCTTGCAGTACAGATCGTAGCCCACCGCCTCCATGTGGCCGTGCTGCTCCGCCCCCAGAATATTTCCCGCCCCGCGGATCTCCAGATCCCGCATGGCGATCTTGATGCCGGAGCCCAGCTCCGTGAACTCACGGATGGCCTGGAGACGTTTTTCCGCCTCCTCCCGCAGCATCTTATCCCGCTTATACATGAGAAATGCGTAGGCGGTGCGGTTGGAGCGGCCCACCCGCCCCCGCAGCTGATAGAGCTGGGAGAGCCCCATGCGGTCGGCGTCGTGAATGATCATGGTGTTGGCGTTGGGAATGTCCAGCCCCGTCTCGATGATGGTGGTGGACACCAGCACGTCGATCTCGCCGTCCACAAAATCCAGCATGATCTTCTCCAGTTCCCGCTCGTGCATCTGCCCGTGGGCGAAGACCACGTTGGCCTCCGGCACCAGGCTGGCCACATGGGAGGCCACCTCGGTGATGTCGTTGACCCGGTTGTACACGTAGTACACCTGCCCGCCCCTGGCCAGCTCCCGCTGAATCGCCTCCCGCACCATCTCGTCGTTGTACTCCATCACGTAGGTCTGGATGGGCACCCGGTCCACCGGCGGCTCCTCCAGCACGCTCATATCCCGGATTCCGATGAGGCTCATGTGGAGAGTCCTGGGGATGGGCGTGGCCGTCAGGGTCAGCACATCCACATTCTTTTTCATCTGCTTGATCTTCTCCTTGTGGGTCACGCCGAAGCGCTGCTCCTCGTCGATGATCAGCAGGCCCAGATTCTTAAACACCACATCCTTTGACAGGACCCGGTGGGTGCCGATGAGGATGTCCACCATGCCCTTCTTCAGATCCTCCAGGGTCTTCTTCTGCTCCGCCGGCGTGCGGAAGCGGGACATCAAGTCCACCCGCACTGGGAAATCCTTCATTCTCTGGACAAAGGTGTTGTAGATCTGCTGGGCCAGAATGGTGGTGGGCGCCAGGTAGACCACCTGCCGGCTCTCCTGCACCTCCTTGAAGGCCGCCCGCAGGGCCACCTCCGTCTTCCCGTATCCCACGTCCCCGCAGATCAGGCGGTCCATGATCTTCCGGCTCTCCATATCCTTCTTGGTGGCCTCGATGGCGTCCAGCTGGTCGTCCGTCTCCTCGTAGGGGAACATCTCCTCAAACTCCCGCTGCCACACCGTATCCGGGCCGCACTGGAAGCCATCCGAGTTTTGCCTGGCGGCGTAGAGCTGCACCAGGTCCTTGGCGATCTCCCGCACCGCCCCCTTGACCCTGGTCTTGGTCTTGTTCCACTGTTCACCCCCCAGCTTGTTGAGCTTGGGCGCCTTCGCGTCGGAGCCGGCGTACTTCTGGATTCCCTCCAGCTTCGTGGCGGGGAGGTAGAGATTTCCCCCGTCCCCGTACTCGATCTTGATGTAATCCTTGACCACCCGGTCCCGCTCGATCTTCTCGATGCCCCGGTAGATGCCCAGCCCGTGGTCCTCATGGACCACGTAGTCCCCCACGCTCAGCTCCGTGAAGCTCTGGATCTTTCGCCCCTCGTAGGCGGTCTTCTTCCGGCGCTTCTTTTTCTTCTCCGCCCCGAACATGTCCCCCTCTGTGAGGACGATGAACTTGATCATGGGGTACTCAAATCCCCGGTGGAGGTTCCCGTAGGTCACCAGGATCTCCCCCGGCTGTACCTGCCGGTCCGGGTCATCCGTGCAGAAGGCCGACAGCTCATACTCCCGCAGATCCCCCGCCAGGCGGCTGGCCCTGGTTCGGGAGCCGGACAGCAGGATGATCCTGTACTTCTCCTTCTTCCACCGCCTCAGATCCTTGATCAGGACCTCAAAGCTGGTCTGGTAGGAATTTATATTCCTGGCGTCTATGTGGCAGCGCCCGTTCACCGTCATCCCGGGAAGCTTCTGCTCCAGGGCGGTCAAATAGACCGCCCGCCCGGTCTGAGCCCTGGCCAGCACCTCCTTCACGCCGCAGAGCAGGTCCGTCTGCCCGGGCAGCAGATAGCCGTGCTCCAGCCGGTGTCCCATGCTCTCGCGGAACTCCAGCTCCACCGTCTCCCCCCGCTCCTGCAGCCTGGCCGGCTCATCCAGAAAGACCGCCGTCTGCCCCGCAGGGAAATAGTCCAGGAAGGAGACGGTCTCCTCATAAAAATATCTCAGAAACCCGTCCAGCCCGTGGGTCTTCCACCCTTCCCGCAGCCCGTCCAGGACCTCCCCCGTCACCGTCTTGATCCGATGGGCCTCCTCCGTCTTCATCTGATCCCGCAGGGCCTTCTCAAACTTCTTCTCCTCCCTGGAGATCTTCTCCATTCCCCTCTCGATGCGATCCTTTGTCAGCACCATCTCCGACGCGGGGTAGATGGTTATTTTTTCCAGCTGCTCCACCGACCGCTGGCTCTCCAGGTCAAAGGTGCGGATGGAGTCCACCTCCGTATCCCACAGCTCAATCCGCACCGGCATCTCCTCCGTCAGGGGAAAGATATCCAGAATGCCGCCTCGGATGGAGAACTGCCCCATCCCGTCCACCTGGGGAAGGCGCTCGTAGCCCAGGGCCACCAGCTTCTCCCGCCACTCCTCCAGGTCCATCTCCTGCCCGCTCTCCACCGTCACCGCCTGGGCGCACAGAAGCTCCAGGGGCACCAGGTGATCCATCAGTCCGTCCACCGTGGTCACCACCACGCCGCCCCGGTCCTCCATCAGATGCTTCAGCACGGAGAGCCTCTGCTTCACCATGAGGTTTCCGTGGATGTCCGCGCTGTAGAAGAGAAGGTCCTTGGCGGGGTAGAGCCAGGTATTGGGCTCAAAATACCGGAAATCGTCGTAGATCTCCTGGGCCCGGTTCCCGTCTGCCGCCACCACCAGCTTCCAGGGCACCTCCCTGGACGCCTCGTACATCAGATGGACCTTCTGGGAATCCATGCAGCCGCTCACCTGGACGGGGCCCTTTCCCGCCTCCAGTCCAGCCTTCAGATCTTCAAATTCTTTCAGCTCCCTCAAAGGGTTTGCAAATACGTCCCTCATCCCTCTTCTCCCTCATTCTCCTCCGTCCAGCCTATTTCTTCCGGTTGAACCGATTCATGGCGGCGTCAATTCCATCCTCCACGATGGCGATGGCCGCCTCCGCCGCCTCCTTAAATGCGTCCTCCATCACCTGGCGCTCCACCTGGGAAAAACGTCCCAGCACGTAGTCCGCCAGATCCATCCGGTCCGGCTTGGCCCCCACGCCGATGCGCACCCGGGGAAACTCCTGGGTGCCCAGGTGGGCGATGATATTCTTGATCCCGTTGTGGCCGCCGGCGCTGCCCCTGGCCCGCACCCGGAGCTTGCCCACATCCAGGTCAATGTCGTCGTACATCACTATAATATGTTCAGGGTCAATCTTATAGAAATCCGCGGCGGAGCGGACGCTCTCCCCGCTCAGGTTCATGTAGGTCTGGGGCTTTAAAAGGATCACCTTCTCCCCCCCGATCATCCCCTTGCCGCACAGCCCTTTATGCTTTCTCTCCGCCACCGTCACATTCAGCTTGTCCGCCAGCATATCCACGGCGTCAAAACCGGCATTGTGCCGGGTGCGCTCATACTCTTTTGTAGGGTTTCCCAATCCAACGATTAAATACATAGCAGCCTCCATCCAGCAGTCTGATTTTCACATTTGTCAAGTGTCCCCAGTATACCATACTTGACTTCTCCTGGAAAGCCTGTATTCCCCGCCGTCACGTGTCAGCAAAATCCGCATTTTGGTCAATATTTTTGTGCACAGTTCAGAATCACAAATGAAATGTCATGATTCTTTATGGATAAATGCATAATTTTTATATACAATAAGTCTATCATTTTAAACAGTTGCACAATCAGTGAAAGGAGAGGAGTACCTTATGAAAAAACATTTTCTGTATGCAGCGGCAGCCGCTGCCATGGCTATGACCCTGGCCGCCTGCTCCGGCGGAGCGAAGGAGACGGAGACAGAGGCGGTTACAGAAGCACCCGCTGAGACGGAACAGGCGGAAGAAGCAGAAGATGCAGCCGACGAAGGCGAGGGCGAAGAGACCGCCGAGAAAGCGCCGGAGGACTACACCGGAACGGTAGTGGTGTATTCTCCCCACGACGCCGACCCCTTAAATGACGGCGTGAACATGTTTATGGAGAAATATCCCAACGTTAAGGTTGAGGTGGTAGCCGCCGGCACCGGCGAGCTCTGCAACCGCATTCAGGCCGAGTCCGCCAACCCCATCGCCGACGTTCTCTGGGGCGGAGGAGCCGACTCCCTGGCCGCCTTCAAGGACTACTTTGAGCCCTACGTCTGCGCCAACGACGAGTACATCGACGAGGCCTTCAAGGATCCCGAGGACAAATGGATCGGCGAGAGTCCCCTTCCCATGGTGATCTTCTACAACAAGACGCTCCTGGAGGAAGCCGGGCTGGAGCCGCCCACCAGCTGGGAGGACTGCTTAAAGCCTGAGTTCAAGGGACAGATCGCCTACTGCCTGCCCTCCAAATCCGGTTCCGCCTACACCCAGCTGTGCACCATGATCCAGGGACACGGCGGCAAGGAGGACGGCTGGGATTTCATCACCGAACTCTACAAGAACCTGGACGGAAAGATCGTTGACTCCTCAGGAAAATGCCACAAGATGGTGGCCGACGGCGAGTTCATGATCGGCCTCACCATTGAGAAATCCGCCATCCAGTACGCGGACGACCCGGAGGTCGGCTTCTGCTATCCCTCCGACGGAACCAGCGCCGTTCCCGACGGAGTTTCCCTGGTGAAGGGCTGCCCCAACGAGGAGAACGCCAAGCTGTTCATCGACTTCGTCACCTCCAGAGAGTGCCAGGAGGCCCAGAGCCAGAAGTGGGGACGCCGCCCTGTGAGAAACGACATGGAAGTGGGCGAGGGAATGCTCCCGCTCAACGAGCTCACCCTGGTGGACTACGATTTCGACTGGGCTGCCAACGAGAAGGAGACCATCATCGAGCGCTTCAACGACATCATGGTTGAAAACTAACTGCCAGAAAACGCAGGCCATTTTACACCGGAGACCGGATATTCCGGTCTCCGCTTTTTTATTTGACAGGAAACCATTTCACCCCATTTAGAAGGAGGTCTTGACATGAGCCATGCAGTTATTATCAAGGACGCCGTGAAGAAATACGGCGATTTCACCGCCCTAAAACAGGTCAATCTGGAGATTCAGCCGGGAGAATTTTTCACCCTTCTGGGGCCATCCGGCTGCGGAAAGACCACGCTTCTGCGGATGATCGCAGGCTTCAACTCCGTGGACGGCGGAGAGATCCGCTTTGACGACAAGGTGATCAACAACGTGGAAGCCCACAAGCGGGACATCGGCATGGTATTCCAGAACTACGCCATCTTCCCCCACCTGACCGTGGCAGAAAATGTGGCTTACGGCCTGAAGGCCAGAAAGACGCCCAAGCAGGAGATCCCCGGCCGGGTGGAGGAGGCCTTGAAGCTGGTGCAGATCGAAAAGCTCAAGGACCGCAAGCCCAACGAGCTCTCCGGCGGCCAGCAGCAGCGGGTGGCCCTGGCCAGAGCCTTTGTCATCGAACCCAGCGTCCTCCTCATGGACGAGCCCCTCTCCAACCTGGACGCCAAGCTCCGCGTGCAGATGCGCACCGTGATCAAAAAGCTCCAGAAGCGCCTGGGCATCACCACCGTGTATGTGACCCACGACCAGGAGGAGGCCCTGGCCATCTCCGACCGCATCGCCGTCATGAAGGAGGGCAACATCATGCAGGTGGGAACGCCGGAACAGATCTACAAGAAGCCGGAAAACGCCTTCGTGGCCGGCTTTATCGGCACCTCCAACTTTATGGACTGTATCGTCTCCGGAAATGACCCGGACCACGCCTCCCTGGAAATCAAGGGTGAGCACTCCCTGCCCGCCAGACTGCGGACCCCCTACTCAGGGAACGCCATCCTCTCCGCCCGCCCGGAGCAGCTCTTCTTCGACCAGGAGCAGGGCCTCTCCGGCACCGTGTCCTTCTCCACCTTCCTGGGAGACTTTATCGAATACGAGATCCTGCTGGACAACGGCCAGACCATCCAGTTAAACGAGTACACCAAGGACGTCCACACCGTGAGGCCGGACGGCGAGAAGGTCCATATCAACTTCAATATGGATGCCGTCAGCCTCTACCGCACTGACACCCAGGAGGTGATTTCAAAATGACGAAGAAAAAGCTGCGCCTGGATTTCTGGTTCTGGGTCAAGGTTCTGGTGGTTGGAATCATGCTGCTCTTCCTGATCTACCCGTTCTGCACGCTGATCACCAGGAGCTTCTTCTCCTCCAAGACCGGCCTTCTGTCCCTGGACAACTACATCCGGTTTTTTACGAAAAAATATTACTACTCCGCTCTCTTTCGGAGCCTGTTTGTCTCCAGCGTTTCCACGGTCACTTCCCTGCTGGTGGGCGTACCCATCGCCTACCTCATGACCCGGTACAACGTTTGGATGAAAAAGTACATTCATATTTTCATCATCATGAGCCTGATGAGCCCGCCCTTTATCGGGGCCTACAGCTGGATCATGCTCTTTGGACGGGCCGGAGTCGTCACCTCCTTCTTTGACGACGTGCTGGGCATCGCTCTTCCCAGCATCTACGGCAAACTGGGGATCATCCTGGTGTTCACCTTCAAGCTCTTCCCCTACGTGTACCTCTACACCTCCGGCGCCATGGGGAGCATCGACTCCAGCCTGGAGGAGGCGGCGGAGAACCTGGGGAGCAGCAAGCTGAGAAGGCTGTTCACCGTCACCATCCCGGTGATCATCCCCTCCATCGCCGCCGGCGCCATCATGGTGTTCATGACCAGCCTGGCCGATTTCGGAACCCCCATGCTCCTGGGCGAGGGCTACATGGTTCTCCCGGTTCTGGTCTACAACGAGTACATGAGTGAGATCGGCGGAAACGCATACCTGGCCAGCGCCCTGTCGGTGATCGTGGTGCTCTGCTCCACCACCGTCCTCCTGGTTCAGAAGCACCTGGTGAGCAAGAAAAATTACGTCATGACCGCCATGCGGCCGCCCCAGGAGATTCAGCTCCGCGGCGTGAAGCGGTTCCTCGCCACCTTCCCGGTGGCCCTGGTGACCTTCATCGGCATCCTGCCGCAGATCGTGGTCATCGTCACCAGCTTTATCAAGGCGGATTTCACCGGCTTCGTGGGAGGCTTCAGCCTGGACAGCTACATGACCATCTTCAACCGCCTGGGCACCAACATTAAGAACACCTTCCTGTTCTCCACCATCGCCATCGTGTTCATCATCATCATCGGCATGCTGATCAGCTACATCATCGTCCGCCAGAAGGGGGCGGCCGGCCAGATCATGGATATGCTGATCATGTTCCCCTTCGTCATCCCCGGCGCGGTTCTCGGTATCAGCCTGATCGTGGCCTTCAACAAGGAGCCTGTGATCCTCACGGGAACGGCCGCCATCATGATCATCGCCTTCGTGGTGCGCAAGCTGCCCTATACCGTCCGATCGGGAAGCGCCTTTTTGCAGCAGATGGATCCCAGCGTGGAGGAGGCATCCATCAACCTGGGCGTGTCCCCCATGAAGACCTTCTTCACCCTCACCGCCCGCCTGATGGCCCCCGGCATCCTCTCCGGCGGCATCCTGAGCTGGATTACCTGTATCAATGAGCTCTCCTCCAGCGTCATGCTCTACGGCGGCAAGACCAGCACCATCTCCGTGGCCATCTACACCGAGGTCGTGCGAAACAGCTACGGAACTGCGGCCGCCCTGGCCACCATCCTGACCATCAGCACCGTAGTCTCCCTGCTGATCTTCTTGAAAGTCAGCAAGGGGAAGGTGTCCATCGTGTAGCCGCCTGCGCGGTCTTGCGGGCGCCTGTCAGGGCTGTCCGCAGGGCCGAACACGAGCGCCCGCAGGACCGAACGCAAGCGCTCGCAGGACCGAACGCAAGCGCCCGCCGAAACAGAGAAAGAGCCGCCCGGTCTACCGGCAGCGGCTCTGATACTCTGAGGGGGACATCCCCACAATCTTTTTAAACTGGGAGCTGAAATAGGCGGTATCCTGATACCCCACCTTCTCCGCGGCCTCGTACACCTTGATCCGGCAGTCCCGCAGATACTCCATGGAGCGCCAGATCCGGTAGGTGGTCAAATACTCCGTGAAGGAGTAACCCGTCTCCCGCTTCAGGATCCGGCTCAGGTAGCCCTCCGACAGATCCAGGTAGCCGGCGACCATGCCGATGTTGATATCCTCCCGGTAGCGGCTGCGGATGAACTCCAGCGCCTCGTCCACGTACTTGGCCTTGAAGTGCCTGCCCGGGTCAAAATCCGGCAGCACCGGCCTCTCCTCCGTCCCCGGGCGGTCCGCCTTGGTCACCGCCTGCACCGCCTCCTCGATCGCTCCGTCCCTCAGAGGCTTTAACAGGTAATCGCTGACCCCCAGGCGTATGGCGCTCTGGGCGTAGCCGAAATCACTGTAGGCCGTCAGAATGATGAATCTGGCCTGGCAGCCATTTTTCCGCAGCTGGCGGATCATTTCCACCCCGTCCATCCGGGGCATCTTTACATCGGTGATGACAATGTCCGGCGAAAATTTTTCCGCCATCTCCACCCCCTCCTCGCCGTTGGGCGCCTCCCCCACCACCCGGCAGCGGAGTTCCTCCCAGCGGATGGTGGTGCACAGGCCCCGGCGCACCGTGGGGTCGTCCTCGACAATCAATACTTTATACATGCTTTACCTCCATGGGAAGAATGATGGTGATGGTGGTTCCCTCCCCCGCCTCCGACCTGGCTTTCAGCCCATAGCCTTCCCCGTAATGTATTTTTAAAATGGAAATCAGGTTGTAGAGCCCCAGATGGCCGTCCGGCCTGGCAGGGCTTGGCGAATTGATCCAGCGCACCACCTCCGGGGGCATCCCCCTGCCGTCGTCAAACACGGAAATCCTCAGATCCTCCCCGTCCTGGGCAGCGATGATGCAGATATAGCCGTTGCCGTCCTGCTCCACCCCGTGAATCACCGCGTTCTCCACCAGGGGCTGCAGGAGCATTTTGGGCACCATGGCGGAGCGCAGGGAATCCGGCACCTCCGTCTCGTACTGGAACCCTTCCGGCAGGCGGGCCTTCTGGATGGCCATATAGCTGTCGATGGTCTCCAGCTCCTCCTCCAGGGTCACAAACTCCCGGGAGGAGACCGCCCGGCGGAGGATGGCCGCCAGGTTTTCCGCCATCACAGCCACATCCGGCAGCTGGTGGATCTTGGCGCTCCACTTGATGGTGTCCAGAGTATTGTAGAGAAAATGGGGGTTGAGCTGCGTCTGATAGAGGCGCAGCCTGGCGGCGCTCAGCGCCTTCTGCTGCTCCACCGCCTCATCCACATGATCCTTCAGATCCGCGGTCATGCGGTTAAAGTTCTCCGTCAGCTCCCCCAGCTCATCCTGGCTCTCCACGGGGACCTGGACGCTCAGATCCCCCTTCCGCACCCGGCGCATCCCCTCCGTCAGGCTGCGGATGGGGCTGGAGATCCGGCGGCTCAAAGCCATGGCGATGAGCAGACAGAGCGCCAGGCAGACCACCGACATAAGAAGGCTGATCTGCCGGAGGGACGCCGCCGCAGAGGCGCTGATGGGGGCCGTGATCCGGTGGATCAGGCGGTAGCCGCCGTCCGTCTCCGCCGCCGTGTACGCATACCCGTCCTTAAACTCCTCCGTCCCCGCCAGCTCCCCGGCGGCGGCCAGCAGATTCACCCCCTCCTCGTAGGAGAGGTTGCGGTTGGAGGCGTAGATGGGAATCCCCGAGGGATCCGCCAGGACCAGGGTGCTCCCCGAGCTGAAGCAGCCCCGAAACAGATTTTCCAGGCTGTCCTCGGAGAAATCCAGCACCAGGATCCCCGTCCGCATACCGCCGGCATTTTCGATGGGATAGGCCGCCTGGAAGCGAATCTCTCTGCCGCCGCCCCCGAAATTTTCCGGCACATAATAGTGAATCCCACCGGGGGCGCCTACCAGGCTCTGCAGCAGGCCCTCGTACCTGCTGAGGGACGGGGCCGCCACCCGGCTGTCCGTGGTGAAGCGCTGCATGCCGCCCACGTCGTAGATGGAGAACACCGCGTCCGTGGGCATGGAGGACGCCGCCTCGTAGAGAGACTGGTAGAGAGCCTGGATGGCCGCGTCGTCCTTGCTGTCGATGAGGATGGTGGCCGCCGACTGATCCAGGCTGCGGCAGGCGTACTCGCAGTCGGACAGGAAGCCGGCAAACACCTGCACCGCCTGCCGATTCTGGCTCTCCCCCGAGGTCAGAGCCTGATACTTTAAGGACATGTCAAAGATGCGCACCAGGAAAAAGCTGGTGAGAAAGAGGGGCAGAAGGGCCACCAGGCCGCAGCTGAAAAAGATTCTGTATTTAAACTGGGTAAAATGAAATTTTTTCATAAATTCGCCGTCAGCCCCCCTCAAACCGATAATTGATTTAAATATACCACAATTTTACAGCCGCCGCCAGCCTTTTCCTGAACTGGGATGGCGCCCGGCGGCAGAACAAAGGAGGTCACACATCATGAGCATTCGCTTTGGAACCGGTGGCTGGAGAGCCATCATCGGAGATGATTTCATCAAATCCAACATCCGCATTCTGGCGGAGGCCATGGCCAGAAAAATGAAGCGGGAGCAGGTGCTCCCCCGCCTGGCCATCGGCTACGACCGGCGCTTCCTGGCCAAGGAGGCGGTGCAGTGGGCGGCGGAGGTCCTGGCCGCCGAGGGCATCATCGTCCAGTTCGTAAACCGCTCCTCCCCCACCCCCCTGATCATGTTCTACGTCATGGCCCACGACCTGGACTACGGCATGATGGTCACCGCCAGCCACAACCCCTCCCTCTACAACGGGTTCAAGGTGTTCACCCGGGGCGGGCGGGACGCGGACGAGACACAGACCGCCGACCTGGAGCGCTACATCGACCAGGTGGAGGCGGATCTTCGCCAGGGCTATGAAATTCCCTCCCTGCGCTACGAGGACGGGGTCAAATCCGGCCTGATCCAGGAGTTCAACCCGCTGAACGAGTACCTGGACAGCATCATCAGCCGCCTGGACATGCAGGCCATCCGGGACGCCGGCCTGCGGGTGGTGCTGGATCCCCTCTACGGCGTGAGCCAGACCGCCCTGCAGACCATCCTCTCCACCGCCCGCTGCTACATGGAGACCATCCACAGCGGCCACGACACCCTGTTTGCGGGAAAGCTCCCGGCCCCCAACGCCGACACCCTGAAAACCCTGCAGAATTACGTCACAGACTACCGCTATGACATCGGAGTCGCCACCGACGGGGACGCCGACCGCATCGGAGTCATCGACGACACCGGCCGTTTCCTCCACCCCAACGACATCCTGGTTCTCCTCTACTACTACCTGGTAAAATACAAGGGCTGGTCCGGCCCGGTGGTGCGCAACATCTCCACCACCCACATGCTGGACCGGGTGGCGGAGAGCTTCGGCCAGACCTGCTACGAGGTGCCCGTGGGCTTCAAGTACATCTCCAAGAAGATGTCGGAGACCGGGGCCATCATCGGCGGGGAATCCTCCGGCGGCCTCACCATCCAGGGACACATCCACGGAAAGGACGGCGTCTACGCCGCCTGCCTGCTGGTGGAGATGATCGCCGTCACCGGCAAAAAGCTGTCGGAGATCTACCGCTCCATCCGGGAGATCTACGGCTCCCTCTACATGGAGGAGCGCTCCTACACCTTCACACCGGAAAAGAAGGAGGAGCTGAACACTCTCCTCATGGAGGAGAGGAAGGTTCCCTCCCTCCCCTTCCCCGTCTCCAGGATCTCCTACGAAGACGGCTGCAAGGTGTACCTGGAAAACGGAGGCTGGATCAGCGCCCGCTTCTCCGGCACAGAACCCCTGCTGCGGATCTTCTGCGAGATGGAGGACAGGGAGGACGCCGTCCGCCTCTGCCGAATCTTTGAGGATTTCCTCGGCCTCAAATCCCCGGAACATTTCTGAGCGCAGATCGCTGCGCACAGACCGCTGAACACCAGACCGCTGCGCACGACCGCAAAATCCGCCCGAGGCCAGACCGCTTCGGGCGGATTTCTGATTCTGAAACCGGCACACGCTACAGCAGAGGGGACAGCAGCCGGCTGCACTGCTCCTTCACCCGCACCAGGGCGCTCCTTCTGCGGTAGTCCTCCAGGGTGATCTCCCGGCACATCTTCAAATCCTCCGCAAAGGCCTCCTCCAGCTCCTGGGTGACCTCCTCGTCGTAGATCACCGCATTCACCTCAAAATTCAGCTCAAAGCTCCGGATGTCCATGTTGGCAGTGCCATAGCTGCACACGCGGCCGTCCGTCATCACCCCCTTGGCGTGGAGAAACCCGTTCTCATAGGTGTAGCAGTGCACCCCCGCCGCCAGCAGATCCCCCACGTAGGAGTAGGTGGCCCAGTACACGAAGGGGTGGTCCGGCTTGCAGGGAATCATCAGCCGCACGTCCACCCCGGACTTGGCCGCTGTCTCCAGGGCGGAGAGCACCGCGTCGTCCGGCACAAAATACGGCGTCTGGATGTAGATATGATCCCTGGCCTTGTAAAACAGCTCCAGATAGTTGTTGCGGATCTGCCGGTCCCTGGCGTCCGGGCCGCTGGAGATAATCTGGATCCCCAGGGGGAAATTCGTGCCGTCCAGCAGCCTGCGCCTCTCCTCATCCACACACTCCGGTGTCTCAAAATACTCCGCCCGCTGAAACAGATTCTCCTTGCAGGCATAATTCCAGTCCTGGGCAAACCGCACCTGCAGGCTTATGACCGCATCTCCATATATCTTCAGGTGGGTATCCCGCCAGTAGCCGAACTTGGGATCCTTTCCCACGTATTCCCGTCCGATGTTGAAGCCCCCCACATACCCCACTCTCCCGTCGATCACCACGATCTTCCGGTGGTTCCGGTAGTTGACGCGGAAATTGATCCTGCCCAGGGTGGCCGGGAAAAACACCCCCACCTTCACGCCGGCGGCTCTCAGCGCCTCCCAGCGGCTCTCCGGCATAAACCGGCCCCCCATGCCGTCGTAGAGAATCCTCACCTCCACGCCCTCCCTCACCTTCTCCGTGAGAATGGGAACCAGGGAGTCAAACACCTCGTCATTCTTGATGATATAATACTGGATGTGGATATACCTCTTCGCCCGCCTCATCTCCCGGCGCAGATCCTCAAACTTCTCCTCCCCGTCGGTGAAGACCGTGATGTGGTTATTCAAGGTCAGCACTGCCCCGGAGGTCTCCAGATTGTAGATCACCAGATCCCGGTAATCCCTCTCCATGGGGCCTTCCAGCATCTTCTCATGGCGCCGGAAATAGTCCTCCTGGCTCTCGGCGGACGCGTTCAGCTTATCCTCCACCTCCTTCACCCGGAACATCCGGCTCTTGTGCAGGTCCTGGCACAAAAGCAGGTAGAACAGGAAGCCGAAGATGGGCACAAAGTACAGGGCCAGGAGCCAGGTCCACACCGCCTTGGGATCCCGGCGCTGAAAAAAGACAATGACCACCGACAAGATCAGATTGATCAGTATTAAGTTGGACATCAGCCAGTCCCACAGCTCTCCCAGCTGGCTAAACAGTTCTCCCATAGGTGAATCTCCTTCGAAAAAGCGGAGACGCTCTCCCCTCGCATCTCCGCCGCAGCTGAAGAATCCTGCCTCCAGGATCCCTCTCTATACTTTAAATCGATACCCCACGCCCCAGATGGTCTCGATGTACTGGGGCTTGGCCGTGTTGAACTCGATCTTCTCCCGGATTTTCTTGATATGTACCGTCACCGTGGCGATATCTCCCACCGACTCCATATCCCAGATCCGGCTGAACAGCTCCTCCTTGGTGAACACGTGGTTGGGATTCTGGGCTAAAAACGCCAGGAGGTCAAACTCCTTGGTGGTAAAATTCTTCTCCTCCCCGTTGACCCAAACCCGCCTGGCAGTCTTATCAATCTTCAGCCCCCGGATCTCGATCACATCGTTGGCCGGCATCCCGCTGCCGATGAGCCTCTCGTACCTGGCCAGGTGAGCCTTCACCCTGGCCACCATCTCGCTGGGGCTGAAGGGTTTGGTCATATAGTCGTCCGCCCCGAGGCCTAGGCCGCGGATCTTGTCGATGTCCTCCTTCTTGGCGGACACCATGATGATGGGGGTGTTCTTCACCTCCCGCACCCTGCGGCAGATATCGAACCCGTCCGTGCCTGGGAGCATCAGATCCAAGATGATCAGGTCAAACTCCTCATTCAGCGCCCTGTCCAGCCCCGTATCCCCGTCCCCGGCGATCTCCACCTCAAAGCCGCTCAGCTCCAGGTAATCCTTCTCCAGCTCCGCGATGCTCTCCTCATCCTCTATAATCAAAATCTTGCTCATTCCTGTATTACCTCCTGGTACTTTCTAAGGACAAAGTGGATCTCCGTCCCGATTCCTTCCTTGCTGGTGGCCCAGATTCTTCCCCCGTGGTCCTCGATGATCTTCTTCACAATGGACAGCCCGATGCCGCTTCCCCCCTTGGAGGAATTGCGGGAGGAGTCCGTGCGGTAAAACCGGTCGAAAATATTGGGCAGATCCTTCACCGCGATGCCTCTGCCGTTGTCCTCGATCCCCACCTGGATAAAATCGCCCACGTCCCGGATCCGGATATTGATGATCCCCCGCTTCTTGTCCATGTACTTGATGGAATTTCCGATGATGTTGTTGATCACCCGCTTCATCTGCTCCGCGTCGGCGATGATCATCACATCCCTGTCCACGTAGTTGAAATACCCCAGCTCGATCCCCCGGGCCTCCAGATCCAGCCCCACCTCCTCCACGCAGTCTCCGAAATACTCCGCCACGTTGATCTTGGAGAAGGTGTAGGGAATCTTGTTGGTGTCGATCTTTGAATAAAAGGTCAACTCGTCGATGAGGCGGTCCATGTCGTTGGCCTTGTTGTAGATGGTGCGGATATACTTGTCCAGCTTCTCCGGGGAGGAAGCCACCCCGTCCATAATCCCCTCCACGTAGCCCTTGATGGCCGTGATGGGCGTCTTTAAGTCGTGGGAAATGTTGCTGATGAGCTCCTTGCTCTCCTTGTCGTACTGGACCTTCTCCTCCGCCGACTCCTTCAGGCGGATCCGCATCTCCTCAAAATCCTGGCACAGCCGCCCCAGCTCGTCGTCCTCGTCCTCCACCTCCAGGGTGAAATCCAGATTTCCGTCCCGGATGTTCTTGGTGGCCTGCTGCAGCTGTCCCAGGGGCCGCCAGATGGAGCGGTAGACCCAGGTGGTCAGAGCCGCGCCCGTGAAGCACAGGATCAGCACCCCGGAGATCAGCATCTCCCGGATCATGGACTCCACCTCGGGGATCAGCTCATCCACATTGGACACCAGAAACAGGCTCCCCTCCTCCCCGTCGGGAAAGCGGAAATCGATCTGCTTGAGCAGGTGCTGGCTGTCCCCGTCCAGGTAGATGCCCCCCTCAAAGCTCTCCGTGCCGTTCCCGTAGGAGGGGAGCTCATCCGGAGAGATCTCCCGGCTGTCCTGGGGATTTCCCTCGTAGATGATCTGCTCTCCCTTTCGCACAATGGTATAGGCATACTTCCCCAGCGTCTCCTCGTTGAGCTGGTCCAGGTAATCTCTATCCTCAAACGCCCCCGGATCCTCGTCGATCATCTCCCGGATCTCCTCCTGGCTGGACTCCGTCAGGCGGCTGAATATCTGCATGGAATTGGCTGGGAGAATGTCCACCGGCTCCGTCAGGCCGTAATTCTTGCGGATCTCCCCTGTCTGATAGCTGCTCAGCCCCATAAACGCCATAAAAATCAGCAGCATGGGAACCACCGTCACGGTGAGGAAGGCCACCATCAGTCTCGTCTTCAGTTTCATACGCATCACCTTTATTTTCTGGAAAATATTATAACACATTTTCCCGCTTCTATTTATAAAAGCTTTCTAAACTTTGCGAATTCACACAAAAAACACCCTTTGTTCACATTTTGCTGGTATACTTTACACCATGAAAAGGAAATCCTTTTCATATACACTTTTTCATTTCCGGCCGGCAGGAATCCCCATCCTGTCGGTTCTCCTTCAGTTTTTTCTGCGGAGGCTTCCCCCTCCGCAGGCCAGGCAGCCCGGAGCTTTTTGCCCCGGGCTTTTGGTTTTCTCCCCCCCTGTCCCGCAATCCATTTCCTCTCAGAGCGGAAAGCTTTTCACGCAAAATTCCATTGAAAAAGCCCCCCATTATGCTATAATGAAAGGACAGGTTGGTGACAACCGTCGGTTTACGGATCATTCCGGAAATTTCAAACACGAAGGAGATATGGTTATGCGAATTTATGAGGTGAAAAACTATGACGAACTGAGCCGCAAGGCTGCCGACATCATTGCTGCACAGATTCTTATCAAGCCCGACTGCGTGCTGGGCCTGGCCACCGGCTCCACACCGGTGGGCGCTTACAAGGAACTGATTCAGAAGTATGAGAACGGCGATCTGGATTTCTCCCAGGTTTCCTCCGTCAACCTGGACGAGTACAAGGGACTGTCCGGCGATAACGATCAGAGCTACCGCTACTTCATGAACCACAACCTCTTTGACCATGTAAATATCGACAAGAGCCGCACCCACGTTCCCAACGGCCTGGAGCCGGACGCGGACAAGGCCTGCAGCGAGTACAATGCCCTGATCCGCTCCATGGGCGGCATTGACCTGCAGCTTCTGGGCATCGGCGGCAACGGACACATCGGCTTCAACGAGCCCTGCGAAGAGTTCATCTGCGATACCCACTGCGTATCCCTGGCTCAGAGCACCATCGAGGCCAACGCCCGCTTCTTCTCCTCCATCGATGAAGTTCCGAAATACGCATACACCATGGGCATCGCCAATATCATGTCCGCCAACAAGGTGCTGCTCCTCGCCTCCGGCAAGGCCAAGGCCCAGGCCGTTCTGGATTCCTGCTTCGGACCGGTGACTCCCCATGTCCCCGCCTCCGTTCTGCAGCTCCACCGGGATGCAGTCATCATCGCCGACAGCGACGCCCTGTCCCTGGCCAAGGAGAAGGGACTGTTCTAAAACCAGGGCACCCCTGACCTGCATGTACGGCGCACCGCCAAAAGCGCCGCCCCAGCTGATACCTCTTCAGCCGGGACGGCGCTTTTTATCTATTTCTTTTGATCTATTTCTTTTGATCTGTCTCTTTCGATTCTGCCGCTTATTCTCCGAACACAGCCTTGTAGTCCGCCCGGAACTTCTCAATTCCCTGATCCGTCAGCGGATGCTGGATCATCTGCATCAGCACCTTGTAGGGAACGGTGGCGATGTCCGCTCCGGCTCTGGCGCAGTCGATCACGTGAATCGGGTTGCGGATGCTGGCGGCGATGATCTCCGTCTCAATGTCGTGCATGCCGAAGATCTCCGTGATATCGTCGATCAGATCGATGCCCGGCATGGAGATATCGTCCAGACGTCCCAGGAACGGGGAAACATAGGTCGCGCCTGCCCTGGCAGCCAGAAGCGCCTGCGCCGCAGAAAACACCAGCGTCACGTTGGTCTTCACTCCCTCGGCGGCCAGAACCTTCACTGCCTTCAGGCCCTCAGCCGTCATGGGGATCTTTACCACCATGTTGGGGTGGATAGCCGCGATCTCACGGCCCTCAGCGATCATTCCCTCGGCGTCGGTGGTGGTGGCCTTCACCTCACCGCTGATGGGACCGTCCACGATGGAGGCGATCTCCGCGATCACCTGCTTGAAATCTCTGCCCTCCTTGGCGATCAGAGACGGGTTGGTGGTCACTCCGCAGATGATTCCCATGTCGTTTGCTTTTCTGATTTCGTCCACATTCGCTGTGTCAATAAAAAATCTCATGTCATTTCCCCTTTCCAGAACACGTATAAAAGCAGCCCTAAGAGCTGCTTTTATCATAGCATAAAAAATTATTTTTGCAAATACGCTTTCAGAAGATCCACCTTGTCCAGCTTCTCCCAGGGCAGATCCAGATCGTTTCTGCCGAAGTGCCCGTAGGCGGCCGTCTGCTTGTAGATGGGGCGGCGCAGATCCAGCATCTTGATGATGCCGGCGGGGCGCAGGTCAAAGTTCTCGCGGATGATCTCCACCAGCTTCTCGTCGCTGAGCTTTCCAGTTCCCTTGGTATCCACCATCACGGACGTGGGATGGGCCACGCCGATGGCGTAGGACAGCTGGATCTCACACTTGTCCGCCAGACCGGCAGCTACAATGTTCTTCGCCACGTAGCGGGCGGCGTAGGCGGCGGAGCGGTCCACCTTGGTGCAGTCCTTGCCGGAGAAGGCGCCGCCGCCGTGGCGGGCGTATCCGCCGTAGGTGTCCACGATGATCTTGCGCCCGGTCAGGCCGCTGTCTCCCTGGGGGCCGCCGATGACGAAGCGCCCGGTGGGATTGATGTAGACCTTCGTGTTCTCGTCCATCATGTCCGCCGGAATCACCGCGTCGATCACGTATTTCCGGATGTCCTCATGGATCTGCTCCTGGGTCACCGCGGCGTCGTGCTGGGCGGAGATGACCACCGCCTCCAGGCGCTTGGGCCGTCCATCCTCCCCGTACTCCACCGTCACCTGGCTCTTGCCGTCGGGGCGGAGGTATTTCAACGTTCCGTTCTTTCTCACCTCAGTCAGGCGGCGCACCAGCTTGTGGGCCACGGCGATGGCGTAGGGCATGTACTCCTCCGTCTCGTTGGTGGCGTAGCCGAACATCATTCCCTGATCTCCCGCTCCGATGGCGTCCAGCTCCTCATCGGACATGGAGTTCTCCTTGGCCTCCAGGGCACGGTCCACGCCCATGGCGATGTCCGTGGACTGCTCGTCGATGGCGGTGATCACGCCGCAGGTGTCGCAGTCAAACCCGTACTTGGCGCGGTCGTAGCCGATCTCCCGGACGGTCTCCCGGACAATTCTCTGGATGTCCACGTAGGCCTTGGTGGTGATCTCTCCCATCACCAGCACCAGCCCGGTGGTCACAGCCGTCTCGCATGCCACGCGGCTCATGGGATCCTGCTCCATGAGCGCGTCCAGAATGGCGTCGGAAATGGCGTCGCAAATCTTATCCGGATGTCCCTCGGTCACGGACTCGGATGTAAACAGTAATTTCTCCATCTTTCTGTATTCCTCCTTGGATTGTGCTGCGCGGTGCCGCAGCCAGCCCGCGGCCTGGCCGCCCGCTGACCGCACGCTGCCCGCCGCCCGGCAAGACTGACCGCCTGAGCACAGCGGCCGCCCGCCGGGCGCATCGCGCAAAAAGAAAAGTCCGTATGGCAATACGGACTTGATCAATGCTGTATCAATTCCTCTTATTGCTCGATTTGCAGGACTGTGTCCTCTCCTCGCTCAGGCTGGCACCTTCCGCCCCTCACGCGCTGCGCTTAGACGGGGTTGCCGTGACTTCATAGACCCTCTCTGTCTCCATCACTCTGAATAAGGGATATACGTACTTTTCAGTTTTCAGTTTCTTTGCTGCTCGCAGAGAGTATCTTATACTATTCCTCTGCGTTTGTCAATAGCCGTTTGGCGCGTCAAAGCCAGCGGATTTCCGGCCGCCCGCCTCATCCCACCCGAAGCTGGAATTTGCGGGCCTCCTTCTCGGAATCCACCTTCTCGATCACTGCGCCCAGGGAGCGGAGCTTCTCGTCGAATGCCTCGTATCCCCGCTGTATGTAGCCGATCTCGTCCACCACGGTGTAGCCCTCCGCCGCCAGTCCGGCGATGACCAGGGCCGCGCCGGCCCGCAGATCCGGGGCCTCCACCTGGGCCCCCGTAAATCCGGGCACGCCGTCGATGACCGCCACGTTCCCCTCCACCTTGATGCTGCCGCCCATGCGAGCCAGCTCATCCACATACTTGAACCGGTTCTCGAAAATGCTCTCCGTCACCATGCTGGTGCCGTCCGCCAGAGCCAGGGTGACCGCCATCTGGGGCTGCATATCCGTGGGGAATCCCGGGTAGGGCAGGGTCTTTATGTTGGTGGGGCGCTGCCTGGGCTTGCCCACCACCCGCACGGCGTCGTCAAACTCCGTCACCTCGCAGCCGATCTCCGCCAGCTTGGCGGAAATCGCCTCCAGATGCTTGGGAATCACATTTCTCACCATCACATCGCCCCTGGTGGCCGCCGCGGCGCACATGAAGGTGCCGGCCTCGATCTGGTCCGGGATCACCGAGTACTCCGTGCCGTGGAGGCGTCCAACGCCCCGGATGCGGATCACGTCCGTGCCGGCGCCCTTGATATTGGCCCCCATGCTGTTCAGAAAGTTGGCCACATCCACCACGTGGGGCTCCTTGGCCACATTCTCCAGAATGGTCTGTCCCTCCGCCAGGGCCGCCGCCATCATGATGTTGATGGTCGCCCCCACGGACACCACGTCCAGGTAGATGTGGCTGCCCACCAGGTCGATGGCGTGGGCCACCACGGACCCCTTGACGATCTCCACCTTCGCCCCCAGCGCCCGAAATCCCTTCAGGTGCTGGTCGATGGGCCGGCTGCCGATGTTGCAGCCGCCGGGGAGAGGCACCTCCGCGCTCTTATATTTTCCCAGAAGCGCCCCGATAAAATAGTAGGACGCCCGAATCTTGCGGATGAACTCGTCGTCCACCGACACTTCCTTGATGCTGCCCGCGTTGATCCGCACCGTGTGGCGGTCGATCCGCTCCACCTTCGCCCCGATCTCCGCGATCGCCTCCAGAAGCACATTGATATCCCGCACATCCGGAAGGTTGTCGATCACCACATCCTCATCCGTCATGATCGCCGCCGCCAGAATTCCAAGAGCGGCGTTCTTCGCTCCGCTGATATACACCTCGCCAGCCAGCGGATTGCCGCCTTTCATAATATATTGTTCCATCCCTCAACCTCTGACAAATTCTATCTAAACCGCCATGCCCGCCGAGGCGGACCTGCACTTCCTGCAAAAGTCTGCGGACTGCCGGCATCTGCGCCCCGCAATCCCGCCTGTGCCTGCAAATTCGGCCCTCGGCCGCTTTGCTGCAAGTACGATTATAACATAAGATTCCTATTTGTAAAGGCCGCACACAAAATCATTCTGGCGCGCTTCCCAGTACGCGGTGCCTTCCTCCAGGCTCATGCGGCTCGTCTCCCCGGTGGACGGGTCCGTGAAGGAGACGTTCGTCTGGTCATAGCCGGTGATCAGAAGGTAGCTGCCGTCCGGCTCGTAGGCCGCCACCGGGCAGTCCTTCCCCACATAGTAGAGCATCTGGTGAAGGGTGGCTCCCCTGGCGTCCATCACCAGTGTCCCGTCCGGGTACACCCCGTCCTCCGAGAAATCCTCCAGGCAGCGGGTCAGCCGCCCGGCCGCCGGCGCCCAGTCCCGGATGTTCCGCGTATTCGGCCGGTCCACCCGATCCCAGACAATGCGCCCGCCGCCATCCGTCACATACCCCATGGCGTCGTAGCTCAGGGCGATGGCCTCTGCCAGGCTCTCCCGGACTCCCAGGAGACGCCCGTTTCCGTAGGCGCTGTATGAAACCCTCTCCTGCCCGTCCCCCCAGTCAATCTCCAGGGTATCCGACAGGTCGTAAGTCACGCTCTCCGGGGCAATCCTCTGCAGCCCGGCCGCCGCCTCCGTCTCCAGCTGTATGAAATACACCCGTTTCCGGTCGTCGGAGGCGTACCATCCCACCAGCTCCTGGCCGTCCGCCCGCACCTCCGTGTTGCAGACGATGATATCCTCACCGGCCTTCTCATAGCCGTCCCCGCTGCGCACCATCTGATCCAGGTGAATCCTGCCGTCCGCCACCTCCACGCGGAAGATGCGGATTCCCTCCTTCTCATAGTCCGCCTGCACCTGCAGATCGCTGTCCACAATCTGCAGCCGGTAAGCCGGAAGGCCGATCACCCGGCTGCCCTCCATCCAGAGGTCCTCCTTTGCCGCCGTCCCGTAGATGAAATCCTCCTCCACGAATCCCAGCACCTGGACCAGCTGCCCGTCCGGGGCGGTGATGTCCCGGCTGCTGCCGGTCTCCAGGTTGAGCACATGGATCACCTCTGCCCCGTACGCCTCGCCGCCATCCTGCCACGCCAGCCGGCTCTGATCCTGGCTCACAGTCCAGCTCCCCTCTCTCAGATCCCGGGCCGCCACCAGATACTCATTGCTGTTCACATCCACCGCGCACACGGAACCGTCCAGATAGAAGTAGAACATCCCGTTCTCCCCCAGCTTGGCCAGGCGGTCCAGATCCGCGGACATCCTCTCCCAGGACAGGGAGACCGGTATGAAAAATCGCTCCTCCAGGGCCTTCTCCCCCTGGCGGTATCGGTAGAAGGCGATTCCCGTGCTCCCCTCATGCCGGCCCCGGTTCATATAGCCGCAGACGAGGAAATCCACGTCGCCCCCGTCGTCCGCCCGCAGGATGCGGACCTCGTGGTTGTCAAAATTTTCTCTCACATCCGTCCGGTCCTGGCCGCGGAAGGAGAAGATCTCCGTCAGGGCTTCGCCCCTTCCGTCCTCCCCCCGGTCATACTGCCAGAGGTCTCTGCCGACGGCAAAAACCGTATATCTTCCGTTTTCGCTCCTGACCGCCGGCATCTCCGCATCCTCGGCGATCCCCAGCAGAATCCGCTTTCCGCTCACCAGCTCCCGGGTTCCGGCAAACACCTGATCCATGGTTCTGTCGTAGCTCATCATATAGATGCGCTGCGCGTCCCACTTCATGGTAAAATTCTCCGTCACCTCGTAGCAGTTCCCGCTGGCCCCTGTCTCCTCCACCAGGTACTTTAACTCCACATTCCCCATGACGCCGTCCAGCTCCCGGAGCGTGATGTGTTTCTCCCCCGCCGGCTGCACATCCATACCGCCCCAGGTGATCTGGTCAAATTCCGACTGCAGCGTCACATGCCCCAGGGAACTGTTGTCCGTCTCCGGGCTGGACTCCAGATAGGTCACCAGCTCTCTGGCCTGCTCATCGTCAAAGGTCTTGGCGGAGAAATCCGCCGCCAGATCCACCATGTCCTGGGCCTTGGTGTCGCCGGTCCAGAGGATCCTCGTGCCGTAGCGGACCTCCCGCCCGTCCTCCAGCCCCACCATCAGGCTGAGGAAATACTGCTCATCCCTGTTGATCAGATTCTGAATGGGAAGAGCGGCCCGGACTCCGTCCTCACCGCTCTCCCAATCCTTCAGCTCCGTTCTCTCCACCAGCTGCTCCCCGTCCAAACTCCGGATCTCGTAGCGGATCCCGGTGAATCCGCCCTCGTACCCGGCAATCCTCACGGAGAGCCTCCGGTCCTCCGGAAGAATCGTGAGCGAACCGGCAGCTCCCCCGTCCATCTCCTGGACGGAGCCGTGGAGAAGGTTCATCTCCCGGCCCATGGTCTGAAACACCGCCACCGGCAGCGTGGCGTCCTCCATGGCAGCATACACCTTCTCCTCCTCTCCCCCTCTCAGAATATTTTGGCTCAGCACAAAATACACAGCAACCGCCGCCACAAATACGCAGAGCAGGATTCCTGCCTTTCTTTTCATTCGACTCATTCGATTCTCCGTTCTCTATTTCGATTCCTCGTTGTTGCCCAACTGCCCTTTAATACAGTCTCTCCGGGTAAGCGCCCTCCGCGATCAGGCTGCGGATGGCCTCCACCACCGTCTCCTTGTCCTCCTTGTAGGTGACGCCGAACCATTTATCCTTCGTCTCCAGGACCTCCACACGGGCCTTGCCCGCCTTCACCAGCTTGTCGATGATCTTGGGAAGAAGGTACTCGGACTTGATGTCCCCCTCCTTCAGGTTCTCCAAAAACTCAGGGAAGCCCTTCTCCAGCTCCTTCAGAAACGCCGCCGGAAGCCCCCACATATTCATGGACACGTGCTGATCCGGGTTCACCTGCACCGGGTTACCCTGCTCATCCTGGGCCTTCATACTCCCGTCCGCCTCCATGCGGATCTCGTAGGTCTCCGTCACCTCTTTCAGACTGCCGTCGCCGTCCAGGGTGCAGACGCCCCTGGTCACCGTCCCGTTGTCACTGAGAGTATTGCGCAGAATAAAACCGCCCATACACATGTCGTAGACGTCCCCGTCCTCCTTCATATGGTTCACCATATAGTCGTGGATCTTCTGGAATCCCTCTTTTCCGTAGTAGTCGTCCGCGTTGATCACCAGGAACGGGCCGTCCACGAGCCCCTTGATGCTCAGCACCGCCTGGCCGGTTCCCCAGGGCTTTTTCCTTCCCTCCGGGACAGAAAATCCCTCCGGCAGATCCCCCAGCTCCTGGAACGCGTACTCCACCCGGGCCACCTTCTCGATCCGGTTGCCGATCACCTCTCTGAAATCCTTCTCCAGGTCTCTGCGGATGATGAACACGATCTTGTCAAATCCTGCCTTCAGCGCATCGTAGATGGAGTAGTCCATGATGATCTCGCCGCCGGGTCCCACCGGCTCCAGCTGTTTGATTCCTCCCCCGAAACGGCTGCCGATCCCGGCTGCCATAATCACAAGTGCCGTTTTCTTCATTTTGCACCTCCCGCTGCCCGTGGCAGCTTCCTTCTCTTCGTTTGCTTTGCGCCGCACGGCGCGGCGCCCCAATCAGTTCGCTAACTTTTATTGTACCTGAAAACAGGTTTAAGTTCAAGCCGGGGAGCCTTTACATATTTCTTAAAAAACTCACCTTCCATTTTTTCCCACCCTGGCAAGCATGCGGAAAAACGCCTGGGGGATCTCAAACACGAACACGATCCCCAGCACGATGGCGCAGGCGGATTTCACCGCCACCAGGCCCGTGGACGACATCTGCTCCAGCTGGTTGGTCACCAGATAATAGAAGGTCCAGTAGAGTCCGATCCCGGGCACCAGGGGGATCAGCCCTGCGATCAGAAATACCGTCACCGGGCAGCGCCTGCGCACCGCAAACAGCCGGGACAGGAAGGCCACGATCACCGTGGCCGCAAAGGAGGCGATCACGTCCGACCCCCAGACCGGGAGCACATACACGCCCCAGGCCACGCTGCCGCACAGACCGCAGAAGCCGTAATGCTTTCCCGGAATTCCAAACAGATACCCAAAGGCCACCGTCCCAAGGAAGGCGGCCGTCAGCTGTCCGATCACAGAAGAACACCCCCAAACATGTGATGATAGGCCAGAAATACAGCTCCCACGCCCGCCCCCAGACTCACAAACACCAGGATGGCATCCAGCATCCGCACCGCGCCGGAGATGTAGTCCCCGTCCGCCAGATCCCGGATCCCGTTGGTGAACGCCAGCCCCGGAACCAGGGGAAGGATGCCTCCCATCACCATCGGCCGCAGATGACCTCCCAGACCAGCGTAGTAGGCCGCCAGGCAGCAGACGCCCACCAGAGCCCCGCCCAGAATGTTTCCGGTGATCTTGGAAAGCCTTCCCCCCGTCTTCAGGAGAAAGCTGTAGAGGATCAGGCCGATCAAAAAGTTGGCCGCCATATCCCCCAGTGCACCCCCGAACAAAAAGCTGAAGCAGGCGCAGGCCAGACCCGCCACCAATACCTGAAACACCGGCGGATGTCCCGGCATGGTTTCAATCTTGTCCAAGCGCCGGTTTACCTCCTCCAGGCTGTAATTCTTCTCCTCAATTTCCCGGGAGAGCTGATTGACCGCCGCCACCCGGTCCAGCCTGGTGACCCAGGAGGGCAGATGGCGGACCGCCGAGTAGCAGGGCTCCTTCTCATCCCCCGCCGTGATGAAAATTCCGTTGCTCAGCACGAAGGTGCTGGCGGACTGTACCCCATAATGGCGGCAGATCCGGTAGATGGTCTCCTCCACCCGAAAAATCTCCGCCCCATTTCCCAAAAGCAGACGCCCGGCCTTCATGGCCGTCTCCAAAACCTCTCTCGTCTCCATATGCGGCTCCTCACTGCCCATCCCTGGGGGTTACCTCGTTGACCAGGTTCTCCCCGAATTTCTCCCTCAGCTCCTCCATGGTCAAATCCTTTCCCAGCAGCCACATCAGCTTTGTCACCGCCGCCTCCGTAGTCATGTCGTACATCTCCATGGCTCCCGCCTCCAGGGCCCGTCTTCCAGTCTCGTACACGGACAGGCTGCTGCCGTCGTAGCGGCACTGGCTGCCGATGGCCACGGCCACCCCCTTCTCCACCGTCCGCTTTACGGCCCCGCAGAGGTCATTCTCCTCAAAGGGCAGTCCTCCCAGGCCGAACGCTTCCACCACGATCCCCCGGCAGCCCAGATTCACCATGGCGTCAAAGATCTCCGGCGGCGTCCCGGGCGCCGGCTTGACCACCATCACCTTGGGGGAGTAGCTGGTATCCGCCAGGAAGCGAACCGCCGTCCGCCTGGGAATCAGTTCCCGGTGAATCCGCATCCCGAAGGCGTTGATCTCCCCCACATCCGGGTAGTTGATGCTGTCGAACGCGTCAAAACTCATGGTCCTCACCTTCGACGCCCGCACCCCCAGCAGGATTCTGCGGTTAAATGCCACGAACACCCCGGGGCAGCGGCTGTTGGCCATGTGTATGGCCGCCCGACAGTTCTCCATGGCATCCGCCACCGGGTGGGCGATGGAGAGCTGGCTTCCGGTGATCACCACCGGCACGGGAACTCCCCAGAGCATAAAGGACAGCATGGATGCGGTGTAGGACATGGTGTCCGTCCCGTGGATCACCACAATCCCGGAATATTCCCGGCTGGCCTCCTCGATCCTGGCCGCCAGCTCCGCCCAGTGCCTGGGCATGATGTTGGCGCTGTCCAGGGAGCAGAAATCTTCATATTCCAGCTGGCAATCCTTCGCCACCACCTTCAGCTCCTCCAGGATATCGTGCTCCCCCAGCCCCGGCGTCAGACCGCCCGCGCTCTTGACGGAGGAGAAGGTTCCCCCCGTGTTGATAATCAATATTTTTTTCATGCTCCGCTTCTCCTGTTCTTCCATCTTTTCTGTGCCATCCCCGCCAGCAAACTTTCTCTTATCATAAGGCAAAGCGGCGGGAAATTCAACCAGCCGCCGCTAAATAAAATCTACAAAATAAAAGGGAAAAGACC
>DXEU01000026.1 GCA_019114845.1 Candidatus Lachnoclostridium stercoripullorum | reverse complement strand
ATGGACGTGGTCTACGGAGGCGGCTTAAAGCAGGACAACGCGAAGATGCTGTCGGAGATCGGCTCCATCGACGGGGGACTCATCGCTCTGACCCGCTTTGCCGGGGAGATCGGCTTCTACCCGGAGGAGTATCTGGAGATTGCCGGAATCTACCTGGGCGTAAACGGCTGATTTCAGCCTGAACGCATCGAATCCACGCCGCCCAAGCGGCGGCCAACAGAGAGGTACAGACTATGAAAAATTTACAGTTTGAATATGGACAGGGCCTGATGAACGCGTCTCTTCCGGACAATACGGACGTATTTATCCCGGGAGTGACTGTGCCGGATCCGCCCTGCATCCCGGAGGATCAGCTGGAGGAGGCGTATCTGAAATCCATCCGCAACCCCATCGGCATGCCTCCCCTTTCGGAGCTGGCCCACAAGGGCTCCAAGGTGACCATCGTATTTCCGGACATCGTGAAGGGCGGTCTGCAGCCCACTTCCCACCGGAAGATGTCCATCCGCATTATTCTGAATGAACTTTACAAGGCGGGGGTGGAGAAGAAGGACGTTCTTCTCATCTGTTCCAACGGACTGCACCCCAAGAACAAGATTCCCCAGCTTCGGGCCATCCTGGGGGACGAGCTGTTCAATGAGTTCTGGTACACAGGTCAGATCATCAACCACGACAGCGAGGACCACGACCACATGGTGAACTGCGGGTTCACCGATCGGGGAGATCCGGTGTATTTAAACAAGTACGTGCACGACTGCGATCTGCCCATCCTCATCGGCCACACCCAGGGCAACCCCTACGGCGGCTACTCCGGTGGCTACAAGCACTGCGCCACCGGCTTGAATCACTGGACATCCATCGCCTCCCACCACGTGCCCCAGGTGATGCACCGGGAGGACTTCACCCCGGTGAGCGGCCACTCCC
The DNA here is from genome assembly GCA_019114845.1 of Candidatus Lachnoclostridium stercoripullorum. Lineage (GTDB taxonomy): Bacteria > Bacillota > Clostridia > Lachnospirales > Lachnospiraceae > Lachnoclostridium_A > Lachnoclostridium_A stercoripullorum. Next base: position 6,406 of record DXEU01000026.1, on the reverse strand, counting down.
TCATGCGGACCAAGTTTGACGAGATCGGCATGAAGCAGGAGGAGCACATGGGCAAGAAGTATTTCTGCTGCGATGCGGTTCTGGACACCCAGTCCCGCCAGATCGAGATCAACTCCGGCTACGCCGCAGAGATGCAGCCCCTGTCCTGGAAGACGGCGGACAAGCGGACCTACGTGCCCTTCGCCGAGGAGAAATACGACATCATGGTGTTCGGCATGCCCCAGGAGTTCCACTACGGCAACGGCATGGGCACCAACCCCATCATGATGATGCAGGCCCTCTCCGCCCAGGTGATCCGCCATAAGCGGGTGATGAAGGACAACTGCGTGATCATCTGCTCCTCCATCTGCAACGGCTACTTCCACGACGAGCTGTGGCCCTACCTGAGAGAGTGCTACGACATGTTCCAGCACGACTACATGAACGTGCTCACGGATATGAACCGCTACGGCGAGTATTTTGCCACCAACGAGGAGTACATCCGCAAATATCGCTACTGCAACGCATTCCATCCCTTCCACGGATTCTCCATGATGAGCTGCGGACAGATCGCTGAGATGAACACCTCTGCCATCTACATCGTGGGAGCCCAGGAGCCCGGCTACGCCAGAGGCATGGGATTGAAGACCAGAGCGACCTTCGAGGAGGCCCTGGCGGACGCCATGAAAAAGTACACGGGTCCCAACCCCAGAATTCTGGCTCTGCCTCAGACCTACAAGCTGGCGGCCGTTCATCTGATGCTCAAGGATCAGGTGTACGACGGGACCAACGGAAGCGCCCATCCGGACGCATATGTGAAATAAGACAACATCCACTCCTAATGAAATGTGATACAGGGCGCCCCGTCCGCGGAATGACTGATGCCGCGGGCGGGGCGCCCGCCGGTTGCTTTGGGAGAAAGGCCGCCCAGGCGGAGGAGGAGATCCAGAAGCTGGAAGCCAGGACCACGGGAAGGTGGTTCTGGACGCAGAGAAGCTGGAGTACATCTCCAGCGCCGGCCTGCGGGTGATCCTGCGGCTGCGCAAGCAGGAACCGGAACTGGCCATCGTCAACGCCTCCCCGGAGGTCTACGAGATCTTTGAGATGACGGGCTTCACGGAGATGATGCCCGTGAGCCGGGCCTACCGCCGCGTCTCTGTGGACGGCTGTGAGGTCATCGGACAGGGGGCCAACGGCAAGGTGTACCGCCTGGATCCGGAGACCATCATCAAGGTGTACTTAAATCCCAACAGCCTTCCGGATATCCACCGGGAGCGGGAGCTGGCCAGAAAGGCCTTCGTCCTGGGAATCCCCACGGCCATCCCCTACGACGTGGTGAAGGTGGGGGACGGATACGGCTCCGTCTTTGAGCTCTTAAACGCCAAGTCCTTCGGCAGCCTGATCGCGGAGCACCCGGAGGAGATGGACAAGTATGTGAAGATGTATGTGGACCTGCTGAAGAAGATCCACGGCACGGAGGTTCACCCGGAGGACCTGCGGGACATGAAGTCTTCCTGGGCGTCTGCGCGGGCCTGGCCCAGCTGGGAATGCTGGACGGGGAGCGGCTGCGGAGCGCCAATCCGCAGAAAACAGGGCCCCTGTGAAGGGGCCCTGTTCAGGCTGAAACTACTTCTGCGGCGCCGCGGCTGTCAGATTTTCAGATGCAGGGTGGGGCGGCTTAAATCCTGGGAGTTCATGTTTACCCAGCGGTCCACCTGCAGTTCCTCCTCCGCCCAGGTGACAGACACGTGGTCGAAGAATGCCATCTCCGGGAAGCGCCACTCCATCATCAGGGTGTTCTCCCCGCTCCAGTAGGCGATGGCCGATATTCTGGAGATGGGCTGTTCATACTGGTGGTGGAGATAGGCCCCGGTCATGGTGGTGGTGCCGTCCACCCAGCGGTCCAGGCCGGCCCTCACCTCATGTCTTCCCCTCTCATCCTCCATCACATAGATCAGTTCTCCATCCTCTGTGAAATGAAGTTCCACGCATGTTATCTTGTCCGGATTGTCCTCCGGCCGGAAGACCAGATCCCTCTGCTTCGGCTCAAAATGATGCTTGACAGAGACATTTTTCCCTTTCAGGGTCATTCTCAGCCCTTTCTGGAGAAGAATGTCTTCAAAGGGATCGGCGCCGGCGGTCATCGTCTTTGTCTGCGGCTCACCATCCGCCTTCATCCGATCGACCACCTCCTGCTGGAACAGGCGCATGGCGGTGTAATCTTTGTCAGCGGCAGTGATGGCGAACGCCATGTTCAGGGACGGGATCAGGCCGCAGGTCTGGCCGAACATGCCCCTGGCAGCCCAGATATCCTCCCGGTGATCCCAGTGGAAATTGTACTGCAGTCCGTCCACGGGGGGCAGGGGATCCCGGTATCCCAGAGCATAGTCCACCCATTCTTCCGAAATCAGCTGTTCCCCATCCCATCTGCCCTTGTTCAGGTAGAGCAGGCCGATGCGCAGCATGTCCTCCGCGGTGAGGGAGACGCCGTTTCCGCCGGAGCAGACCCCTTCCGGGCTCAGCATCCACGGGAAATCCGTGAGTCCGATCTTTTTCCCGATGCGCTCCTGCACCAGCTCTCTGCAGGTCTTTTTCTCCAGCTTCTGGACAATGTAGGAGAGGATGTAGCTGTTTCCGCTGGAGTACATGTAGGTTTTCCCCGGCTCCTTGTCGAAGGAAACCTGGAAGTACGCGTCCTTCCAGCTGGTCTTTAAGGGTCTCCACTCGTTTCCGCCGATTCCCCTCTGCTGTCCGTTTCTCATGGTGATCATGTCGCGGATGGTGCAGGCCCGCAGGTATTCATTGGCATTCGCCTCGTACTCGGGGAAGTACTTTAACAGGGGATCCTCCAGCTTCAGGAGGCCGTCGGACCAGGCCAGGGCCACCGCCGTGTTGGTGAGTGTTTTGGTGAACGAGTGCATGATATGGGGAATGTCGGCGGCGTAGGGGGCATTGTAGGCTTCAAAGATCACCTGCCCGTTCCGCGCGATCATAATTCCGTGAATCTCCGAATCCGCCTTTTCACAGGCGTTCAGAAAATTGATGATATACTCTGCCGGCACGCCCTGGGCGGCGGGCGGACATCGTTTGAGTTCTGTTTTCATGGTAAGAATCTCCTTTCCTGTCTTTTAGAAGAACGGGAATACCTGAGGCAGAATCAGCACGCAGCAGATCCAGGAAATGATGAGCAGGGGCCAGCCAAATTTGGTGAAGTCCTGGAATTTCAGCTTGGTGAAGAGCATCATGGTCTGGTTGGTGCCGGACGCAATGGGGGTCAGGTAAGAGCAGCCCGCTCCGATGGCGATGGCCAGGACGATAGCCTGGGGGTTGGCTCCCAGGGCTTCAGCGATGGAGATGCCCACCGGGGCCAGCATGCCTGCACAGGCCATATTGTTCATAAACTGGGTGGCGATGGAAGCCCCGATGCAGACGATGGCGGTGATCACGTACAGGTTTCTGGATTCGCCGATCAGGCTGATGATGATCTCTCCAAACAGATTTCCAAGGCCGCTCTGGTTCATCACGGCGATCATCAGGTTGATGCCGGCGCAGAAGATGATCATGTTTGCGTCCAGAGAGGTGAGAACCTCTTTGGGAGATACAATGGTGGAGAGGACGGCCAGGGCGATCATGGCGTAGCCCACAAAGTTGGGATCGATGGAGATCACCTTCAGGGAGCCCAGCACCAGAGACAGGACGAACACCAGGAAGGCAACGCCCACGACCTTCTGCTTGTTTTTCTGCTCCTTCGTCAGCTGCTTTTCCACCATCTCCTCTCCGAAGTCATCGTAGGAGGCACACCAGCGGTTCATGATCACCATGTAAATGCCGCCGATGATGAAGATGGGGATGGCCACCCAGGCGAAATCCAGCATGCCGAACAGCTGCAGGCCGGCCTCCTCCAGGGCCGTGTTGGCGTACACATTGGTGGGAGTGCCGATCAGGGTCACGGCTCCGCCCAGGGTGGTGGAGAAAATCACAAACAGCACCAATTTGGACAGGCTGATGCGGTTTTTCCTGGCGATACTTCTGAGAACGGGCAGGAAGGCCAGGGCCACATAGCTGTTCTGCAGAACGGTGGATACCAGGCCGGAAGTGATGTACACGATGGCGAAGATCATCATCTCTTTCTTTTTCCCCGTCTGGGAACTGGTGACCCGATCCACAAATTCACCGATCACCACGTCCAGCCCGGTGGCGGCGATCATGCCGGAGAACATGCAGATGATAATCATCAGGTGCAGGCTGGAGCTGTTTAAAACTGCGTAAATATCGCCGCTCTCCATGATCCCGGAGAACAGGGCCACCGGGGCGAGGCAGATGAAAGTCATCCAGTTGGGCAGTTTGGGATGGGCCAGAACCGCGATAAAAATAATCAGACAGATAAGCGCCCACAACAGTGTCATACTCATAAAATGAACCTCCTCTTTCATATGTGTGATCTCTCTGTCCGGCCAGACATTGTTCAATCTGACTTCAGTATAGCGGAGAATTCATTCTGTGAAAAATACCAGTATTGAATAAGGGCATAGCTTTGTGCTATACCCCTCTGATTCGGGCCGACAGCTGCCGGTCCCCGGCTTTCCAGGCCTTTTTTATGCAGGAGATGCAGTACCGCTCCTCCTCCTGGAAAAATTTTCCCCGAAGGGATACGACGCCCACCGAGGAATAGTCCTCCGCGCTGATTTGATAAAAGCGCAGATGTTCCCTGTGATTTAAGTAGGCCAGATGTCCCAGGGCCACAACGCAGCATCCCATCTGGCTCTCCGCCGCCTGCAGGGCGATGGTGCTGCTGGTCACCTCCAGCTTGGGGCGGATCTGATAGTTCAGCTTGCGGCAGATCTTGTTTATGCCCTTCCGCACAGCGGTCGTCTCGTCCTGAAGAATCCAGTCCAGATCCGGCAGTGTCCGCAGATCCACCAGCGGGAACTCCACACCTTCCCTGAGACAGGCCAGGGCGTCCAAATCATAGCGCTCCGGGGCCACCAGAATGAAGGGATCCGCAGCAAATTCCTCATAATTCAGCTCCGGCGGCCAGTCCAGATCCGGCCCGATGGCAAAATCGTATTTCTCCTCCTTCAGAGCATGAGGAATGTCCTTGGACATGAGATTGAAAATTTCCGCCGTGCAGGAGGGGTATTTCTCCCGCACTCTCTCCGATATGTTGAAGGCGGAGAGGGAGATGGAGTTCAAGGTCATTCCCACCCGTATCCGCTTTGCCTCCGAGCGCTTCAGCTCCCGGAGCTTGGCGTTCATGGTGCTTCTCAGGCGGCGGATCTCCTTGGCGTATTCCACATAGATCTTTCCGGCCTCGGTCAGCTCCGTGCCGTTGATGGTGCGCACAAAAAGGGCCATTCCCAATTCATTTTCCAGGTTTGACAGATAGCGGCTCAGGGAGGGCTGACTGATGTACAGCAGTTCAGCCGCCTTGGAGATGCTTCCGCACTCAGCCACCGCAATCACATAATCAATATCTTTTTCCATGCAGTTCACCCGTTTATTTTCAGAATGTTGCTGTAAATTTCCCAGTCACTGTCCTTGAACACGTTGAAGATCACCCGCTTCAGGGAGGTCTCACTGCGATCTAAAAATGCTTTCACCGTCTTCACCGCGATTTCAGCCGCCCGTTCCGGGGGGAAGCGGAAGACGCCGGTGGAGATGCAGCAGAAGGCCACGGAGCGAAGTCCGTTCTCGGCGGCCAGGGACAGGCAGGAGCGGTAGCAGTCTGCCAGCAGGCGGCAGTCCTCCTCCTCCAGCTCGCCCAGGATGATGGGACCCACGGTGTGGAGCACAAATTTGCTGGGGAGATTGTAGGCGGGAGTGATTTTGGCCTTCCCCGTCTCCTCCTCGTGGCCCTGGGCTTCCATAAGCTCGCTGCATTTTATCCGCAGCTGCACCCCGGCGAAGGAGTGTATGATATTGTCAATGCAGGAGTGGCAGGGCTGCCAGCAGCCGAGGAGGGCGCTGTTGGCGGCGTTGACAATGGCGTCACAACGCAGGGAGGTGATATCCCCCTGCCAGAGCACCAGACGGGGGTCGGAGGCCGCCGGCGGGAGAGAATCTCCGTCTGTGATCCCCCTTTCCCGGATCATCTCCCCCAGATATTCGTCCTGAATGTCCAGAAACTCCGGGGAGGCTGGGTAGGGCGGGCGGACGTTAAACAGCGACCGCAGAAGCCGCCACTGTCCCTCGCCGCTCTCCGGAATCCGCACCTTCCCGTACTGGGGCATCTCCCGCTGCAGAGCACGGATCAGATAAAGCCGTCTCTCTTCTTGATTCATGTGGATCCTCCTTCCTTTCGCCGCTGAAACTTCCCCCAGGGGTACTTGATGATGCCGGGGGGAGGTTTCCTGTGCGCCATATTTTTACTTAATCAATCCTTCAAACAGCCAATCGGAACTACATATACTCCGTCCGGCCTCTTGTA
>DXEU01000025.1 GCA_019114845.1 Candidatus Lachnoclostridium stercoripullorum | reverse complement strand
CTGCGTCTCCGGCGGGGCCTGCGCCGCAGGTTCCGGGAGATAGGCCGTCACGCCGGTGTTATTTTTCACCGTGATGGTCACCGTCAGCTTCTGATCCAGGTACTCCGCCAGCTGCTCCGGCAGGGCCTCGCTGCGGCTCTCCACCCACTGGCTGTCGTCCCCGTCAAAGCTGAGGGTGATCTCCCCGCCCTCGTGGAGATAGTCCATGCCGATGGCCCTGTCCACCAGCTCATCCACCACCAGCTCCAGATCCTTTCTCCGGTAGCTGTAATCCTCCACCAGAGCTTCGCCGTCACAGTTCATTCCCTCCAGCCCCACCACGCGGTCCTTCCGGTCCACATCGATGCGCACATCGGGGTTGATCTCCATGTAGATCGTTCCGTAGGGCAGGGAGCCCACGCGCAGGGCCGCCACAGCCACAAGGGTCAGGCAGGCAGCGGCCGCCGCCATGGAGGTGATCCACCGCACGGGAACTCTCCTTCCGGATTCCGGCTGCCGCTCGGGCTGGCGCATCTCCACCACATGGGACACAACCTGCCCGATCTCATAGTGCAGATTGGCCACCTTGAGGAATCTGCCATCTTCGCTCAGCACCACCGCGTAGCTGAGATGGCATTCCACCACCATATATCTCATGCCGTCAGCCCTCCTCTCCTCCTGAGCACATGCCGCAGATGACCGCGGATGATCTCGTATCCGTTGGTCTGGATCAACAGCATAGCCAGAATATATTTTCTGTGGCGCTCCAGAGTCTTCCGCTCCACGCCAGACAAGGCGGCCAGCCGGGCCATGGGCAGCCGCCTCGTCCGCAGCAGCTCCGCCAGCAGATCTCCGTCCTCCGCCCCGCAGCGGATCGCCTCCCTGCACGCCTCCAGGGTCCGCTCCTGCTTGGGCGAGTGATCCGACACATCGCTGAAGCTCACGCCGAAATTCGCCATCACCGCCGCCAGCTCCTCGATCTCCTGCTTCGTGGCCTCCAGATTTGCAGACTCTTCATAATGATTTCTCCCGTCCTGCAGCTCATCGACCAGGGCGCGGCCATCCTCCTCCTGCTCCTCGTAGAGGGAGACCTGGTTCTGATGGCGCACCTCCTTTCGCTGATAGTCGATGAGCCGGCTGCGGATCAGCATGGCCGCATAGCTCAGGAAAGCTCCCCTCTCCCGGGAATAGCCCAAAATTGCCTCGTGAAATGCGATCAGCGCGATGCTGTACTCATCGTCCTGATCCGTACAGAACCTAGTGAGAAATTTGGCCGTCTCCGACCGGATAAAGGGAATATAGTCCCGAATCAGGCGGTCCGCCTTCTCCATATCCGTTTTCGCCGCGTACACTTCCCGCACCAGGCGATGTTCCTTCTGCACAGATTCTCCCCCTTTCCTATACAGAATACGGACTCCGCTCTCAGAAAGTGGGGTCCGCACCGATTTATCCGACTTTTTTGTCTATTTTGTCTATTATACGTAGAAATGCATAGGCAGCACAAGAAATGGTTTGTAAAATCTTCGTGAAGGATCCGCCGGCCGCCGAAAAAAACTTCCCGAAAGGCCTTGACAAACCGCTTTTTCCGGAATATAGTTGCCTTGGTCAAGTAATTGCCGGCAGGGCGAACGTCCGCGCTCCGCCCTGCCCTGCGCCAACGACTGTGAGAGGAGTTGATAAACGATGCACAGCGATTCTCTGGCGTTTCACGTCTCCGTCCTGCGGAAGCAGTTCGCCGCCCACTGCCGCGAGCGGCTGGCCGGGGAGGGGATCACTCTAAGCCAGCTCTACATCCTGATCTGCGTCGGCAGGCGGGAAAATATTTCCCCCCGGGCGGTCTCTGAGATCATGGGGCTGGACGCCGGCTATCTCACCAGGGCCCTGGCCAAGCTGTCGGAGGCAGGCCTGATCACCCAGGAAAAAAATCCCAGGGACCGGCGGGCCGCTGTCCTAAACCTCACCGAGCGGGGCCGCGAGATATTTGATTTCAGCCGGCGGCTGTTCCGGGAGTGGGATGAGATCGCCCTGGCCCCCCTGAGCGGGGAGGAGCGGCAGACATTATTGAATCTGATGGCAAAAGTGACCGCCCGCCGGCTGCCCGGAGAGGGCAGGCCGGGCGAGGACAGACCGGGCTGGATGCAGCCCGCTGAAATGGAGGAAGACTGATATGAGTAAATTACAGGATTTTATGAAACTTTTGACTGGAAATTTTGACAACCGCGAACAGTGGGAATCCCTGAGGGAGACAAACCCGGATTTCCCCCTGGCAAGACACGTAAACACCGCCTGCAACGACAAAATCACCGGTCTGCCCCAGGGCTTTTCCGGCGAGTTCATGGTGGAGGAGAGCTATTTCACCGCAAAGGGGACGACCCACGCCTCCAACCACCTCTTCCTGTTCACGGAGGAGGAGGGGGGCATCCGGCTCACCTCCTACGAGATTCCCGAGGGCTGCGACAAATCCTCCTTCACCTACGAGGCCATGAAGGAGACGGATTACAGCAGCTTAAAGCCCTCCCAGCGCTTCACCCCCGCCCTCTACACGGAGAAGGACGGGGTGTGGGAGGGGGGCAGCGTCAGCATGTTCTCCCCGGTGTTGAAATTCTCCCTCTTTGAGCGCTTCTCAGAGGAAGTGCTGGAGGTCTCCGAGTCCATGGAGGTGAACGGAACGAAGACCTTCGGCTACGACGTGCCCATCCTCTACCGCAGGTCGTAAACCCCCGGCCCGCCCCCGCGGATGGCGTCGTACTCCCGGCATGCCTCCCGGTAAATCAGGTGGTAGCTGACCTGGGCCTCCGCATCCCGGATGGGGATAATCGCCCGGCCCCTGGTCTCCTCACCCCCGAAATTGACCAGGTTGGTGGTGAAGCAGGGCAGGGAGGAGCTGCGGATCAGCTCCCGCATCTCAAAGGCGTCCGTCTGCACCAGGAAGCGGGATGCCGGCATCTTCCTGCGGCTCATGGCATCCCAGAATCCGATCTGGGACCGCAGCAGGCAGTTGTACCCGTTGAGCATCTCAAAGGTCACGGAGGCGCAGCCCGCCAGCGGGTGGTCCGGCGGCAGGCAGACATACAGCTCCTCCTGCAGAAAGGGAACGCACTTCACCCCGGCGGCCTCCACGGCCCCAGGCAGGATCCCCAGATCACAGCTGCCCCCGGTCACATGGCCGGGGATGGCCTCCACCTCCTCCAGGGAGGCGGAGACGGACATGCCGGGAAAGAGGCGGGTCAGCTGGGGCTGCAGGGCCCACATGGGGGCCGGGGCGCAGGATTCCACGGCGATGGTGTGGAGTCTCCGGTCATATTCCCGCACTCTGCGCACCGTCTCCTCCGCCTCTCTTAAAAGCGCCTTAGCCGCCTCCACCGCCCGGCGGCCCGTCTCGTTCAATTCAATCTTATTCTTCTCCCGAACAAACAGGGAAACCCCGAACTCCTCCTCCAGGCTCTGCATGGTGCGGCTCAGAGTGGGCTGGGAAATGTGCAGCTCCTCCGCCGCCCGGGACAGGGTTCCCCACCGGGCGAAGGCCGCAAGCTGCCTCAGCTCTTCCAAGTCAAGCATGGCTCTCCCCTCCTTTTTTCCCATTATACGGCCCCGCTATGCAGTCTGCAAGTCTCTTTTTAGTATTCATTTTATGAATAGAATGTTGCAGAATTCATATTGTACTTTTCCAAAATTATGGCCTATAATCGAGTTAGAAAGCAAAGATCCCGGGAACTTGCATGCAGATTATGAATAAGAATTAAGGAGGAATCCGATATGAAATGCGTGACACTGAACAACGGTGTGAAGATGCCCGTCCTGGGCTACGGCGTGTATCAGACGCCGCCGGATGAGACGGAGCGCTGCGTGCGGGACGCCATCGAAGTGGGCTACCGCAGCATCGACACCGCCCAGGCCTACGGCAACGAGGAGGGCGTGGGAAAGGCGGTGGCAAATTCCGGCCTCTCCCGGGAAGAATTTTTCATCACCACCAAAGTGTGGATCAGCAACGCCGGCTATGAGAGGGCCAAGGTCTCCATCGACGAGTCCTTAAAGAAGCTGCGCAGCGACTACATCGACCTGCTCTTGATCCACCAGCCCTTCGGCGACTACTACGGCACCTACCGGGCCATGGAGGAGGCATACCGGTGCGGAAAGGTGCGGGCCATCGGCGTCTCCAACTTCTATCCGGACCGCTTCCTGGACATCCACCACTTTTCTGAGATCAAGCCGGCGGTCAACCAGGTGGAGACCCATGTCTTCCAGCAGCAGAAAACTGCGAGAACATACATGAAAAAATACGGCACCCAGATCATGTCCTGGGGGCCCTTCGCGGAGGGGAAAAATGACTTTTTCAGCAATCCAGTGCTGAAAAAGATCGGCGCCAAATACGGAAAGACCACCGCCCAGACGGCGCTCCGCTTCCTGCTGCAGAGCGATGTGGTGATCATCCCCAAATCCACCCACAGGGAGCGGATGGAGGAAAATTTCGACATCTTCGACTTCACCCTCTCCCCGGAGGACATGGGGGCGATTGAAGCCCTGGACGGCGGAAAGAGCCTGTTCTTCTCCCACTACGACCCGGAGACGGTGGAATGGTTCATGAGCAGAATCTGAAACCTGTAGTTCAATTTATGATTCTTTTATATATGGAGGTTTTTTATGAAGAAAACATTGTACCTTGTCCGCCACGGACAGACCGTCTTTAACGTGCGCCGCAAAATCCAGGGCTGGTGCGATTCCCCCCTGACAGAGCTGGGACGGGCCCAGGCGGGGGTGGCCGCAGAGTATTTCCGCTCCCGGGGCATCACCTTCGACCACGCCTACTCCTCCACCTCCGAGCGGGCCTGCGACACCCTGGAGATCCTCACCCCCATGCCCTATACGCGGGTGAAGGGGCTGAAGGAGTGGAACTTCGGCGTCTTCGAGAGCGAGAGCGAGGACTTAAATCCCCCCCTCCCCTACGGCGACTTCTTCAAGGGCTTCGGCGGCGAGGGCGAGATGGAGGTTCGCCAGCGGATGTCCGACACGCTGACGGAGATCATGGAGCGGGACGGGCACGAGTCGGTTCTGGCCGTCTCCCACGGCGGCTCCAGCCGGCAGTTCATGCGCTACTGGGAGAAAAACCAGAAGGCCGAGCTGAAGGGCCGTGTGGGAAACTGCTGCATCCTGAAATTTGAATACGAAAACGGGGAATTCTCCCTGATCGAGGCCGTCAACCACGATTTCTCCAGCCTCACAGCAGGCAAATAATTCCCCGTCGTCTCATTTATCAAATAATCTCAAACGCGTGGCCCGGCCGCTTCTCCATCTCATCCAGGATCCGCACATCCGTGTCCGCGATGCGGCCCGCCAGGTTTCTCTGGCCGTCATTCTCCACCTCCGTGAGGACGATCTCCACCTCGCCCCGGTAGTGGGCCAGGTTGTCGTTGACCACCAGCACATCTCCCCTGGTGAATGTTCTCTTGTCGCAGGGGCGGAAGGGGATCTCCCGGTCCTTAAACTGGAGCCTGGGGAAGCTGGAGCGGAGCAGATACTCGCTGGCGTCCTCCCGCCCCGTGTGGGTGAAGCGGAAGACCGCGTCCCGCTCCGCCTCGCCAAGCCCCTCCGCCGGGTCCATCTTCACCGTGGTGTTGGTCAGCTTCACCCCGGCCATGGCCGCAAGCTCCGCCTCCGCGGCGTAGGCGTTCCCGATGAGGATGTCGTCGATCCCCTCGCAGGCCACCATGTGGCGCACCTGGGCGTCGATGGGCAGGGTGCGGTCCGCCTCCAGGGTGGGAAGCCCCTGATAGACCTCCCAGGGCCCGAAGGTGTGCTCCTCCTGGCTGGAGACGAAGGCGGCGGTGGTCATCCCCAGGGAAGCCCACTTCTCATTGGCCCGGTCGAAGGTTTTCTGGCTCAGACCCGTGTACCGCTCCGGATAGAAATTGTGGCAGATGGTCATATTTCTCCGGTCCGCCCCATGGCGGATCAGCCTCTCCACGTCCGTGTCCAGGCTCCCGTTGAACTCGATCTTGATCCCGTAGGGATTTCGGGTGATGAGCACGTCCTGGCGCTCGTCAAAATGCCCGTCCAGGCGGATGATGTCCAGGCCCAGCTCATGGAACACCTCCAGGTTCTCCGGGGACGCCCCCAGATTCTTAAACACCTGGGGGTTGGTGTCCGCCGCCACCTCAAATCCCAGCTCGTGGGCCTTATTCAGAAATGCGCCGAACTCCCTTTTGATCACCATGGGATCGCTGCTGGCGGACAGCAGGCAGGTGAAAATCCGGGAAAATCCGTACTTGGCCGCCAGCTCCATGTAGGCGAAATCTCTCTCCTGGGTGGAGTGCTCCGGATAGACGGAAATACCTAATCTGTGCATACGTTTCTCTTCTCCTTTCTCCCGGCGGCAGGCCGCCGGTCGCCTCAGTCAATGGGTTTCTGATAGAATCCCCCGAAAAATGTCTCCGTGGGCAGGACGTTCACGATCACCTTGGGATCCGCGTGCTTCAGGTGGTGGACAATGTCCTGCACCTCGTAGGAGGAGACCACGGTGTGCAGCAGGCTCATGCTGGCCCCGCTGTAGCCGCCGTAGCCGTTCATCACCGACACGCCGTGGCGGTAATTCTTGACGTACTCCTTCACCACCGCATCGGGATCGTGGGTGGTGATCTGCAGTGTCACCCGCTTGTACCGGTGGTAGAAGCGGTCGATGGTCTGGGTGGATATAAACTGGAACATGATGGAATACCCGGCGTACTCCCACCCGAACATGTAGCCGAAAATGCAGAGCATGCAGGCATTTCCCATGAACACATACTGCCAGATGGCCTTCCCGGTCCGGTTGGAGACGTACAGGGCGATAAAGTCCGTCCCCGCCGTGGAGGCGTTGCCCTTCAGGGCGGTGACGATGGCTATGCCGTAGACGAAGCCCCCGAAACAGATATTTAACAGGGCGTCGTCAAACAGGGGGGTGAAGTGGGCAAACCTCAGGAAGAAGCTGGCCAGGAACACCTGGATCATGGAGAACACCACAAATTTTTTTCCAATGTGCTTGAAGCAGAAGAGGGCCACGGGCACATTGAGGGCCACCATCCCCAGGGAGGTGGAAAAATGGATCCCGTACAGGGAGGTGATCCTCTCGATCAGCACCGCCACCCCCGTGAAGCCGCTGGAGAGAATGTTCACCGGGTTCAAAAATGTCTGCATGGCGAAGGCCTGGAGGAAGGCGGAGGCGATCACCGCCGCCGTGGTCACCGCATACCGTTTCAATACTGTCCCGCTCTTCATCCCGCACTCTCCACCAGCCTTCTCACCAGCTCCTCGCTCACCACATCGTAGTCGTCCCCGTGGGGATCCGGGGCAAACCGGTAGTGTACCCGCTCCCCGGTGGTGGTCTCATCCCTTCTCCAGCCCTTGCAGGAGGAGTGCACCTGGGTCAGCCCCGTCCTCTCCATCAGATCTCCGGCGTTGGCGGCGTTCACCCCGCTGCCCGCCAGAATCTGGATTCTGTCCCCGTACTTGTCCTGCAGTTTCCTGAGCAGGTACGCGCCCTGCACCGCCTTCTCCTCCTGGCCGCTGGTGAGCACCCGGTCCACCCTCAATCCGATCAGGGTTTCCATGGCCTCATAGGGATCCCCCGCGCAGTCGAAGGCGCGGTGGAACACCGCCTCCTTCCCGAAGCCGTGGATCAGCTCCACCATCCTCGCCGTCCTGTCCCGGTCGATGCGCCGGTCCCCCGTGAGGAAGCCGAAGGCCAGGCCGTCGCTGCCGGCCTCAAGAAGCTCCTCCGCCTCGGCGAACATCTGCTCCGCCTCCGCCTCCGTGTAGCAGAACCCGGCTCCCCTGGGCCGCACCATGGAGATCACCTTCAGCCCCGTATTCCCCTTCACCAGCCTCACGCAGGCGGCTGACGGGGTTAAGCCCCCCAGGGCCAGGGCGGAGTTCAGCTCAATCCGCCCCGCTCCCCCGCGCCAGGCGGCCAGGGCATCCTCATAGCTTCCGCAGCATATCTCGATCATAGTCATTTCCTCTCCATCTCCACATCCTTCGCCAGATAGTACAGGCTCAAGGCGTATATTTTCGCGTTGGCGACGATGTCGTCCACCTTCATCCACTCGTCCGGCTGATGGCCGATGCCCTTCTGTCCCGGGAAGGACGGCCCGAAGGGCACGATGTTGGGCATCCGTTTGGCGTAGGTTCCGCCGGTGGTGGTGACAGGCGTCCCGTCCATCCCCGTCACTCTCTCATAAGTATAGCGCAGGGTGTCAACCAGGCGGCAGTCTTTCTCAAAGCGCACCGGGTCCATGTTGGAGATGAGCTCCACCTCCATGTCCGGCAGCTCCCCCCGCACCGTCTCCAGAATCTGGGCCGCCGTGCACCCCGCCGGATAGCTGACGGCAAACTGCAGGGACGGGACGGAGGCGGCGCTGCCGTCCCCCTGCCCCTTCTCCGGCAGAATCTTAAAATTTCTCACCTCCACCTGTCCGAACTCCTCATCCCTAAAGTCGATGTGGAACCGCTCCCCGTTGTTCTTCGCGTTGAGGACGTAGTCGTTCATCAGGGTGTAGAAGCGCTCCCGGGAGGCGGGGCAAATCTCCACCAGGGCGCGCCCCCGCTCCGCGTAGACCACCGGATATTTGCAGTCCGGGGTAAATCCCATCACCGGAGGCTTCTCCTTGGATAGGTAATAATTCAGGTCCTCAAACCCCGTCTCCTCGTCGCAGCCGAAGAGGATCCGCACCTGCCGGTCCGGGACGATCCCCAGCTCTTTCAGGGCATAGAGGGCGTAGAGGCAGGAAAAAATCGGCCCCTTG
Source organism: Candidatus Lachnoclostridium stercoripullorum (assembly GCA_019114845.1). Taxonomy (GTDB): domain Bacteria; phylum Bacillota; class Clostridia; order Lachnospirales; family Lachnospiraceae; genus Lachnoclostridium_A; species Lachnoclostridium_A stercoripullorum. Next base: position 30,425 of record DXEU01000025.1, on the reverse strand, counting down.
TTGTCCAGCACTCCCCGGCTGTAGATCACCCCGTCCTTCCGATAGCCGCTGAAAGGTGGCTGCTTCCACCCCGTCCCCACGGGGACCACATCCAGATGGCCCACGGCGCAGACGTACTCCTCCCCTTCCCCGTAGGAGGCGTAGCCCATGTAGTTGTCCACGTTCACCGTGCCAAACCCCAGCTGTCCGGACAGCTCCAGGGCGGCGTCCAGGGCCCTCTTCACCCCTCTGCCGAAGGGGGCGTCCGGCTCCGGCTCCGCCTCCACGCTGTCGATCTGCACCATGCGGACGATGGTGTCAATGAGCTGGCCGGACAGTTCCTCCACCTTTGCCAGAATCTTTTCTTCCATCACAGCAGGACACCTCCCGTCACAGCTCTTTCAAGGGGGCTGTCCTGGTTCTCATGTAGTCGTCCAGCCACTCCCTGCTGGCCACCTCGTGGACACATTTTCCGTCCACCCGCTTGGTCAGGTACACCACCGGCTTTTCCTTCTCCGTGGCCACGGCGAAGGAGAAGCCCTCGATGTTGGTGGCGACTCCCCACTCGCCTTTGTTGTTCATGGCGATGAGGGACATATCCCCGGCCTTGCCCCTTCTCTCCTTCAACTCCCGGTCAAACATGGCCACCGCCTTCTCGCAGGCCTCCTGGGGGTGCATCCCCTCCCTCATCAGCCGCACGATCTCGTAGGAGACGCAGCCCTTCATCACGTCCTCCCCCAGACCGGTGGCGCTGGCTCCGCCCACCTTGCTGTCCACGTAGAAGCCGGATCCGGAGATGGGGGAGTCGCCCACGCGGCCCTTTCTCTTCATGAACAGTCCGCTGGTGGAGGTGGCGGAGGTCATCTTCCCGTGGACGTCCAGGCACACCATCCCCACGGTGTCGTGGCCGGCGTAGGGCTTGATCTCCGTCTGGGCGATCTCCTTCTTCCGGTTGCGGTAGTGGATCTTCGCCCGGTCGGTGAGCATGTTCTTTCTCTCAAAGCCCTCCTTGTGGGCGTATTTTTCCGCCCCCTCCCCCACCAGCAGGTTGTTCACCGGCTCCTTGGAGAGGCGTCTGGCGATGGAGACCGGGTTGGCGAAATCCCGGATGGCCGCCACCGCGCCGATATCCAGGGTATCTCCGTCCATGTAGGCGGCGTCCAGCTCCACCTCCATCTCCTCGTTGGGCAGGCCGCCGTAGCCCACCGATTTGTAGTAGGGGAAATCTTCCACCTCCCGCACCGCCGTCTCGATGGCGTCCCCCGCGTCCTTTCCTTCCCTCAGCATCTCGCTGGCCTTCTCTATCCCCTCGTAGGCCATTCTCCAGGTCGCAATAATTCCCCACATATTCCTTTTCCTCTCTCTCTTTTTCTCACCGCCCGGAACCCCGGCGCGAAGGCCACGCCCGCGCCCCTCTCCAGGCGGCAGTTCTCTCAGAAATCACGCGGGGGAACATGGCAGATGCCACATTCCCCCTCAGGCTTACTTAAAACAATACTTGGCTGCAACGTCTGCTTCTCTATCCTTATTTACCATCGCCGCCGCCAGAAGGCACATGCCCTCCAGAGCCTCATTCAGTCCAAATCCACCCTTCTTCGGCGTCTCCACGATGTGAATCTTGTCTTTATAAGCAGAAATCGTCTCCTCATTCTCCCTGGACATGGCCGCGAACGCCGGGATCCCCACGGTATTCTCGATATCCAGAGCGACTCTCGCCGCCATTTTCCCATATCCCAGGTAGTTGAAGGCCGGTCCGCAGATCACCACATCCGGCTGGAGCTTTTTCACCATGGCGCAGAGTTTGCGGCTCACCTCGTCGGCGTTGGCCTCGTAAAAGCCGTCGCCGCAGTAGAGGCAGGCCACCACCCGGCCGCCCACTTTCTTTAAGTACGGTTCCATCATCACAGCCGGACCCACCGGATCCTTGGTGGCTCCCAGGGGAACCATGTGGTCGTCCTTGATCCCCGCGCCGGACTGAATCTGGTCATAAATCATGATAATCTTCATCGTTCTCCATCTCCTCTTTACAGGTCGTCAAAGGAAAGGTCGTCCAGGGAAATATCGTCCTCCTCTTCCTTCTTCGCCGCGGCCTCCGCCTCATCTCTCAGGTACTGTTTGTCCATGATCTTGATAAACGGCATGTAGATCACCACGCCCAGTAGCAGCAGGGCGATCTGCAGCAGTCCGCCCACCCAGTTGGTGGCCAGGAATCCGGAGATTCCCAGGGGGCAGGTCCAGGGGATGTTCACGCCGGAACAGATGGGCACCAGCCCCAGGGCCATGCAGAAATAGGAGATCACGATGTTCACCGTGGGCACCACCATAAACGGGATGATCATGGTGGGATTGAGCACGATGGGCAGTCCGAAGATGATGGGCTCATTGATGTTGAAAATGCCCGCCGCCAGGGACAGCTTGCCCAGGGAGTTGATCCGCTTGGACTTGCAGAACAGCACCATGGCGATCACCAGGGACAGGGTGGAACCCGCTCCGCCGAAGGTGGCGAACAGATCCTGGAACTGCTGGCAGATGATATGGCCTTCCCCCACGCCCGTGCGGAAGAATTCCAGGTTCTCCAGGGACAGGGTCTGCAGGATGGGGTTGAACACAGCGCCCACCACGGATCCTCCGTTCACGCCGAAGAACCAGAAGAAGTGGAGGAAAATGTAGGCGACCACCATGGCTCCCAGAGTGTCTCCCAGGTTCAGCAGAGGCGTCTGCAGGAACTGGAAAATGATGTCAAAGGCGTTGGTTCCGAAGGCTCCGAACGCCAGGTTGATCAGGAAGAACACAGCCATGACCACCGTGGCGGGAATCAGGGCGGAGAAGGACTCCACCACCGTGGGCGGAACGCCGTCCGGCATCTTGATCACCCAGCCCTTGCGCTCCACCCACACGTAGATGTGCACGGAGGCGAAGGCACAGATGATGCCCACGAAAATTCCCTTGGCTCCCAGCCAGCCCAGGCTCAGGCCGCTCATGGTCACCGCCTGGGTCGTCTCGCCCACTGCCACGTTCCCGGAAACCAGGTAGGGCATGAGCAGGAACCAGGACATCAGGCCCACCGCCGACCCGAAGAGGGGGTTGGTGTTCATGTGTTTGGCAAAGGAGTAGGCGATGCCCATCACCGCAAACACGGCCATAATGGTGAAGGTGGCGTCCGACGGCTTGGCCAGGAAGGTGGCCAGCGTCTCGCCGGTATTCTGATTCACGATCACCGAGGACAGCCATTCTGTCCAGGCCGGGATCGGGAAATTGGCGATTACCAGGAAAATGGATCCGGCGATCAGAAGCGGTGTGGACACCAGAAATCCGTCGCGGACCGACATGAGATACTTGTTCCTTCCGATGGCCTCCGCCAGAGGCATCAGAATTTTCTCCAATTTGCTGAGCATTGTATTTGTCCCCCTTGACTACTTACTTGTTGGCTTTGATCAGCTTGATCGCTGTCTTGAGCACCTTTTCCCCATCCATCATGCCGTAGGCCTCCGCGTCGATCACGGCGATGGGAATATTCTCCTTCCCGTACTGGGCCACCGTCTCCTCGTACATGTATTTCACCTGGGGCCCCAGGAGAATGCAGTCCGGGCGGTCCGCATCGATGATCTCGCCGATCTTGTTGTGGGGATGAGCCGCCACCTTCACCGGAACGTTGTGGGCGTCCGCCACACTCTGCATCTTGCTGGCCAGCATGCTGGTGGACATTCCCGCGCTGCAGAACAGATAAATCTTCTTCATTTCCATACCTTCCTTTCTCTTTCTCAGGCTTCTATCTGCCTTCGAGCTCCTGAATTTTTCTGTACAGTTTGATGTTCTCCTCGGCCATCAGCCGGACGGTCTCTGCGGCCATCATCTGGTCCTCCGCGTGCATCAGGATCACGCCGGCGTTCAGTTCCGCGCCGTTGGCCTCGTTTGACAGCAGCTCCAGATGGGCGTCGTGGCCCTTGGAATAGTAGCCGTCCCCCTCCTTCATCTTGGCGGCGCTCTCCTCGTAGTCCCCCTTTGCGGCTGCCCGCATGGCTTCCACGTAGCTGGATTTGGCCATTCCCACAGAAGAAATGATGTTAAAGCAGATCAGTTCCAGACCTTCCATCTCTCCCGCCTCCTTTCTGTGCATATTTCCTTATAGTCCAGAGTATAGCACGTTCTTTTCCGTTATTTTGTTACCAGTGTTTCCTATAGATTAGGAAATTATTTGCAGGACACCACCACGGTCCCGCTGATCCGGTCGTGGATGGCCCGCCTTCTGCCCGCCAGGGTGAGCACCGCAGACACCAGGCTGACAGCCATGCCCGCGTACATGAGGGCGGTCACCACGTTGACCCCCGTCAGGATGGTGACCAGCTGATGCCAGATGGTGCTGGCGGACACCAGGGAGCCTTCCAGGATTATGATTCCCGCCAGCTGCCGGATTATGAGCTGGCCGGCGGACGCCTCCCCGCCGGAGCTGTCCGCAATCTTGATTTTCATCCACCGCTTTCCCAAGGTCTGCCCCCGCCACACAAGGATCGGCACCGCCGCGTAGTAGAGGACGGCCGCCGCCAGCCCCAGACCGCCGGCGACGAGGCCCCAGGGGGCGGGGAAGGTGAGAAGGTTCTGATTTTTTACCGTTTCAAACAGCTTCATGGACACCGCCGACACGGGAAATGCCGTGACCAGGGCCCCTATATACCAGTCCACCAGGTAGGCGAAAAAACGCCTCCCCAGTCCTGCCAAATTTTCCATAATTTTTCTCCTTATCGGGTCACATGATTCATGAATTCCTCGTAGTTCTTGGACTGAATCAGCTCCTGAAATTTGTTGTTGTCCGTCACAATGTTGCACAGCCAGTCAAAAAACACTTTGAGCAGGCTGTTGTCCGTGTCCCGGATGGCCAAGAGCACCACCAGGCTCACGTTGAAATCCCCCCACTTCACCGGTTCCCTGAGGATCATGATGGAGATGCAGGACTCCCTGGTGGAGACCTCGATGGCGTGGGGGACGGCGAAGCCGTAGACGAAGGAGGTGCCGGAGAGCGCCTCTCTGCGGAACACATTTTCCTTGAAATTCTCCCCGCTCAGCCCCTTCTCGTACAGGGAATCGCAGAGGAAGTTGAGGATCGCCTCCCGGCTCTCCATGGAGTCCCGGATGTGGAAGAGATCCTTGCGCATGAGCCGCTCCATGAGGCTCACAAAGTCCTTGTGGTATTTTTTCTTGTCCAGGTAGTTCAAAATCTGAAACACCTTGCTCTCGTCCTCCCCGTTTAAAAACAGGGAAATCTGCACCGTGGGCGTGCCCAGATAGTGCTTCAGGGGGACGGTGGTGATGATCAGATCCGGGTTGTCCTGGACGATCTTCTTCTCCTCGAAGAAGCTGCACACCCGCACCACCGTCATGCGGTTGCCGAAGCGCAGCATCAGCTTGTCCACGCAGGGCTTGGACATGGTGTAGCTGTTGGGGATGATGGCCACCGCCCGGTACTGCTCCGACAGATTCATCCGCTCGCAGGCCGCTCCCAGGTGGAGGGCCAAAAAGGAGATCTCGTTCTCGTTGAGGCGGGTGCCGCAGTAGCCCTCGATGCGCTGGGCCACCCGCACCGCCATCTCGAAGACCAGGGGGTATTTGCGTTTCAGCTCCTGCAGATACAGGTCGTTGGCCGTCACCTGGTTCTGCTGGCGCTTCATCAGCAGGCGGATATGGGTGATGATCCCGGAGCGGAAATCCTCGTCCGTGGACAGGTCGATGTCAAACTCCTGCTTTAGGAGCTCCAGGATATCCCCCATGAGCCGCTCCATATCGTCGGCCTCCTCCCTGGTCTCCTCCTCCGTCAGCCGGTCCTTGCCCTTTAAGAGCCCGGCAAACCGCAGCACCTCGTCCTTCACCAGCTTCACCTTGTAGATCTCCGAGATCCTGGCGAACAGCTCGTCGGCGATCTGGTACTCCTTTCCCCCCTCTTCCTCCGCCGCCTCCGGCGGCTCCTCGCTGACATAATTGTGGTTCAGCATGCGCTCGATGGATACGCCCGCGTGGAGCATGATCAGGGGATACTCCATCTCCGAGATGCGGAAATCGTATTTTTCGCAGATTTCCGTGAAATCATCCTCCAGCTTCAGCAGGTCAAAATCCTTCCAGATATCCGCGATGGCGCTCAGGTTGACAAAATTTCCCTTAGTCTCCTCCATGAGCAGCTCCTTGTAGAGCTTCCGCTTGTCCCCCTCGTCCCCGGACAGGCGGATGTGGTTCCTGGAGCGGACCAGGCGAAGCCCCGGGTATCTGCGGATCATATCCCGGATCTTGCGCAGGTCATTGTCGATGGAGTACCCGCTGACGAACACCCGCTCCTGCAGGTCGATGAGGTTGATCTCCCGGCTGCGGAACAGAAGCTCCTTGATCAGGTAAACGCAGCGCTGCTGCGCCGTCTGAGGGATCACCTCCTGGCTGCTGATGTTCTGGGCCTTCATCAGATCGTGGTCGATGTAGTAGCCGCTGCGGCGGTTGGCCCGGATCAGCTCGCAGCCGTACTCCGCGTTGATGGCCTCCACGTCGGAGCGTATGGTTCTGTCCGACACTCCCAGCGTCTTTCCCAGATCCCGGCCGGTGATGGGCTTCAGCTCATTGTTCAATAGATCCACGATATGGCTCTGACGCTTTGACAGCATATTCTCACTTCCTCTTCTCAGTTTTATCTTCTGTACCTTACGGTATCATATCATTTTTCGCGGCGGGCAGGGCGTCCGTCCATTTCCGTTCTGTTAGGAAATGCAGGGCTCATTCCCGGCTCTCCATGTTCTTCTTCATCAGATCCAGAAAAATCTCCATCTGGGGAGTCACCAGCTTGTTCCGGTGGTACACCAGCTGGCTCCACATCTCGATCTCCGGGCAGACCGTGTCCAGAGCCGCCAGCCGCCCGTCCGCCAGATAATCCCTCACCACAAACTCCGGCAGGAAGGACACCCCCATATTTTTCAGGAGCATCTGGGTGAGGATATCGGTGTTGCCCGTCTCCAGCACCGGCCGGATCTCCTGGCCGGCGGCGGCCAGCTCCTGTTCCATGGCATATCGGTAGCTCACCCCTTTTTCCGTGAGGAGCAGCGGCTCCATGAGCAGGCGCTCCACGGAGATATGCCTCTCCTTTGCCAGGGGATTGGCGGGGGAGGTGACAAAGAGCGCCCGCTCCCGCCGCTCCGCCACCTTCACCCACTCCGGGAAGTTGGTGCGCCTGTCCAGGAAATAGAGCACGTCGATGTCGTTCTGCCGGACCATGTCAAACAGCCCCGTCACCATGTCGGTGCAGGTGGAAAATTCCACCTTGGGGCAGCGGCGGCAGAACTCCATCATCACCGGCGGCAGCACGCTGATGAGCAGGGACTCCGCCGTGCCCAGGCGCAGCTGCCCCTCCGGCTCATCCCCCCTCCCCAGATCACGCACCGCCCGCACGGCGTTCATCACATCGATGGCTCTGGGGATCAGACTCCGTCCCTCCTCCGTCAGCCGCACCTTCTTGCCGATGCGCTCAAAGAGCTGGACGCCCAGCTCCTCCTCCAGCTGCCGGATCTGGATGGTCACCGCCGCCTGGGAGTAGCCCAGCTGGGCGGCGGCGCGGGAAAAACTGCGGAGCTCAGCGACCCGCAGGAAGGTGATAAGGGTGCGTATTTCCATAGTGTCCCTCCTGATTGATAAAATTATTTTAACGAGTTTATAAAATCTATAAATTTTACAAATATACAGCTTCATGGTACAGTGAATAGCAAGATAAGTCAAGACAAAACGAAGGGAGCTGTACTGAGATGGATCTGATTCGCACTGAGCAGAAACGGGAAATGGGAGAACTGATGAAGGGGTTTGTGGACAAAACCCTGGATTTTTATGAGGCGATCAAGGACAGGGAGGTGGCGCGGGACATGGACGAGGCAGCCCTCGCCCGCCTGAGAAGCCGGGGCATCCCCGCCCAGGGCCGCCCGGTGAGAGAGGTGTTTGAGGAGATGGAGCGGGACGTGTACGCCAACCAGTCCCTGGTGCAGCACCCCAGGTGCTTCGCCTGCGTCCCCAGCCCGGTGTCCTTGTTCTCCTGGATGGGGGACATCATGACCAACGCCTACGATCCCCACGCCGGAAGCTTTCTCAACGCCCCGGGAGCGGGCTGCGTGGAGCAGGAGCTGATCCGCTGGATGTGCGGCCTGGCCGGATATCCAGAACATGCCGGCGGCCTCTTCGTGTCCGGCGGCTCCATGGCCAACCTGACGGCCCTCACCGCCGCCAGGGATGCCAAGCTAACCTACGCCGAGCGGGAGGACGCCGTGGCCTACGTCTCCGACCAGACCCACTCCTCCGTGGCCAAGGGTCTCCTCATCATCGGATTCCGCCCGGACCAGGTGCGCTCCATCCCCTCGGACTCCGCCTTCCGCATGCGGACAGACCAGCTGGAGGCCGCCATCCGGGAGGATCTGGCCGCCGGGAGAAAGCCCTTCGCCGTCATCGCCACCGCCGGCACCACCAACACGGGGAGCATCGATCCCCTGGAGGAGATCGCCTCCATCTGCGAGGCATACGGCCTGTGGATGCACGTGGACGGCGCCTACGGCGCCTCCATCCTGGTCTCCAAAACACGCCGCAGCCTCCTAAAGGGCATCGAGCGCTCCCACAGCCTCAGCTGGGACGCCCACAAATGGCTGATGCAGACCTACGGCTGCAGCGCCGTCCTGGTCCGGGATCCCCAGTCTCTGGCCCGCTCCTTCGCCGTCCACCCGGAATATCTGAAGGACGTGTCCGCCGGGGAGAATGTTAATTTCTGGGATCTGGGCCCGGAGCTGACCCGCCCCGCCAGGGCCTTAAAGCTCTGGATCACCCTGCAGATCATGGGCAGCGACGCCATGAGCGAAGTGATCGATCACGGCTGTGAGCTGGCGGAAACCGCAGAGGAAGCCATCCGCCGCCTCCCCGGCTGGGAGATCGTCTCCCCCGCAGGGCAGGCCATCGTAAATTTCCGCTGCGCCCCCGCCGGCATGTCCGAGAGCGCCAGGGACGAGCTGAACCAGCGCATCTCCCGGGAGATCTCCGCCGGCGGCTTCGCCCAGGTGCTGACCACGGAGTTAAACGGCCGAAAGGTGCTGCGCATCTGCGCCTTAAACCCCGCCGCCACCAGGGAGGATATGCTCAAGACTGTGAGTCTTCTGGACCGCTGCGCCAGAAAGGCCATCGGCCGCAGGAGCGCGTAAATAAAGTAAATAAATATACGGATGGACACTGCCAGATATATCTTGTAAAATGAAAAAACACGAATGGAGGTATAGCTATGTTTCGAGAAATGAGAAGGAGCCGCCAGGCCCTTTCCAGAGAAGCGTGTGAACAAATTCTCAAGGAGAACACCTCCGGCGTTCTCGCCGTATCCGGGAACGACGGCTATCCCTATGCCGTCCCCCTCAGCTACGTCTACGAGGACGGCGTCATCTACTTCCACGGCGCCCCCGCCGGCCACAAGATCGACGCCATCGCCGCTGACGGCAAAGTCTCCTTCTGCGTCGTCAGCCAGGATGAGATCCACCCCGAGAAGTACACCACCTACTACCGCAGCGTGATCGCATTCGGAAAAGCCCAGGTGATCACCGATGAGGATGAAAAATGGAAGGCCCTGCTGCTGATCGCCGGCAAATATGCCCCCCTGCAGGCCGCCGATCACCGGGAGGCCATCGGCAGCCATTTCAAACACGCCTGCATCATCCGTCTCTCTGTGGAGCACATGAGCGGGAAGGAAGCTCTGGCTCTGGTCACCCCACCAGCGCCGTGACGCCGAAGTAGGCCAGCACAATGATGCCCAGCACGATGCGGTAATATCCGAAAAATTTGAAATCATTGTTCTTGATATAGCCCATGAGGAATTTGATGGAGTACACCGACACCACAAAGGCCACCGCCATGCCGAAGATCAGATAGAACACCTGGGGGCCGGTGAAAGAATTTCCCTCCAGGAAATATTTCACAATCTTCAGGCCGCTGGCGCCGAACATCACGGGGATCCCCAGGAAGAAGGAGAATTCCGCCGCCGCGCTGCGGGAGCAGCCCAGCACCATGGCGCCCAGGATGGTAGCGCCGGAGCGGGAGGTCCCGGGGATCATGGCCAGCACCTGGAAGAGGCCGATGTAGAGCGCCAGCTGGAAGGAGATCTGGCCCACCTTCTGCACTGCCGGCGTCTGGCCCGCGTTCCGGTTCTCCACCGCGATGAACAGCACGCCGTAGAGGATCAGCATGGCGGACACCACGTAGGCGTTGTCCATGAGCACGGCGTCGATCCAGTCGTCCAGCAGCAGGCCGAACACTGCCGCCGGCAGGCAGGCCACCACTATCTTCATCCAAAGCCGCAGGGTCGCCCGCTGCTGGGACGGTTTTTTCCTCTTGCTGAAGGGATTCAGCCGGTGGAAATACATCACCAGCACCGCCAGGATGGCCCCCAGCTGGATGACCACCTTGAACATATTCACAAATTCCTCCGGCTGTTTGAACTGGACAATCTTATCCACCAGGATCAGATGTCCCGTGCTGCTGATGGGAAGCCACTCCGTAAAGCCTTCCACGATCCCCAGCACCAGCACTTTTAAGATCTCAATAAAGCTCATATCCGATTCTCCTCTTAAATATTCTCGATCTGCCAGTCAATGGGTTCCACACCGTTCTTGACCAGAAACTTATTTGTCTTGCTGAACGGCCTGCTGCCGAAGAAGCCCCGGTAGGCCGACAGCGGACTGGGGTGAGGAGCTTCCAGGATCAGGTGCCTGGGATTGGTCAGCATGGATTTCTTCGCCTGGGCCGGCCTTCCCCACAGGATAAACACCATGGGCCGGTCCTGCTCATTGAGAACCCGGATGGCGGCGTCCGTAAACTCCTCCCAGCCGATGCCGTGGTGGGAGTTCGCCTGGTGGGCCCGCACCGTGAGCACCGTGTTTAAGAGCAGCACCCCCTGATCCGCCCACTTCTTCAGGTAACCGTTGTTGGGAATGTAGCAGCCCAGGTCGTCGTGAAGCTCCTGGTAGATGTTCACCAGGGACGGCGGGATCTCCACGTCCGGCTTCACCGAAAAGCAGAGCCCGTGGGCCTGCCCCACATTGTGGTATGGATCCTGCCCCAGAATCACCGCCTTCACCTTGGAGAGGGGGGTGAACTCAAAGGCGTTGAAAATATCGTTGGCGTCGGGAAAAATCTCCTTGGTCTCATATTCATGCTTCACGGTCTCGTAAAGCTTCCGATAATATGGCTTTTTAAACTCAGCGCTCATGGGGCCGAGCCAGTCGTTGCTGATCGCTCCCATCCTGTGTCCTCCTTCGTATGTATCATTCTGTCATTCTAGCACAGATTTTTCACAAATTCCACGGAATTTTCCCGCACCGCCTCCGCTTTCTCCCCGATTTCATCGGAAATCTGGGGAAATTCTCTGTTTATCCGATACATATGCGCCTTTTTGTTAAAAAATACAGTCTTCTCCAGGGGCCAGCGGATCACCTGCAGCTCCCGCATGTGCATTCCCGCCCCCAGCTCCAGCACCTCCAGCTTTCGGTTCAGGGTCTGGGCCAGCCAGGCGGTGTATTTGCGCCAGCTGATGAGATAGCCCTCCTCGATGTAGTGCTCCGCCCCCACGGTGTTGGGGATGAGGGGGGCGCCGCAGTGGGGGCATACGCCCTCCGGCACCTCCCCCTCCTCCCAGATGTCCGAGGTGCAAGCCGCCTGGCACTGGAACCAGTGCAGGTTCCCGCAGGGGGCTGTGATCCGCTCTCCGTCCAGGGAGGAGTGAAAAATCTCCCCGTCCACATTCACCGTGACGATGAAATAGTCCTTTCCCGCCAGCAGCTTTGCCAGGGCCTCGTAGGCCGGTTTCAAATCCTCTCCGGCCTGGCTGTTCCACTCGGCCCCCAGGCCCACCAGCACCTTCTGCGCCTCCCCCACGCGGGATAACAGCACCTCTCCTGTTGTCTGTACCTTGTCTGCCATGTCATACCTCCTTCGGTCAGCTCCGGATCTCCGCCCGGCTGCCCCCTGTTCTCTCCTTGGTCACCACGATCTGCCGATCGATGCGCTCTTTTAACTCCGCCACATGGGAGATGATCCCCACCAGGCGGTTCCCCTCCGTCAGACCAGCCAGAGCCTGCACTGCCTGCTCCAGGGCGGACTCATCCAGAGAGCCAAATCCCTCGTCCACAAACATGGACTCCAGGCGGATTCCCCCGGCCAGGGACTGGATCTCGTCGGAGAGACCCAGGGCCAGGGAGAGGGACGCCTGGAAGGACTCCCCGCCGGACAGGGTCCGCACGCTCCGCTCCGAGCCGTTGTAGTGGTCGATCACGTCCAGCTCCAGGCCGCTCTGGCTCTGGTTGTTCATGGCCCGCTCTCTCCGCTTCAGCTCATACTGCCCGCCGGACATGATCATAAAGCGGGTGTTGGCCCGGTCGATGATCCGGTCAAAATACGTCATCTGGATGTAGGTCTCCAGCATGATCTTCTCCCGGCCGCTCACATTTCCCCCGGCTGTGTTGGAGAGGGCCTGCACCATGGCCCACTCCCTCTCCAGCGCCTCCAGCCTGCCGGAGCGCCTGCGGATGTTCTCCAGCGCCGTCCCGTTGGCCTCCCTGCGGGAGAAGAGCAGCTTTCTCCTGGTCTCCAGCCCGGTCCGCTCCGCCTCCAGAGCCTCCCTGGCCTTCTCCGCCTTCTCCCCGTCCACCTCAGCTCCCCTCTCCAGCTGCCCCTTGATCTGGGCGATCTTTCCGTCGCACTCCGCCAGGCTGGTCCGGCAGGCATCCCAGGCATTCCTCGCCCGTTCCAGGGCGTCTTTCATCCCGGCAATCACCGTGCGCAGCCTCTGAAGCTCCGCCCTCGCCTGCCCGATCTCCCCAAATCTCAGGTCCACCTTCGCCGCCAGGAGCTGTCTCTCCAGCTCCTTCTTCTGACTCTCCAGGGCGGCAATCCCGCTGGCGCACGCCCCCAGGGCCTCCTCCTTCCGGCGCAGGTCGCCCTCCGCCTCAGGAATCCGCTGCGACAGCTCCTCTCTCCGGGAAACCCTGGCCGTCTCCTCCGCGATGGCCTGGCCCAGCTGCTCCGCCCGGCCGGCCGCCATCTGTATCCGGCGGCGGATCTCCTCCTGGAGTCGGGAAATATCGCCCTCTCCCGCCAGTCCCAGGGCCTCCCGCTGGCCCGCCATCTTTTGCAGCAGCAGCTCGCTCTGGCCTCTCTGCCGCTCCGACTTATTTTTTACCTCGGCGAGCTGCTCCGCCAGCTCCTCCTCCTGCCTCTGGACGTCCCGCTGGAGCAGCTGCAGTCTCTCCCGCTCCTCTTCCCCTGACTTCCGGCGCTCCATATCCTGCTCCGCCGCCAGGATTCCCGTCCGCAGCTCCCGCTGACAGGCGGCGGACCGCTCCCCCAGCCGGCGGACGCGCTCGCCCGCCCCGTCCAGACCGCCGTCCCCGGTGATCTTCTCCAGGCGGGCGGCGAGGGCGGTCTCCCCGCTCTCCATGGCTCCCAGGCGGCTGCCGGCTGCCCGGCTGGCCTCCTCCGCCCTGCTTCTGGCCTGCTCCCAGCTCTCCATGGCCCGGTTCAGCGCCGCCTCCGACGGCGTCTCCGTCCGCCGCACAGCCCGCCTAGGATGCTCCAGGGAGCCACACACCGGGCAGGGCTTCCCGGCCTCCAAGGTCTCCGCCAGGATTCCCGCCTGGCCGTCCAGAAAGGCGCGGTTCATCGCCTGATACCGCTCCCCCAGCCGGTCGGCCTCCCCGGCCGCCGCCCGGTACGCCTCCCTGGCCTTCCCGTACTCCTCCCGGCGCTTCTCCTGCTCCCTCAGCTCCCTCTCCAGAGCCTCCAGCTCCCCCTGCCGCTGCAGCTCCCGCTCCAGCTGGCCGGAAAGCTCCATTTTCTTCGCATTGACCCCCTCCAGGGCCTTGATTCTCTCCTCCAGGTCAGCCAGAGCCGTCCCCAGCTCTCCCTGCCGGAGCCGGAATCCCTGGCGTCTGCTCTCCCCGTCGGTCCAGGTCTTCTCCAGCTCCCGCCAATTCCGGCGGCCTTCCAGCCAGGCAGCGACATCCCGGTTCAGCTCCCCCAGAGCCTTTCCCTCCGCCTCCAGCTGGCCTTTCTCCCGGTTCAGGCGCTCCAGCTGCTCCCCGGCGTGCTCCAGCCTTTCCCGCTCCCCCTTCAGATTCTCCAGGAACGCCTGTGCGCCGCGGGCGCTGGCCCGGCACGCCTCCTGCTGCCGCCGCTGAGCCGCAAGCCGGTCCTCCGCCTCGGAGATATCCAGGCGCAGTTTCTCCAGCCGCCCGTATCCGGGCAGCTCCGCCTCCAGGGCCGCCGCCGCTCGCTCCAGCTCCCCCTGTTCCGCCTGACGCCCGGTCTCCCTCTCCAGTCTCTCCCGGCAGCCTGCAAGCTCCTCTGCCGCCGCCCGCCGCTTTTCCTCCTCCCGGGCCAGCAGATTCCGCAGCCGTTCCAGCTCCGCCGCCTGTCCCAGGAGCGATTTCACCTGCTCCAGCTCTCTCCCCAGTTCCGCGTCCCGGCGTTCCGCCTCCCGCTCTGCCAGAAGATCTTCCTCCATCACCTTTTCCAAAAGGGCGCAGACCTCCTCCACCGGGAGTTCCCCTGCGGCCTTCTCCGGCTCAGGCCAGCGGATCCCGTCCACGTACTGGGCAATCCCCGCCTTCTCCCCCTCGCACAGGCTCCTCAGCCGTCCCGACTCCTCCCGCAGCTTCTCCTGGAGTGTCCGGTAATACCCGGTTTTAAAAATTTCCCGAAAAATAGCCTGCCGCTCCCGGGTGTCCGCCAGGATCAGCTTCATAAAATCCCCCTGGGCGATCATGGCGATCTGGGAAAACTGGTTCCGATCCAATCCCAGGATCTCCCGCACCCCCTGGTTCACGTCCTTCAGCCGGGTCACCGTCCGGCCGTCGGGGAAGACAAGCTCCGCCTCCGCCCGCTGCAGGGTGGTTCCGCCTCCCCTCTTGGCCGGCCGCTCATACTCTGGATTCCTGCGGACGGTGTAAATCTTATCCCCGCAGGAAAAGGTCAGTTCCACCTCCGTAGGCACCGATGGCTCCGCATATTTGGAGCGCAGCATCACCGGCTCCCGGTTCTCCCCGCTGGCCTCCCCGTAGAGGGCGAAGGTGATGGCGTCAAAAATGGTGGTCTTCCCCGCCCCCGTGTCCCCGGTGATGAGGTAGAGCCCGCTCTCCCCCAGCTTCGTCATATCCAGCTCCATCTCCCCGGCATAGGGGCCGAAGGCGGAAATTCTCAATCGCACCGGCTTCATCTGTCATCCCCCCAAATCTTTTCGATCATCGTCTGCACCAGCTCCCTCTGGCCGGCACTCATCCCCTGATTATTCTGTTTCTCATAAAATTCCTCAAACAATTCCAGGGGCGTCTTTCTCTCCACCCGCTCCGCTCCGCGGATCTGCCCAGCTCCCCGGGTTCTCAAGTTGTCGTAGTCCAGCTTCATCAGGTTTTTATAGATCACCCGCAGCTTTCCCACCGCGTCCCGCACATCCTCCTCGTCGGTCAGAGTGATGTGGTAGTAATCCTCCCTGCTCAAGCCCTGGTAAAAGCTTCTGGCCGCAAGCTCCATGTAAGTCCCGCGAATCTCCCGCATATCCCGCATCGGCCTCAGGGGCACCGTGCGCACCAGCAGCTCCCCCTTCTCCCCCAGCTCCGCCACCGTCACCGACTTCACATGAGAGGCCTCGGAGAAGGAGTACTTCAATGGCGTCCCGCAGTAGCGGATCCGCTCTGAGCCGATATTCTGAGGGCCGTGGATGTGCCCCAGGGCCACATAGTCAAAGGGGTCAAATACCGACGCATCCACATTGTCCGCCCCGCCCACGGAGATCTCCTCCGAATCTGAGCGGCCGGCCCCGGTGACAAACTGGTGGGTCACCAGCACATTTCTCACCGTCCGGTCCACCCCCATGGCCTCCACCGCCGCGCCCACCGCCTCCGTGTAGCTGCCGATCTCCCGGTCCGGGAAAAATCGCCGCACAGAGGCCGGCTTGATAAAGGGCAGAAGGTAGATCCGCACCGGCCCGTGCTCGTCCCTAAACTCCGTCCAGGCCGCCGTCCCGTCGTAGACCGGGGCCATGTGGACGCCGCTGTTCTCCATGAGCCTGGCCCCGAAGGACAGGCGCTCCGGGGAATCGTGGTTTCCGCTGATGACAAACACGGGAACCTCCCTCTCCGCAAGATTTGTTAAAAATTTATCAAAAAGAAGCACCGCCTCCCCGGGCGGCACCGTCTTGTCGTAGACATCTCCGGCGATGAGCACCCCGTCCGGCCGCTCCCCGTCTATGATCTGCAGAATTTCATTTAAAATATACTCCTGGTCCTCCAGCATGGAAAATTCGTTGACCCGCTTTCCCAGATGGAGGTCGGAGAGATGAACCAATTTCAAAAATTTCCACCTCTTCTCTGACAGTTTTCTCTATCTTATCACAAATCCCGCCTCCCCGCCATTCCCCACTTGCCATCTCCGCTCCTCTTACACTATAATGGAAGAACCAGCCCCGCAGTCTGCGGGAATTTAAGAGCAGAAAGGGAAATGTTATGGAACATACAGTCGTTCATATAAAAAAGGGGGAGGCACGCTCCCTGAAGGCCGGGGGAATGTGGATCTACGACAACGAGATCGAGTCCATCTCCGGAAATTTTGAAAATGGGGACATGGTGGAAGTGGTGGATTTCGACGGATATTTCCTGGGACACGGCTTCATCAACACCCGCTCCAAGATCACTGTGCGGGTCATGTCCCGGAAGCGGGATGCCGTCATCGACGATGATTTTATCGAAATGCGGGTGCGAAATGCCTGGGAATACAGAAAAACCACCGTGGACACCGGCAGCTGCCGCCTGATCTTCGGGGAGGCTGACTTCCTGCCCGGCATCGTGGTGGACAAATTCTCCGACGTGCTGGTGGTGGAATCCCTGGCCCTGGGGATCGACCGCTGGAAGCCAGTGATTCTGGAGAAGTTAAAAAAGGTTCTGGCGGAGGACGGCATCGCCATCCGGGGCGTCTACGAGCGCAGCGACGCCAAAGTCCGCCTCCAGGAGGGGATGGAGCGCTTCAAGGGCTTCATCGGCGAGCCCTTCGACACCAAGGTTCAGATTGAGGAGAACGGAGTGAAATACCTGGTGGACGTCCAGGACGGCCAGAAAACCGGCTTCTTCCTGGACCAGAAATACAACCGGCTGGCGGTTCATCGCCTCTGCCGGGGAGCCAAGGTGCTGGACTGCTTCACCCACACCGGCTCCTTCGCCCTGAACGCCGGCATCGCCGGGGCGGCCTCCGTCCTGGGGGTGGACGCCTCCGAGCTGGGGGTGGCCCAAGCCAGGGAGAACGCCGAACTCAACGGCCTCTCCGACCGGGTGCAGTTTCTCTGCGCCGACGTCTTTGACCTGCTCCCGGAGCTGGAGCGGCAGGGCGAAAAATTTGACGTAGTCATTCTGGATCCCCCCGCCTTCACCAAATCCAGGGCCTCCGTGAAGAACGCCGTCAAGGGCTACCGGGAGATCAATATGCGGGGCCTGAAGCTGGTGAAGGACGGAGGCTACCTGGCCACCTGCTCCTGCTCCCACTTCATGGACCCCGAGCTCTTCACCAAGACCATCCGCGAGGCGGCCGCCAGCAGCCACAAGCGCCTCCGCCAGGTGGAGTACCGCACCCAGGCGGCGGACCACCCCATCCTGTGGGCGGCGGACTCCTCCTATTACCTGAAGTTCTATATCTTCCAGGTGGTGGAGGAGAAATAGCAGTATTTCTCCTCCACGTCCTACAGGCGCCATTTTATCACATAAAATCCGCTTGGCAGTACATGATTTTTCCGCCCTTCATGGTCAGCTGGGGCACCAGAGCCTGCCTGCCTGCCCGCCATCCGGTGTCCGGCCACATCCCGGTAGAATTCCAATCTCTCCCCTAAGCCGCCCCTACCTCATATTGTAGTAAACCTGCCCGTTCTGCAGGCCGCCCCGCCGGTACTGGGCCATCTCGCTCACCGTCACCAGCTGGTAGCCCCGGTTTGTCAGCTCTGGAATGATGGTCAGGGCCGCGTCCCCGGACGCCTGGTACAGCTCATGCATGAGGATGATATCCCCGTCCTGCACCTGGCTCAAAACCACATTTACCGTGTTCTGGGCATTTCTGGTCTTCCAGTCCAGGGTATCCACGTTCCAGAGAACGATGGGCTCCTGGACTGCGGCCAGCACCGTGGCGTTCTTGTTGCCCCCTGGGAGGCGCACCGTGGCCGGGCGCACGCCGCAGACCGCCTGCACCGTGTCGGCGCAGCGGTCGATCTCCTGGCGGATCTGGGCAGCGTTCAAGGTGTTCAGATACTTGTGGGAGTAGGTGTGGTTTCCGATCTCATGGCCCTCCGCAGCAATCCGCTGCATCTCCGCCGTGTAGGAGGGAACCCGGTTGCCCACCACATAGAAGGTGGCCTTCCCGTTGTACTGGGCCAGGCAGTCCAGGATCCGGTTGCCCACCGGGGCGTAGGGGCCGTCGTCGAAGGTCAGGGCCACCATGGGCTTTGCCGGGTCGATCACCCGGCCGGCAGCCTGCTCCTCCCCGGCACCCGCAGCCGTCTCCCCGGAGGTCTCCCCGCCGGCGGCAGCGCCGGCCTCAGAGCCGGCCGCCTGCCCGGCGTCCCCGGACGCCTGGCCATTCTCCCCGGCCGCCTGGCCGTCCCCGGACTGAGCCGCGGCCTCCGCCGCCAGGATGTCCGCCGCCGGCCCTTCCGGAACCTGGGGCTCATCCGCCGCCAGATCCGGCCGCACGCCGGTCTCCTCCGAGACATTTCCGCTCTCATCCACCCACCGGGCCACTCCCGGCCCCAGGTGCTCGTCCTGCCACTCATTTTTCACAATCTGGCTCTCCGCGCCGTACACCGGCTGGGCCAGCATGAGCCCCGCCGTCACCGCCGCCAGAATCATTTTCCACCGTCTCATGAAAAAAGCCTCCTTGTTTTCCACATTTTGCTTTCCAGCTATTAACAATATACTGGAAACCTCCGCGAAAAACAAGAAGGCTTAACGAAACTGTAAGATTTTAAGAACTATTTCAGGCTCATGCCCACCTTCAGCATGCGGAACATCCGGTCCGCAGCCCCGCTGTAGAGCTCCACCGCCCGGTCCAGGGCCTCCTTGATATCCATGGCCCCGTTGATGGTGGGAAGAATGCTCTCCACGCCGAAGTCGTAGATTTTTTCTGCTCCGTCTCCCATGCCGCCCACGATGGCCACCGCCGGGATTCCCTTTCTCTTGCAGCGCATGCCGATGCCGCTGGGCACCTTTCCGAAGGCGGACTGCCAGTCAATGCGGCCCTCGCCGGTGACCACCAGGTCCACCCCTTCCAGAAGTCCATCAAAATCGATCAGATCCAGAACCGTCTCGATGCCGGACTTCATATTGGCCTTCAGGAACACCTTGAAGGCGGCTCCCAGGCCGCCGGCGGCGCCTGCCCCCTCAAAATGATCCGCGTCCACGCCCAGCTTCTCCTGGATCACGGCGGCATAGTGCTTCATGCCCGCCTCCAGGCGGTCCAAGATCTCCGGCGTGCCGCCCTTCTGCTTGCCGAAGGTGTAGGTGGCGCCGGTGGGGCCGGTGAGGGGATTGTTCACATCGCACATCACCGTAAACTCCGTCTCCTTCACCGCCGGATGGATGCCGCTCACATCGATGTCCGCCACCCTCTCCAGGTCTGCGCCCACGCCGGTGAGCACATTTCCGTCCTTATCTAAGAATTTCACTCCCAGGGCCGTCATGGCGCCCATGCCCCCGTCGTTGGTGGCGCTGCCGCCGATGGCGATGGAGATCTTCCGGTATCCCCGCTCCAAGGCGTCCAGGATCAGCTCACCGGTGCCGTAGGTGGTAGTGTGCAGGGGATTCCTCTTCTCCACCGGCACCATGGGAAGGCCGGAGGCCGCCGCCATCTCGATGATGGCGCTGTCCCCGTTAAACTCCCCGTAGGAGCTCTCCGTCTCCTCCATGAGGGGACCGTGCACCTTCACCTTGCGGATATTCCCCTTGGTCACAGCGATGACCGCGTCCACCGTGCCCTCACCGCCGTCGGCCACCGGCACCCCGAAAGTCTCGCAGCCGGGGAAAACCTTCTCCGCCGACTCCGTCAGCAGGCGGATGATCTCCTCCGATGATAAAGTTCCCTTGAATGAATCTGAAGCGAATAAAAATTTCATCTTTTCCTCCCTCTTCCGTCTGTACCGAACACAGGATTTTCTGCCACAAGTATATCAGCTTTTCCCGCGTCTGTACAGACAGACCGGCAGCCTGCCATCATTCAGGTAAGCCGCCGGTCCGTCAACTGTATCATATTATTTATTCATTGGGGGCAATTTTAAATCAGTCCTGCCTTCTGCATTTCCGCCTTGATCTTGTCAAGCACAGGACCTTCCGGAGTCGGCAGGTTGGGGGTATAGGGAAGTCCCACATTTCTGCCTCTCAGATTGGCCATATCCTTGGCAGCCACCGGGAAGCTGGCGCCGTCCATGGACAGACGCACCGGGTTCAGCTTGAACTGAGCCTCCAGGGAACCGGCCAGGTCTCCGGCCACAAATTTATTGTACACATCGGTGATCAGCTCCGGCATGAAGTTGGCCGCCGTGCACACGCCGCCCACGGCGCCGTGGCACATGGATGCGTACAGCAGGGTATCCTTTCCGCCGAACACCTTAAATCCAACGTCCCTGGTTCTTCTGATGAACTCAGAGGTCTGGGTGATGTCGCCGCTGGTATCCTTCATTCCCACAATGTTGGGAACCTCGTGGGCCAGGCGCTCCACCAGCCCCGCGGACATGGTGTATCCAACTCGTCCAGGGTTGTTGTAGAGCAGCATGGGCGTCTCCGGAACGCTCTCGGCGATGGTCTTAAAGTGATTGTAGAGCTCCGCCTCCGTGGGCTTTAAGAACATGGGCTGAAGGACGGAAATACCCGCTGCCCCAGCCTCCACGGCCATCTTCGCCAGCCTGCAGCATTTCTTGGTGCTGATGGCACCGATTCCGAAATAAACCGGCACACGCTCCGCTGCCTGGTCCAGCATGATCTTTAAGCCGCGCTCCATCTCGTCTTCCTCGACCACATAGAACTCGCCGTTGCTTCCGAATGCCAGAATTCCCAGCACTCCACCTTCGATGACATAATCCACCTGATCTCTCAGTCTCGCCTCATCGATCTTTTCCTCCTCATCGATGGGGGTGAGAATCGGAACGACTACGCCCTTGATAAAATCTGTATTCATGACCATTACTCTCCCCTGATACGGCTATTTTATATCTGAATTACTGCTTCTCCGGCTCAACGACAACGTTGCCGATCTTCTCGTAGTACTTCACCAGGCTGGAGTGGTCCTCCTTCTCATATCCGTCTGCCTTCAGAGCCTGCATCATCTCCATCAGCTGTCCGGTTAACGGAACGGGAGCGGCGATGGCGTGAGCAGCGTTCAGGGCATTGTTCAGATCCTTGATGTGCAGCTCAATGCGGAAGCCGGGCTTGAAGTTTCTGGAGAGCATCATGGGAGCCTTGGCGTCCATAACGGTGGATCCTGCCAGACCGCCTCTGATGGCCTGATATACCAGCTCCGGATCGGTGCCGGCCTTCTTCGCGAATGCAAGAGCCTCGCCCACAGCGGCGATGTTGCAGGCAACTACGATCTGGTTTGCCAGCTTGGCAACGTTTCCGGATCCGAGATCGCCAACGTATACCACAGAGCCAGCCATCACCATCAGCAGATCATAGTACTTGTCGAACAGCTCCTTCTTGCCGCCTACCATCACGGACAGGGTTCCGTCGATGGCCTTGGGCTCTCCGCCGGATACGGGAGCATCCAGCATCTCGATGCCTTTCTCGGCCAGCTCAGCGCCGATCTTCTTGCTCTCCACGGGATCGATGGAGCTCATGTCGATGACAACGGTGCCCGGCTTAGCGCCCTCGCACACGCCGCCCTCGCCCAACAGTGCGGATCTAACCTGCGGGGAGTTCTGAACCATGGTGATCACCACGTCACACTTCTCGCCCACTTCCTTGTTGCTCTCAGCTGCCTCGCCGCCGCAGGCAACTACGTCTGCCACAGCGTTTTTATTAAAGTCGTTGACTACAACCTCATAGCCTGCCTTGATGAGGTTCTTGCTCATCGGTCTGCCCATAATGCCTAATCCGATAAATCCAACTTTCATTTCATGTACCTCTCTTCTTTTTTATTTGCCGGGGAATCTTTGCTTTCAGTTCCTTCCCTCAGCTTCGAGTTCATTATATCGGCCTGAAAGCGATATTTCCATAGACATTTTCCATGAAATGAGGGTACTTTTTTGTGACAGCTGAACAGTTTCTGAATTTGTGAAATGATTTTATTTCATTTTGATTTCATTTATTCCATTCCGTATTTCTTCATCCACCGCCAGAGGGTCGCCTTGCTGATTCCCAAAGCCTGGGCCGCCTTCTCCCTGCTGCCGCCCCACTCCTCCAGGGCCATCTGCAGCGCCAGACGCTGCCGGTCCGGCCTTCCGCCCCTGGCGGCGTCCGCCAGCCGGATCTCCCCGTCCATGTTGGGGTAGAGCTCGCCCAGAAGATCGTTGACCCTCTCCTCGCCGATGGTGCGCTTCTCAGCCGTCAGCACCAGCCGCTCCATAAAGTTCTCCACCTGCGCCAGATTTCCCGGCCAGGAGTAGGCGCGCAGGGCCTTTCTGGCCCCGGCCGTCAGCACGTGATAGCGGGAGTACCTGTCACACATGGCGCGGAGGCTGTCGTCGATCTGTCTCTCCAGATCCTCCGCCCGCTCCCTGAGGGGCGGAATCTCCACCGCAAGTCCCCCCACGGAAAAGAATAGTTCCCGGGAAAATCTCCCCTCCCGGGTCAGCTCCGCCAGGGACCGCTCCGTCCCCAGAATCACCCGCACATCCGCCTGAGTCTCCGCAAAGCCTTCCTTTCCCCTGCGCAGCCGATGTCTCGCCAATTGGTACAGACAGTCCTGGGCCGCCCGGCACAAAAGCTCCCCGTTTTCCAGAAACAGGCTTCCCCCGTCCGCCCGGGCCGCCGCCCCGTTCTCCCCGAAAATCAGAGACACCTGCTCCTCCTCCGTCAAGGCCCCGCAGTCCACGCGGACAAACGGCCCCGCGCTCCCCACGCCGTTGTTGTGGATGCACTGGGCTAACAGGCGCTTCTCCGTCCCGCACTCCCCCTGGATCACCACCGGGGAGTCCGACAGGGAGTAGAGCTTCGCCTTCCTGAGGCAGGCCTGCATGGCCGGGGACTCCTGGAGCAAATCCCGGAAATCCCCCCGGGCGATGGTTCCCCGCCGGTCCTTGCCCCCGGCGTCCCGCTCCCGGGCCGCCGCTCTTGGGCGGATCCTGGTGCAGGTGAACACCGCCCCGTCCACATGGCCGTCCACCACGATGGGGGCCAGATCCGCCAGATAGGCCCCATTTCCGATCCGCAGAAAGCAAGAGCAGTTCTCCTCCCCGGTCTCCAGGGCCTTCTTCAGTCCTTCCCGCTCTGTCTCCGGGAAAATTGCCCACAGGGAGCTCCCTGTGACCTCCCGCTCCTCCTTCCCCATCATCTGCTCCATGGCCGGGTTGGCGGAGAGAACCTTTCCCTCCCCGTCCAGGCGCATGACCCCGTTTATGGAGCTGTCCAGCAGAGTCTCCATCTGGGCCGCATTCCGCTTCTCCGCCCCCATGGCGAAATCCATCCGCTCCGCCACAGAAAAAGCGGTGCGGATGGAATCCTCCGTGGTGGAGAGAAAGAGGGACGGCACCCCCGCCGCCTGGGCCGCCGCCACCGCCGTGTCGCCGCCGATGATCAGGTCCGCCCCGTCGGCCACCGCCTCCTTGGCGGCGTCGTACAGGCTGTACTCCCCGGTCGCGTAGTAGGTCCGCAGCTCGATGTCGTAGAGGGTCTCAAAGTAGGACATGTCGCTGAACATGTTTTTAAAGCCCACCACGGCGATGAGGGGCCTCTGCTTCTTCAAGATCTGCCTGGCCCTGGTCACCAGAAGCCCCATCTCCTGGGCCGTGATCACGATCTCCACCACCGGGATATCCGTGTACTGCTTGATCAGGGACGCCTGGAGGCCCCGGGCGATGAGGATGGTGGCCCCGGCGGCGATCATCTGCCGGGCCTCCATCACCGTGTCCTCCGTCTTCACCACCCGCATCTCCTGGATCTCATACTGTTTTTCCTGGAGAATGTTGTGGGCCTGGTAGATCATCTCCTCCCTGGAAACTAGCAGAACGATTTTTCCCATACAAGCCTCCATCCTTCCTCCGGGCCGCCGGCTATCCGGACTCTGCCCGCGGCATTCTCAGCTCTCTCCGCAGCGTTCTCGCTTCTCTCCGCGGCGTTCTCACTTCTCTCCGCGGCATTCTCAGCCTTCCCGCCTTCCCCGGCGGGGCTTGTCCCACCGTCCAATCCGGCATAAATCAGGCGATCCCCCTCATACACCAGCTTCATGGAGAAAAATGGCACATCCTCCCTCAGAAGCAGGGGCATAAATAAGCGGTCCCCCTCCCACAGGCTGAGGCTCTCCACCTCCTCCTTGGGGATCCAGCGAAGTTCCCCCTCGCTGCACTCCCGCAGGTCCCCCGAAAATCCGTCGGCGGTGTAGACGCACATGTACTCCACCTGATCCGGCCCCGGCACGAAAGTGACAATCCCCCGGAACTGCCAGGAGGTGAGGGTCAGCCCCGTCTCCTCCTTCACCTCCCGCAGAAGGCACTCCCCGGGGCTCTCCGTCCCCTCCAAGTGGCCTCCCACGCCGATCCACTTTCCCTCGTTGATATCATTTTTCTTCTTGTTGCGGTAGAGCATCAGGTACTTCCCGTCCTGCTCAATATAGCAAAGCGTCGTCATCTTCACGCCCGCCTCTCCCCCTTTCCCGTATTTCCCGTCAAACAAACATTTCCTCTCGATCACAGACCATTCTCTCAATCGCAGCTCTTTCTCTCAACTGAAAACGCGGCAGACTTCCGCCCGCCGCGCCCAAAATTTCCTGAGTCTTACTTTCCCTCGTAGATGATCAGGGAGTCCACATTGTAGTTCTTCAGCCGCTCTCTTCCCTTGAGGCCAGCCAGCTCCATCACAAAGCAGATCTTTACAACCTCGCCGCCCAGGCGCTCCACCAGGTCGATGATGGCCTCCATGGTTCCGCCCGTCGCCATCAGGTCGTCGACAATCACAACCTTCTGCCCCGGCTTGATGGCATCCTTGTGGATCTCCAGCTCCGCCGTGCCGTACTCCAACTCATACCGGATGGAAACGGTCTCGCAGGGCAGCTTGCCCTTCTTGCGGACCGGCACAAAGCCCTTGTGCTCCGCGTAGGCCACCGGCACGCCAAAGATAAATCCTCTGGACTCCGGGCCCACAACCACGTCAAACTCCACATCCTTCGTCATCTTCACCAGACCGTCAATGGCCAGCTGCAGACCGTCCGGATCCTGCAAAATGGTAGTGATGTCCCGAAAAATCACTCCCTCCTTGGGAAAATCCGGAATGCTTCTCACATAATCCGCCACACTCTTCATCCTGATATATCCTCCTTTTAACCGCCGTCCTCCGAACGCGCCGGTCCTGTTCACATCATTTCTATCTTAACACAGGGATGCCCTGGATACAATGCTTTTTGTCCTTTCCCGCAAAACTCCGTCTCAGGCCGGGCACAGACATCGTCCGCCGCCCCCGTCACCGCCTGGGATAAGCCCCCGCGCCGGCATCCCGCATCTCCCCCGCTCGGGAGTAGGCCATGTAGGCCTGGGTGGTGGCCATGTCCGAATGCCCCAGCATGGCCTGGACCGCGTGGACATCCGCCCCGCTCTTCAGGAGATGGGCCGCAAAGGAGTGGCGCAGCGTGTGGGGCGTAATGTCCGCCTGAATCCCCGCCTTCTCCCCATAATACTTGATGATCTTCCAGAAACCCTGTCGGCTCATGGGCTTGCCGCTGCAGTTGGTGAACAGCCACTCCGACTCATTCCCCTTTAAGAGCACCTTTCTGGACCGCTCCATGTAGTCCATTAGGGACTGCCTGGCCACCTTCCCGAAGGGCACCGTTCTCTCCTTCACCCCGTCCCGGCAGGTGATGAACCCCACATTCAGGTTCACATCCTCCAGCTTTAAGTGGATCAGTTCGGACACCCGGATGCCGGTGGCGTAGAGAAGCTCCAGCATCGCCTTGTCCCGGATCTCCTTGGGGGCCTCGCCGCCGGGCTGCGCCAGCAGGCAGTTGACCTCCTCCACCGTGAGAATGGTGGGCAGCTTCTTCTCAACTCTGGGGGCTTTGATCAGCTCCGCCGGATCCCGCCGGATCCTCCCGCAGCTCAGCTCATAGTGGAAAAAAGCCTTCATGGACGCCAGCACCCTGGATATGGTCGTCGTAGCCTTCCCCTCCTTCTCCAGGTGAAGAATGTAGGAGTTCAGGCTTGTCCTGGTGACCTTGGAAACCTCCGTGATTCCCTTCTCTCTCAGGTAGGACGCCATCTGCAGCAGGTCCCTCTGGTAAGACATCTCCGTGTTGGCCGATGTTCGCTTTACCTCCCTCAAATATACAACAAAATCTTTTATGTCCTCAGTCATCCCTGTTCCCCCTGAACCAAAATCCCCACAAAGATCGGGAAAAATCCCATATGTATTCCCATTATATTCCCATTTTCCCGCAAAATCAAACAGAATTTTCCCACTTTCCCTCCATTTTCCTGTTGATTTACATAAAAAATACAACATGTTGGCCGGGAAATCCCCATTCCTCAACATGTTGTATCCTTTTTACCGCGAAAAAATTAAAAGAATTCCCGGATTTACCGCCGTTTCGCAGAAAATCCCCGCCCCCAGGAGGAGAAATCCCGCCGCCAGATACCTCCCGGGGATTCTCCCCCCATGGCCGGCGCTCCCCGCCAGAAACAGCCACAGCGGCAGGTAGAACAGAAAATGGGGAAACAGGGTTGCCAGGTAAAATGCCGGCCCTGCAGCCCCGAATTCCCAGGTGAACACCGAGAGCACCGCTCCCCCGCAGGCCCCCGCACAGCCCGCGAGAAGGCAGCACAGCATCCGCCCCGCCCCTAGGAAACCCGCTGCCCACAAAAGAGCCGTCTCCCCCGCCCGGCAGAGGGCCGTCATCCGCAAAAGCTCCCAGAACGCCTCACGGCTCGCCTGCGCCCCGGCAAAGAGCGCCTCCGCCATGCCTCCGGCCTGCTCCCGAAAATCCTCCCCGCCCAGGTTCACCGCCGCCGTCCCCAGGATCACCCCCGCCGCAAACATTCCCAGAATCCACTCCCCGTACCTTCTCCGCATCAAAAAACGCCCCGCCCATACTCTTTTTTCAGAATATGCGCGGGGCGTCCCACTTATGAATCCTGCGGCCTAGCTCCAGGGCCATACCCGACCGCTCTCCGCAGCCTAGCTGCGGCCGTACTTTCTCCCGTAGGCGAGAATGCCGGCGATGGTCTTCCCGTCCGTCATCTTCCCGGAGTAGATCAGCTCCTCCAAATCCTTCAGCTCCCAGGCCTCCACGTTGATCTCCTCATCCTCATCCAGGTGCTGTCTGGAGGGAATCAGATCCCTCGCCACGAAAATATCTATGGCCTCGTTGCAGAAAGCCACCGTGGTGTTGACGCTGATGAGGTACTCCATGTTCTCCGTCCTGAAGCCGGTCTCCTCCTCCAGCTCCCGGTAGGCACACTGGATCTTCGGCTCATCGGGGGCATCCAGCTTTCCGGCCGGCAGCTCCAGGGTAAACCGGTTCAGGGCATTCCGATACTGGCGCACCACCAGAATCTTACCCTCGTCCGTCACCGGAACCACAGCCGCCGCCCCGTCGTGGTGAATGAAATCCCAGTGGGCGATGTGGCCGTTGACCTCCACCACGTCCTCGTACACATTCAAAATGTTTCCCTCGTATTTCAGGTTTCTCTCCAGGCGCTTTACCGGCGCCTCCTGCTTTCTCTCCTCTGCCATCTCTCTCACCTTCCGAAAAATTTATCGTATTTTATCCGCTCCCGGCCGAGGCACGTGCCGCCCCGCCGGGTCATCGCCTCGCGTCACGGCTAAACCCAGGCTCCGCACCGGTTCCGCGTCACGGCTGAACCCAGACGCCGGCGCTGTTGACGTAATACTCCGTCCCCGGCACAAACGTGCTCCTGAGCATCGCCCCGTCCGCTCCCACGTAGTAGTAGAAGCTGTCGGTATTCACCCAGGCGTTGGCCCACATATAGGTATCCTCGCCGAAATAGTACCACTTTCCGGTGATCAGATGCCAGCCTTCCGGCATAAACGTCCCATCCTCATTCTGGAACCGCCAGCCGGTCTCGTCCTTCACCCATTCTCCCGGGGTGTGGCTGGCCTCCTTAAACTGTGCCGCCATCGCCGCGTCCACGTAGACCGGAGCGGATGCGGCCCAGGATCCCTTGTTCTCCCAGTTCACCTGGCTCACCGGCCTCACCTTCACCGTGTAGCTGGCGGCCTTGGTCATCAGGTAGCCGAACTCGGCGCTGGTGACGTTCACCGTCTGCGTCCCCCCGACCACCGTGGAGTTGCGGATCAGGCGAACCTCATAGTATCCGGCGCCCTCCACCGGATCCCAGGTGGCCAGCCCGTCCTTGCCGAACTGTATCGTCCCCAGCTCGTCCATCCGCCCCGCCATGGACGGCAGATCCATGGTGATCTTCAGGACGGTGGAATCCATGCCGGATGGCTTGATCGCCTTCACATAGGTGGCCCCGTCCAGGTGGACGTCCGTGTTCTTCAGGGAAAAATAATATCCGTCCTCCGCGTAGAGATACACCTCAATCTGGGGCACATCCTCCGCCGACCAGTAAAAGCCCACGTTGGTGAAATCGATCTCACCCACATAGTACTTGTCGCTCTTCGTCTCAATCTGCACCTGGGACGGCTCTATATCGTCCCCGATGCGCATCTCCGACTCCACATCCAGGCTGACGGAGGTGATCTTCTTGCGGCTCTCCGCCATGGCCGGAAATGCCGCGCACACAGCCAGTACCCCGGCCAGCACCAGGGCCTGCAGTCTCTTCCAATGATTCTTTGTCATAAGCACCTTCTCCTTCCTCTCTCCCGCGCTCTCCTGCCCTCTACTCTAAAGCCACGCGGCCATAAAGTCAATTCCACTTTTTAAATTGACCGAAAAAAGTAAGAAAGTTTCCTGTTAAACAAGAAAAACTCTACCAGACTTCCATCTGATAGAGCTTTCTCACTTATTTCGCGTAATCGGTCACTCTCGACTCCCGGATCACGTTCACCTTGATCTGTCCCGGATACTCCAGCTCGGACTCGATCTTCTTGGAAACCTCTCTGGCGAGAAGCACCATATCGTCGTCGCTGATCTGCTCCGGTATAACCATAATTCTGACCTCGCGGCCCGCCTGAATGGCAAAAGACTTTTCCACTCCCTTGAAGGAGTTGGTGATATCTTCCAACTGTTTCAATCTGTTTGTATATGTTTCCAGAGTCTCTCTTCTTGCGCCCGGTCTCGCTGCGGAAATCGTATCCGCCGCCTGCACCAGACATGCGATCAGGCTCTGCGGCTCAACGTCGCCATGATGGGCTTCCACCGCATTGACCACCGTAGCGGACTCTCTGTACTTCTTGCACAGCTCCGCTCCCAGGCGTACATGGGTTCCCTCCATCTCATGATCAACGGATTTACCAATGTCATGTAACAAACCGGCCCGCTTTGCCATGCGTACATCCACGCCGACTTCTGATGCCAGAAGTCCGGCCAGCTGAGCCACCTCGATGGAATGCTTCAGCGCATTCTGTCCATAGCTGGTCCTGAATTTCATCTTGCCCAGAAGCTTTACCAGCTCCGGGTGAATTCCGTGGATTCCCACTTCCAGAGTGGCGGCCTCTCCATCTTCCCTCATGTTGGCCTCCACTTCCTTCTGTGCCTTCTCCACCATCTCCTCGATTCTCGCCGGATGGATTCTTCCATCCACAATCAGACGCTCCAAGGCGACGCGCGCCACCTCTCTGCGAATGGGATCAAACCCCGACAGAACCACCGCTTCCGGTGTGTCGTCGATGATCAGCTCCACCCCTGTCAGCGTTTCCAGAGTACGGATATTCCGTCCCTCACGGCCGATGATGCGGCCCTTCATCTCGTCATTGGGAAGCTGCACCACAGAAACCGTGGTCTCCGCCACATGGTCAGCCGCACATCTCTGAATGGCGGTCACCACGTAGTCCTTCGCCTTCTTGTCCGCTTCCTCTTTTGCCTTTGTCTCCAGTTCCTTGATCAGCTTAGCGGTGTCATGCTTGACATCTTCTTCCACAGATTTTAAAAGATACTCTTTTGCCTGTTCGGAGGTTAGGCCGGAAATTTTTTCCAGTTCCTGCACTCCTTTCTCATACAGAGCTTCCACTTCCGCTGACTTCTTTGAGAGTTTTTCCTCTCTGGCGGCCAAGCTGGCCTCCTTCTTCTCCATTGCTTCGGACTTTTTGTCCAGGTTTTCTTCTTTG